>NZ_JBEXEX010000029.1:0-95820 GCF_040606445.1 Streptomyces sp. NPDC005408 | reverse complement strand
GGTCAGCTCGCTGAGGGCGCGGGCCACGGCCAGTTCGTCCCCGATGTGGGGGACGTCCTCGTCGGAGCGATTGCGGTGTTGGCCCGGAGCAGCCCGTCTTCCGCGTCTGCCGCAACAGCCCGCGGCCCTGACGGGAACGCCGGTGTCAGGAAACCCGCCTGTCCTCGCGCAGCGCCGGTTGAAGCCTGGTCACCAGCCGGAAGAACTCCGCTTCATTGCCCGCCATACCGAGGGCGCGCAGCGCCTCGTCCGCCTCGGCGATCGGGGCGGTGAGCAACGGCAGGGGCAGGAGCGGCTGTTCCGTCTCGGAGAGGACGGCCCGGGTGGTCTGCAGCAGTCGTACGTACGCCTGCGCCGCGGCGAGTTCGGAGTCGGTCATGTCGGTTGCCCCCTTGGAAAGGTGTCGGACCGTCAAGCATCTCGCGAGGCACTGACAACGGCGGCTACGGCAGGAGCTCCAGGGGGTCGTACTCGTGGGGCCGGTCGCCCACCCACTCGATCCAGGTCGGGTCGTCGAGCAGGTTGTCGGCGTCGGGGAGCCCGGCCCGGCGGAGGAATTCCAGCAACTGGTCATCGGAGTGGGCCAGGCCCATGATCTGGTCCCGCACGGTGACTCGACGGCCACCCGACGGGGAGATCCGGTGTACAACGATCGGCGGGTGTCCAGCCATGTTTCCAGCGTCCGTCCATCAAGGCCCGGCGGCATCCGGACACCATGAATACTCGCGCACCCGGAGGAACGCCAGCACCAGTGGCGTGGCGACATCGGCGAACTCCTCGAAGTACGCGTGCCGGGCTCCGGGGAGCAGGTGCATGCGCGCGTCCGGGATACGACCGGTGATCAGCGGCGCGTTCGCCGTCGGGTTGAACACATCGTCCGTGCCGTGCAGGACGAGCGTCGGCGCCGTGATCCGCTGCAGGGCGTCCCAGGCGTCATGGCGGGCGCTGGCCCGCAGATGGCGGCGCCGGGCGTGGGCGGGCATCGACGGACGCCGAGGGTGTGGAAGGGGCCGGGGTGCCCGGCCAGCCAGCCCGGCGTGTACATGAGCTCGAGCAGGGCCCGGTGCGCGGCCTCCGCGTCGGGCTGCGCAAGTGCCCGCCGGACCTCGGGCCCGCGCTCGACGGCCTGCGGCCCCCCGGGCGAGGTACAGCCCAGCACGAGCCGGCCGACGCGCTCGGGGTGGTCGGCGGCGACCCACTGGGCGACCCGGCCGCCCATGGAGCTGCCGTACACGTGGGCCCGCCCGATTCCGGCGTGGTCGAGGACGGCCAGCGCATCTTCGGCGAACCCGGGCGTGCTGTACGTATCGGTATCGGGCCGGTCGCTGTCGCCGGTGCCGCGGTAGTCCATGACGACGGTCGTGAACTCGGCTTCGAAGCCGGACCGTACCGAGTCCCACCAGCGGTGGCTGTTCGACTGTCCGCTCAGCAGCAGCAGCGGCTCACCGGTGCCGCGTACCTCGTAGTGGAGCGCGGCACCGTCGGCCGCCTGTGCGAAGGGCATGATCGGTCATTCTCTCACCGCGCCCCGCAATCGGCGGTCAACGAGATCAACGGCCCAGCGCCGCACCACCGTTGATGTGCAGAATCTGGCCCGTGAGATACGCGGCCTCGGGGGAGGCGACGTAGCGGACCGACGCCGCGATCTCGGCGGGCAGACCGGGTTTGCCCGTCAATGTCTGAGCCACCCGCGCGGCAACGAACTCCGGGGTCGCGCGGTCTCCGAAGAACTCCGTGTCGGCGACGAATCCGGGCGCCACCGCGTTGACCGTGATGCCGTCCGCGCCCACCTTCTGAGCCAGATCGAAGGTGTACGTGTTGACCGCGGCCTTCGAGCCACCGTACGACCCCGGTCCCCGCAGCGCTGCGATCGACGACAGATGCACGATCCGGCCGCCGGGCCGTCGCACCTGGGGGAGAAGAGCCTCCGTGAGCAGCACCGCAGTCAGTACGTTCGCGGCGAAGTTGGCGCGGTAGCTTTCGGCGATGCCTTCGAGGGTGCCGTCGTGCGAGGACCCGACATTGCCGCCCGCGTTGGTCACCAGGACATCGACGGCGTCGGTCCGCCCGCTGATGAACTGTGCCGCGCCGCGGACCTGTTCGGGCTCGGAGAGATCCGCCGGGTACCAACTCGCCGTGCCCTCCCCATGGGTGGCGTTGAGCTTCTCGGCCGCAGCGCGCAGTACCTCTTCCCGGCGGCCCAGAAGCGTGACCTTGTCGCCGTCCGCCGCGAATGCTTCGGCGACTGCGAGCCCGATGCCCGTACCGCCGCCCGACACCACGATCTGCCGTGGACTCACAATCCCACCCGTTCTCGTATGTGACCAATGATCCTATCTATGCACAGGACGCTACGGATCACATGAAGTGGTGTCAAGGAACAGTCGGTTGATCGAGGCATTCGCAACTGGTGCGTGCACGACGGTTGTTCAGACTGCGGGACATCGGTTACATGGTTGAGCCCCCCGGCCCCCGCCCCCGTCGAAGGAGTCACGCGGTGCTCGTACCCCGCACCAACAGATCCCCGGTCGCTGTCGCCCTGTTCGCCCTTGCCCTGCTGGTGTCGCTGCTGGCGGCGACACCCTTCACGGCCCGGGCCGAGGATGCGGGCGGTGCGGTCCACGACCCGATTCCGCAGAAGCCCGTCCAGTCCGGCCTCGGACTGGTCGTCCAGGAGTACGCCTCCTTCCCGAAGACCGAACCCGTACCCGGCCCGGTCACCGACCCGCGGCTCAAGCGCCATGCCCGGATCAACTACCTGAGCGAACTCCCGGACCACTCCGGACGGATGGCCGTCCCCGACCTCAACGGCCGCCTCTACCTTGTCGAGCACGGACAGCCGCACGTCTATCTGGACGTCGCGGCGGCCGTCGGCCCCGCCTTCTTCGCCAGCAGCGGCATGGGTTCGGGCTTCGGCTTCGTCACCTTCGCCCCCGACTTCCGCCGCACCGGCAGGTTCTACACGGTCCACACCGAGAAGGCATCCGCCACCACCGTCCAGCCGGACTTCGCCCAGCAGGCGACCACCAACTACCACGGCATCGTCACCGAGTGGACCGCCGACGACCCGTCCGCGGACACCTTCAGCGGCAGCCGCCGCGAGCTGCTCCGCATCGGCTACTCCGGCGGCGGCCACGGCATCCAGCAGATCGACTTCAACCCCACCGCCCGGCCCGCCGACCGCGACTACGGACTGCTGTACGTCGCATCGGGCGACGGCGCCCAGGGCGTGAACAACACCGAGCCGCAAGAACTGAGCCTGCCGCACGGCAAGATCCTCCGTATCGACCCGCGCGGCCGCAACAGCGCCAACGGCAAGTACGGCATCCCCGCCTCGAACCCCTTCGTCGGCAGGCAGGGCGCGCTCGGCGAGATCTACGCGTACGGAATGCGCGACCCGCACCGCTTCAGCTGGGACCCGGCTGGGCGGCACCGGATGTACCTCGGGCACATCGGCGAGCACGCCGTCGAAGGCGTCTACGAGGTACGCGCCGGGGACAACCTCGGCTGGAGCGAACGCGAAGGCGCCTTCGTCTACGACAAGGGCGCCACCGACCCCTGCGACCGGCTGCTGCCGCTGCCCGCGAACGACGCGGAGAACGGCTACACCTACCCCGTCGCCGCCTACGACCACGACCCGCCCGCCACCTGGAACTGCAAGTCGGACCTGGGCCGCGCCATCGTCGGCGGCTTCGTCTACCGCGGCCACGACGCCCCGGCGCTGCGCGGCAAGTACCTCTACGGCGACCTCGTCGACGGCCGGATCCTGTACTCCGAGGCGAGCGCGATGCGCCGTGGCTCGGGACAGCTCGCCACCACATACCAGCTGATGCTCTTCGACCGTACGGGCAAGCGCGTCACCATGCCCGAACTGGCCGGAGACACCCGGGTCGACCTGCGTTTCGGGCGGGACGCCCGCGGCGAGCTGTATCTGCTCTCCAAGGCCAACGGGAAGATCTGGAAGGTCACCGGGACCCGGCAGTTCGCCGACTGCGCGACCCGCGGCACAACGGTGAGCCATGTGACCGCGGCCGGGAACTGGACGCCGGTCACGCCATCCAAGTGGCAGTTCCCGCGCGGCCAGGTGACCCTCGCCGAGGCGGGCGTCGCCCGTCCCGGACCGCGCAGGCCGTTCGAGTACGCGGTCCTCACGGCGGGCCCGCGCTTCGGCTCCGTACGGATCGACACCCAGGTCCGGCTCGACACGCCTGTCGAGATCAGCAACCGGGACGTGATCATCGTCTTCGGCTATCAGTCGGACACGAAGTTCTATTACGCGCATCTGTCGTCCGACAACACGATCTACCCGCACAACGGGATCTTCGTGGTCAATGACGCCGACCGGCTGCGGCTCGACCACCAGTGGAACGGGTCGACCGGAGCGCCGCCCGCCGTTGCGGACGCGGCGTGGCACGACGTACGCGTGGTGCACTGCGCCGACAGCGGAGAGATCGCCGTCTATGTCGACGGCTCGAAGAACCCGCTCATGACCGCCGTGGACAAGACCTTCGGCTCGGGCAGGGTCGGCTTCGGCTCGTTCGACAACGTGGGCAGCCTGCGTGGCCTCAAGGTCACCGGCAGGCCCGCCGGGTAGCGACAAGAGGTGACAAGGGGCCCGTCCTTGAACGGGCCCCTCTGCACGTGCGCCGTACGCCGAGCGCCGTACGTCAGACGATCTGGTCCGAGATCTCCGCCTGCTCACGGGCGGTTCCGTACGCGGACGGCGTGCTGTACGAGCGGCGCGCCACGAACCACCACACGGTGGCCAGGATCAGCACGGCGGCCAGGGCGATCGAGGCGTAGTTCATCGAGTCGACGGTCACCGGATTCGACTGCGGCAGACAGAACAGCACGGTCACCACGGCCACCCAGACCACGGCGATCCAGCCGATGGGCCTGCTCCAGCGGCCCAGGCTCCACGGGCCCGGCTGGAAGCGGTCCCTGGCACGCAGCTTCAGGTAGATCGGGATCGCGTACGCGGGCGTGATACCGATGACATTGATCGCGGTCACCGCGCCGTACGCGGTCGGCGAGGACAGCGAGGGCACCGCAAGCAGGCAGGCAAAGACCACCGACAGCCACACCGCGGGGACGGGGGTCTGGGTGCGGCGGCTGACCTTGCGCCACAGCGCGGAGCCGGGCAGCGCGTTGTCACGGCTGAACGCGAACACCATCCGGCTCGCGGCCGCCACTTCGGCGTTGCCGCAGAACAGCTGCGCCACGATCACGACCAGCAGCAGGGCGGTCGCGCCGCCGGTGCCGAGCGCGTCGAGCAGGATCTGGGCCGGCGGGACGCCGGTGTCGCTCGCCTGGGTGCCCGCGTAGTCCTGGATGGCGAAGGTCAGGCCCGCCAGCAGGGCGAAGCCCGCGATCCAGGAGACCCAGATGGAGCGCACGATGCCGCGGGCGGCCGAGACCGACGCGTTCGACGTCTCCTCCGACAGATGCGCGGATGCGTCGTAGCCGGAAAAGGTGTACTGCGCGAGGAGCAGGCCGATCGCGGCCACATAGATGGGGTTGTCCCAGCCGGTGTCATTGACGAATTTGGTGAAGACGAACTCGGGGGACTGGTGGTGGGACGGCACGATGGCCAGGGCGCCGACGATCACGGCCACACCGCCGAGGTGCCACCACACGCTGATCGAGTTGAGCACGCTGACCAGCCGCACACCGAAGAGGTTCAGCACGGCGTGCACCAGCAGAATGCACATGAAGATGAGCATGGTGGAGCCGGGCGTGGGGTTGAAGCCCCACTGCAGATTCAGCAGGGCACCCGTGAACAGGGCGCAGCCGTAGTCGATTCCGGCGATCGCGCCGAGCAGCCCGAGCAGGTTCAGCCAGCCGGTGTACCAGCCCCACTTACGGCCGCCGAGCCGGTCGGCCATGTAGTACAGCGCGCCGGAGGTGGGGTACGCACTCGTCACCTCGGCCAGCGCCATGCCGACGCAGAGAACGAACAGGCCCACGCCCGCCCAGCCCCACAGCATGACCGCAGGGCCGCCGGTGTTCAGACCGAAGCCGTACAGCGTCATGCAGCCGGACAGGATCGAGATGACGGAGAAGCTGATGGCGAAATTGCCGAAGCCCCCCATACGGCGGGCCAGAACCGGCTGATAGCCGAGTTCCCGCAACCGCTCCTCCTCGTCCTTGGGTGGAGTCTGGTCCGAACTCGACCACGTGGGCGGGGATATGGACATCGAAGTACCTCCGGGGAAAGGGAGATGTGCGCAGCGGACAGGGACGGGTCGAGATGGATGGGGTCAGGGCTTTGTGCCGCGAGCGGCGGCGAGACACCGGCCGCGGGCGCGCAGGAACACCTCTTCCGCAAGGCCCGCGTCGCCCGGGCTGTGCGTGCGGTAGGACCAGGGCGGTGGGGTGTAGTACGGACCGAGCGCCTCGAACACCCGGGCCGCGTCGGCGAATTGGTGCGAGCCCCACAGCGCATGGGCCAGATGGCTGAGATCCAGCAGGGAACACTCGGTGGGGGGCACGAGGTCGAACCAGTCGTGCAGCGCGCGCAGGGCGTCCCGGGTCGCGTCGTCCGTCACCCAGTGCATGTCGAGGGCCTTCTCATGGCCCTTCTCGCGGCGGTAGCGCTCCACCCGGACATGGAGCGGAAGCGCCAGGAGCGGCGAACCGGCAGGTGCGGAAGACGCCGCCCACTGCGCGTAGTTGACCGCTTCGGACAGATGGGCACCGGATGAGCGGGCGTACACGAACTGCAGCATCCGGTGGTACGCCTCGCGATTGTGCGGATCGCGCTTGTCCGACTCCGCGAGCAGTCCCCACGGGCCGGGGAACAGCATCGGACCCGGCGGCGGCATGCGGTGCTCGTCCAGCCGCTGCTTCTCGTCGAGCTGGGCGAGCGCCAGCAGACACACCCAGGGCACCGGATCGTCGGGGATCTGGTGTGCGGCGATCCGGCACGCCTCCCAGGCCTCGTGCCACAGCTCGTGCGTGCGCGGGTGGTTCTCGCGATGGGCGCGCAGCGCCCGTTCCACCACGACCCGGGCGTGCATCACGGTCGCGGTGAGCGAGCGGGGCTCCTCGGTTCGCCAGGCCTGCACGGCGTCGGACCCGGCGGCCACCGCCGCGAGCACCTGGGTGCGCTGAGTCCACAGCGCCCAGCCGGACGTGGAGGCCAGCAGATTGCGCATCGACATCCAGCGGCCCGTGCGTAAGTCCTGTAACGCGCTGCGCAGTTCACTGTCGTGACCCGCCGGGTGGTACACCGGGCGTAACTGGTCCTGGGACATCAGCCCGCCACCGGTCGCGTTGCGCTCGTCATGGGACCTCTTGGGGGCGAGGGGTGTGGGGTGATCTTTGCGGTGATCTTACTCAACCATGGGGCAACGGCAAGAAGTTGATGATCCGTCAGTCGTGCGCTCGGTCCATGTGCGGGCTTGACGGTGGCCGTGGCCTGCACCACGCTTCCTTGCGTCAACGATCAAGGTTCCGACTACCGGAGAGCGAGGTGGCCGATGACAGGCCCAGTGCTTGCCGTCGACCAGGGCACCTCCGGTACCAAAGCGCTGGTCATCTGCCCCGAGCGGGGTGTGATCGGCAGTGGCTCCGCGCCGGTGAACCCCCGATATGGCACCGGCGGGAGCGTGGAGACCGACCCCGAAGCCCTGCTCTCCTCGGTGCTCGACGCCGGACGTCAGGCGCTCGCGGACGCCGGGGAGCCGGTCGCCGCGGTGGGCCTCGCCAACCAGGGCGAGACGGTGCTCGCGTGGGACCCCGCCACCGGCCGACCGCTGACCGACGCGATCGTCTGGCAGGACCGGCGCTCCGAACCGATCTGTGCCGAACTGGCCCCGCACGCCGATGACTTGACCCGGCTGACCGGCCTGCCCCTCGACCCGTACTTCGCCGCGCCCAAGATGGCCTGGATACGCCGCGAACTCACCCGCGCAGGCGTCGTCACCACCAGCGACGCCTGGCTGGTCCACCGGCTCACCGGCGCCTTCGTCACCGACGCCGCCACCGCAGGGCGCACCCAGCTGCTCGACCTCGACCGCGTCGCATGGTCGTCCGAGGCACTTGCCGTCTACGGCCTGGCCGGCGAACGGCTGCCGGAGGTCGTCGACGCGGACGGCCAGGTCGGCATCACCACCGCCTTCGGTCCCGCGACACCCCTGAGCGGACTCCTTGTCGACCAGCAGGCGGCGCTCCTCGCCCAGAGCGTCACCGAGCCGGGAGTTGCCAAGTGCACGTACGGAACAGGGGCGTTCCTGCTCGCCCAGACCGGGTCACGGCCTCGCCGAACCACCACCGGACTCGTCAGCTGCGTCGCCTGGCGGCTCGGCGGACGGACCAGCTACTGCCTCGACGGGCAGGTCTACACGGCCGCGTCCGCCGTGCGCTGGCTCACCGACCTCGGCGTGATCTCGGGCGCCGCCGACCTGGACCCGGTCGGTTCGGCCGTGCCGGACAGCGGCGGGGTCACCTTCGTTCCGGCGCTCGCCGGACTCGCGGCCCCCTGGTGGCGCGGTGATCTGCGCGGCTCGCTGACCGGCCTCGGCCTTGACACCGGCCCGGGCCAGCTCGTGCGCGCGCTCTGCGAGGGCATCGCCGCCCAGGTCGTCGAACTCGCCGAGGCAGCCGCCACCGACCTCGGAGCGCCGCTGACCGGACTGCGGGTCGACGGCGGCCTCACCCGCTCGACCCTGCTGATGCAGACCCAGGCGGACCTCCTCCAACTGCCGGTCGAAGTCTCGGCGTTGCCCGATGTCACCGCTCTCGGTGTCGGCGCTGTCGCGCGGATGGGCCTGGACCCGGAACTCACGGCCGAGCAGGCGGTGCCGGCGTGGAAGCCGTCCGCCGTATACGAACCGCGGATCAGCGCGACCGAGGCGGCCGAGCGTCTCGCGGGCTTCCGCCGCGAGGTGGCCGCGCTGCTGGACCGTACGCCCGCAGTGGACCGTACGCCCGCGGCCGACAGGTGAAGCGGGGAGCACCATGACCGTGACGACCGCCGGGCAGCTGCCGGACGCGATGCACGACGTGATCGTCGTCGGCGCCGGCGTGGTCGGCTCGGCCATCGCCCGCGAACTCGCCCGCCACCGGCTGCGTACCGCGTTCGTGGACGCGTCGCACGACGTCGGCAACGGCACGTCCAAGGCGAACACCGCGATCCTCCACACCGGATTCGACGCAGTCCCCGGCTCCCTGGAATCCCGGCTCGTACGCGACGGACAGCGGCGGCTCTCCGCGTACGCGGCCGAGACCGGCATCCCCCTCGAACCGCTGGGCGCCCTCCTCGTCGCCTGGGACCCGGAACAGCTCGCCGCGCTCCCCGCCCTCGCCGCCAAGGCCGAGCGCAACGGCTACCACGACGCACGGCTGATCGGCGCCGACGAGGTGCGCGAACGCGAGCCGCATCTGGGGCCGGGCGTACTTGGCGCGCTCGACGTCCCCGGCGAGAGCATCATCTGCCCCTGGACGACGACACTCGCGTACGCCACCCAGGCCGTGCGCTCGGGCGTCGACCTGCATCTCAACTGCCGCGTGGAGAGCATCAGCAGCGCCGCGACACACCATGAACTCGCCACATCCCGGGGCCTGTTGCGGACCCGCTACCTCGTCAACGCCGCCGGTCTGTACGCCGACGAACTCGACCGGGAACTCGGCCACGGCGACTTCACCGTCACCCCGCGCCGCGGCCAGCTGATTGTCTACGACAAGCTCGCCCGCGACCTCGTCAGCCACATCCTGCTGCCGGTGCCGACCGCGCTCGGCAAGGGCGTTCTGGTGTCCCCGACGGTGTACGGCAATGTGATGCTCGGCCCGACCGCCGAGGACCTCGACGACAAGGAAGCCACCGGATCGACCGCCGAAGGGCTCGCATTCCTCCGGGAGGAGGGCCGGCGGATCATCCCGGAGCTGGTGGAGGAGGAGGTCACCGCCGTCTACGCGGGACTGCGTTCCGCCACCGAGCACGACGACTACCGCATCCGGGCGCACGCGCGGCAGCGGTACATCGCCGTCGGCGGTATCCGATCCACCGGGCTCACCGCCTCCATGGCCATCGCCGCATACGTCACCGGCCTGCTCGCAGACGCCGGACTCGACCTGGGGGAGGCGCGCGAGCTGAAGCCCGTACGCATGCCGTACATCGGCGAGGCGTGCCCGCGCCCCTACCAGCGGGCCGATCTCATCGCCGCCGATCCCGAATACGGCACGATCGTCTGTCACTGCGAACGCGTCTCGCGCGGGGAGATACGCGACGCCCTGGACAGTACGGTGCCGCCGGGCTCGCTCGACGGACTGCGCAGGCGCACCCGCGCCCGCGGCGGCCGCTGCCAGGGCTTCTACTGCGGGCCCGCCGTGCGCGCTCTCTTCGAGGCACGTGAGGTAAGCCGATGAGCCGGCCGACGCGTGCGGTCGACGTCCTGGTCGTGGGCGGCGGACCGGCAGGACTCGCCGCCGGAGCGCGGCTGGCTGCCGCGGGCGCTGGCCGGGTCGAGATCCTGGAGCGGGAGCAGCAGGCGGGCGGCATTCCCCGTCACTGCTTCCACGGCGGCTTCGGGCTGCGCGATCTGCGGCGCCCCATGAGCGGTCCGCAGTACGCGCGGCACCTCGACGACGCCGTACAGGTCGGAGCGGACCTGCGCACCGGCGTCACCGTCACCGGCTGGGCGGGCCCGCGCACCCTGGACACCACGGGACCGCACGGCCTGGAGCGGATCACCGCGCGGGCCGTCGTCCTCGCCACCGGCGCCCGCGAACGGCCGCGCAGCGCACGCCTGGTGCCCGGGACCCGACCGCAGGGCGTGCTCACCACGGGCGAACTCCAGCAGGCCGTCCACCTCCACGGACAGCGGGTCGGCAGCCGTGCCGTCGTCGTCGGCGCCGAGGCCGTCGCCCACTCGGCGGTGCGGACCCTGCGGGCGGGCGGAGCCGAGGTAGTCGCGATGGTCACCGACCAGCCGCGTCCCCCATCGATGTCACTCCGCCGCCGCGTCCCGCTGCTCATGGAGGCGACCGTGACCGAGCTGTTCGGCCGCGGCCGCCTGACCGGCGTCGCCCTGCGGCACCGCGACGGCAGAACCACCACCGTCCGCTGCGACACGGTCGTGTTCACCGGCGACTGGATCCCCGACCATGAACTGGCCCGGCGCGGAGGGATCCCGCTCGACCCCGGTACCCGCGGCCCCGCCGTCGACACCGCCTTGCGCACGGCCGACCCCGGCGTCTTCGCCGCCGGAAATCTCCTCCACGGCGTCGAGCCCGCCTCGGTCGCTGCCGAGGAGGGCAGGCATGCCGCGGAACAGGTGCTGCGGTATCTCGCAGGGGAGGAGGCATGGCCCGGCCCCGGACTCCCGGTGCGGGTCGCGGGACCGCTGCGCTGGGCGGCACCCAACCGCATCGCCCCGGACGGCCCCCGCCCGATGCGGGGCCGGTTCATCCTCCGTACGACCGAGCCGCTCGCCCTTCCCGTCCTGGTCGTCAGCCAGGACGGCCGGGTATTGCACCGGCAGCGCCTGCTGCGCACGGCCGTGCCCGGCCGCGCCCTGCATCTGCGTGCCGACTGGACGGATACGGCGGACGCGCAGGGCGGACCCGTGCTGATCACCGCGTACTGACAGCCTCGCCGCCGGTGAACGCCATGTCCGATTTCCGCCAGCCGAACCCCTGGGCGGTGCCCATACTGGCCGTATGACGATCGAGGACAGCAGGTACGAGGCGGTGAGCAGCAGGGACGCCCGGTTCGACGGGGTGTTCTTCTTCGCCGTGTCCACCACCGGGATCTACTGCCGCCCCAGTTGCCCCGCGATCACGCCCAAGCGCCAGAACGTGAGTTTCTACCGGACGGCCGCAGCCGCCCAGGGCGCCGGATTCCGGGCCTGCCGTCGCTGCCGCCCCGACGCGGTGCCGGGCTCCGCCGAGTGGAACGCCCGCGCCGATGTCGTCGGCCGGGCCATGCGGCTGATCGGTGACGGGATCGTGGACCGCGAGGGCGTCTCGGGCCTGGCCGACCGGCTCGGTTACAGCGCCCGCCAGGTACAGCGGCAGCTGAACGCAGAACTCGGCGCGGGCCCCATCGCCCTGGCCCGGGCCCAGCGCGGACACACCGCACGCGTACTGCTGCAGACGACCACGATGCAGGCGGCGGAGATCGCCTTCGCGGCGGGGTTCGCGAGCGTGCGGCAGTTCAACGACACCATCCGCGAGATCTACGCGGCCACCCCCAGCGAACTGCGCTCCGCCCGGCCCGGCCGCAGCTCGCGCTTCGGCCCGGTCGCCCCGGAGAACGGCGCCGCCGGAGTGCCGCTGCGGCTGGCCTACCGCGGCCCGTACGCCTCCGTGGAGGTCTTCGACCATCTCGCGGGCCGCGCCATCACCGGCATCGAGGAGATCGTCGGCGAACGCGGCTCCCGGATCTACCGGCGCACCCTGCGGCTGCCGGGCGGATCCGGCGTGGCCGAGGTCGCCGAACAGCCGGGTGCCGGGGGCTGGTTGGAGTGCCGGCTGCACCTCACGGACCTGCGGGACCTGACGACGGCCACCCAGCGCATGCGCCGCCTCTTCGACCTGGACGCCGACCCCGGCGCCGTCGCCGAACGCCTCGGCGCGGACCCGTCACTGGCCCCCCTGGTCGCCGCCCGCCCGGGCCTGCGCGCCCCCGGCACCGCCGATCCGCACGAGCTGGCGGTACGGGTCGTGGGGGGCGGGCGGGAGCTCGGGAATGCCCTGGTCGCGGCGTACGGTCATCGGCTGTGCGAGCCGAGCGGCGGGCTCACGCACCTCTTCCCGCGTGCGGACGACCTGGCGGGTGCGGAGCTGAGCGAACTCGGCCTGCCAGAAGCGCGGGAGGGAGCGCTGCGCATGCTGACGACCGCGCTCGCCGAGGGCACGGTGACACTCGACCCGGGCGCCGACCGGGACGAGACGGAACGGGAGTTGCTCGCCCTGCCGGGCATCGACGCGCGGACGACGGGCTACATCCGGATGCGGGCACTGGGCGACCCGGACGTGCTGCTGACCGAGGACCCGGCGGTCCGGGCGGGGATGCGGCGAGCGGGCGCGACCCTGGCAGACGCGGAGAGCTGGCGGCCGTGGAGCTCGTACGCCATGCACCACTTCTGGACCATGCCGTAGGCCGCGCTCCCGCATCACCCGTACGGCGCAGCAGCGCAGCGGACGGCGGCCCGGCTCCGGTGAGAGTGGAACTCGTACGCCCTCGACCGACCCACCCACCCAATGGAACGACCGCATCCCCGGGAGACGCCCATGCCCAGCCTCAACCGACGTGACGCCGGCCTGCTCGTCCTGCGCGTCGGCACCGGCGCCGTCCTCGCGGCACACGGTACGCAGAAGCTGCTCGGCTGGTTCGGGGGCCACGGTCTCGAAGCGACCGCGCAGGGCATGGAGGCCATGGGATTCCACCCGGGCCGGGAGAGCGCCGTCGCCGCCGGTCTCGGCGAGGCGGGCGGCGGGGCGCTGCTCGCGCTGGGGCTGGCCGCTCCGGCGGCCGGCGCCGCGGCCGCGGGCGCCATGGCGGGAGCTGTGGCGGTGCACGCGCCCGCCGGGTTCTTCAACCAGGGCGGAGGCTTCGAGTACCCCGCCTTCCTCGGCTTCACCGCGGCCGCCCTGGGATTCGCCGGGGCGGGCCGCTACTCCGTCGACCACGCGACCGGCCATCGCCTGGACCAGCCATGGGTCGTGGCCGTGGCCTTCCTGGGTAGTGCGCTCGCCGCGGCCGCCGTGCTCGGCAGGCGAGCGAAGGACCAGGACGAGGCGGAGCCCGAGGACGTGTTCGAGGAGCGCTTCGAGGACCAGCCGGGAAACCACAACGGCGATCAGCCCTCGGACTCCGCCGGGGAGTAGTCGTACCCTGTCATGCGTCGGCGCGTACCCCGCCCGGGGGCGCGCCCCTTTTGTCCCACAGTGAGACGCCGTGCTGCGCACCCTGTTCGAGTCCAACATCTAGCGACTGGACGTCCGTGCAGGTCACAGCGATGCTGTGGGGGCCCTGGTCAGCAAACAGTCAGCATGGGATCGGACTGTGTCCCGCCGATGCTGACCTCTGGGCATGACAACCGGGGCCGGTCCGGTGGTCCCCCGGCTGGTTCCGGAAGGCTCCCCCGGTGGACCGCCCCTGACCAAGTTCTTTCCCCGAGGACGAGTCCCACAGCGATGACGACAGCGAGGACTCCGACAGCCGCACCTTCGTCGCTGTGGGCGCCTACGGCGGCCTGGCCGGCTTCGCCGCCGTCTCCTACTCCCCGTGGAACCGCCGGCCGACCATCGAGGTCGCCCGGACCACCGGGGCCGGGCATCTGCCGGGCGCTGATGGGACACGCCGTCGAACCCGCGAACGCGGCGCCGGGCACATCTGGCTGGAGGTCGCCAGTATCAACGCCCCGGCCAACCACTCCTACCGGCGGATGGGCTTCGCCTTCTGCGGACTGGACACGGCCCTCTACCACGGCACCGAATCCGAGGGCGAGCAGGCGATCTACATGAGCATGCCCTGCCCCTGAGCCGCAGCAGGCGACTGCCCCTGCGAGCGTGCCTTCCACCGCCACTCCCAGGGCGTCCGCGAAGTGCAGCAGATAAGCCGAAGTACGAGAAGCCTCGCAAGATCCGAACGAAACGGCCTGGCGTTGTGGGCTACTTCACAGCACCCGCCGTCAGCCCCGACTTCCAGAACCGCTGCAGCAGCACGAAGGTGATGACCAACGGCAGAAGTGCCAGCAAGGAACCGATCACCATCAGCGGGTAGTAGTCCGGAACGATGGGTGCCGCCGCGTTCCAGCTGTCGAGCCCGAGGCTGAGCGGATACAGCTCCTCGTCGTTGAGCATCACCAGCGGCAGGAAGAAGTTGTTCCAGATCGCCGTCAGCTGGAACAGGAAGATCGTCACATAGCCCGGGGCCATCATCCGCAGTCCCACCGACAGGAAGCTCCGTAGCTCGCTCGCGCCGTCCACTCGCGCGGCCTCAAGGACCTCGCCGGGTACGTACGAGGCGGCGAACAGCCGCCCCAGGTACACGCCGAAGGGGTTGAACAGGACGGGGATGAACACCGACCACACGGTGTTGGCCAGCTGCATGCTCGAGACCATCAGGTACAGCGGGAGCGCCAGAACGGTCGCCGGCACCATCACGGACACCAGGACCAGCGCGAACAGCTGCCGCTTGCGCCCACAGGCCGGGAAGCACGGACGCGCACTTCCACGATTCCCGGCCCCACCCTCCTTTTGGAGCACACCTTCGCCTTCCGTGACCACCGCGAGGTCTGGCGGGACGCTTCCCCACTCACCGCGGACGATCTGTGCTGGCTGGACGCCCGCTGCGCCGCGCTGGGCATCGAGCTGGTGCCCAACCAGAACACCTTCGGGCACATGGAACGCTTTCTCGCCCATCCCGCCTACGCGCACCGTGCGGAGAACCCCGAGGGATTCGTCCGCGGCGGAGTCCAGCAGCCGCCGACCACGCTCGCCCCACCCCGGACAACGCCGATTTCGCCCAGTCCCTCCTGAAGGAGGTCACCGGCGTGCTGCGGTCGAGGCGCCTGCACGTCGGTGCGGACGAACCCTTCGGATCGCCATGGCATCGGAAGAGGCACCGCCAACAGCCACGTCCAGTCCACCTGGCAGCCAAGGCCCCAGGCCACGATCATCCGCGGCGGCGAGGGCCGGAACTACCCGACCGGCCCCAACAGCGGCTGCTTTGACCAGCCGGGCTTCGGCACCCTGCTGTACGCCAAGTAGGCGGGCGCCGGGCAAGTACTCCGGGCGCGCGGTGACGCACGCCCGGAGTGCCGGTCCGGTCAGCGCGCCGAGAAGCTGTGCACCGTCGTCGAGCGGTAGGTGTCGCCGGGCCGCAGCACCGTGGACGGGAAGGACGGCTGATTGGGGGAATCCGGGAAGTGCTGGGTCTCCAGGCACAGGGCGTCGCCTTGGCGGTGGATGGTGCCGCCCGAGCCGACCAGCGTTCCGTCCAGGAAGTTGCCGGAGTAGAACTGCAGGCCCGGCTCGGTCGTCGCGATGTTCAGGACGCGGCCGGACGCCGGGTCGCGCAGCCTCGCGATCTGCTGGGGCTTGCTGGTGCTGCCCTTGTCCAGAACCCAGTTGTGGTCGATGCCCTTGCCGTACAGGAGCTGCTGGTGCGCGACCCGGATGTCTTCCCCGACGGTCTTGGATCGGCGGAAGTCGAAGGGCGTGCCCGCGACCTTCGCCAGTTCACCGGTGGGGATGAGGCCCGAGTCGACCGGGGTGTAGCGGGAGGCGGCGATGCTCAGCTCGTGGTCGTAGACCGAGCCGCTGTCCTCGCCCGCCAGGTTCCAGTAGACGTGGCTGGTGAGGTTGACGACGGTGGCCCTGTCGGTGGTGGCCGCGTAGTCGATGCGCCAGTTGCCCTGCCGGGTCAGGGTGTACGTGACCTTGACCCTGAGGGTTCCGGGGTAGCCCATCTCGCCGTCGACGCTTGTGTAGTGCAGCACCAGGCCGACGTCCGAGCCGGAGGTGAAGCCTTCGACGTCCCACACCCGCTTGTCGAAGCCCTTGGACCCGCCGTGCAGACTGTTCTCGCCGTCGTTGACGGACAGTTGGTACGCCTTGCCGTCCAGGGTGAACTGTCCCCTGGCGATGCGGTTGCCGTAGCGGCCGATGAGTGCGCCGAAGTAAGGGCTGGAGGCGACGTACTCCTCGAGGGTGTCGAAGCCCAGCGAGACGTTCTTGTACCGGCCGTGCCGGTCGGGTATCTCCAGGGACTGCACGATGCCGCCGTACGACAGCACCTTCAGCCGGGTGCCGCCGTTGGCCAGCGACCATCGGTACACCTTCGTACCGTCGGCGAGCTTGCCGAACAGCTCCTTCACGGGCCTCCCACCTCTCGAAGCGTGGGGGTTTGCGTGTGCGGTGGTGGTGCCGAGCGTGGTCGCGGCGAGTCCCGCCGCCGCGGCCGCTGCCAGCACTGTGCGTCTGCTCGATTCCATGTGCGGCTCCAGTAAGGGGGTTTGGATACTTCTGCGAGACCTACGAACCGACCTTGCGCTTGTTCCACACGTCGAAGCCGACCGCCGCAAGCAGGACCAGGCCCTTGATGACCTGCTGCCAGTCCGTGCCGACGCCGACGAGGTTCATGCCGTTGTTGAGCACACCGAGGACCAGGCCGCCGATGATCGCGCCCAGAACGGTGCCGACGCCGCCGCTCATGGAGGCGCCGCCGATGAACGAGGCGGCGATCGCCTCGAGCTCGAAGTTGGTGCCGGCCTTGGGGGAGGCGGCGTTGAAGCGGGCCGCGAAGACGAGCCCGGCGAGGGCGGCCAGCATGCCCATGTTCAGGAAGACCAGGAAGGTGGCCTTCTTGTCCTTGACGCCGGACAGCTTGGCCGCGGGCAGGTTGCCGCCGATCGCGTAGACATGGCGGCCGATGACCGCGTTGCGCATCACATAGCCGAAGCCGACGACCAGGACGGCCAGCATCAGCAGCACCACGGGGGCGCCCTTGTAGCTGGCGAGCATCAGGGTGACCGTCAGCGCGGCGGCGACCAGGGCGATCAGCTTGAGGGCGAACATCTTCGCGGGCAGCACATCCAGCGCGAACTCCTGCTGCCGCCTGCGGTCGCGCATCTCCTGGACGACGACGAACGCGATCAGAACGAAGCCGAGTAGCAGGGTGAGGTTGTGGTAGTTGGTGTCCGGGCCGACCTCCGGCAGGAAACCGTTGGCTATGGTCTGCAGGCCCTTGGGGAAGGGGCCGAGCGTCTGGCCCTTCAGGACGATCTCGGTGGCGCCGCGGAAGAGCAGCATCCCCGCCAACGTAACGATGAAGGAGGGTATGCCCAGATATGCGATGAAGAAGCCTTGCATCGCGCCCGCTGCCGCGCCGAGGGCCAGGCACAGGGCGACCGCGATTGGCCAGGGCGCATGGTGCTGCACCATCAGCACGGCCGCGACCGCGCCCACGCAGGCGGTGAGCGAGCCGACCGACAGGTCGATATGGCCCGCGATGATGACGAGCATCATGCCGATCGCGAGGATCAGGATGTAACTGTTCTGCAGCACCAGGTTGGAGACATTGCGCGGCAGCAGCAGGTCACCGCCCGTCCACACGGTGAACAGGGCCACGATCAGGCCGAGCGCGATCAGCATGCCGTACTGCCGCATATTGCGGCGCAAGCCCTCTAGGACCAGGCCCAGCAGGCCGCTCTCGGCCTTGCCGCCACCAGCGCCGTCACCGGACGGGAGCGGGGCGTCCGCCGGAGTCCTGGCCGTCAGATTCGTACTCATCCTGCTACCTCTTGTCCTTCGTCATCCGACGCATCAGCACTTCTTGCGTGGCCTCCGCCCGCGGCACCTCGCCGGTCAGCCGGCCGGCGGACATCGTGTAGATGCGGTCGCACATTCCGAGCAGTTCGGGGAGCTCCGAGGAGATGAAGACGACGGCCTTGCCCTGGGCGGCGAGCTTGTCGATCACCGTGTAGATCTCGTACTTGGCGCCCACGTCGATGCCGCGGGTCGGCTCGTCCAGGATCAGCACGTCCGGACCCGCGAAGATCCATTTGCTGAGGACGACCTTCTGCTGATTGCCGCCCGACAGCTTGCCGACCGGCTCGGCGACCGTCGGAGCCTTGATGTTCATGCTCTTGCGGTAGCCCTCGGCGACCTGCCGCTCCGCGTGCTCGTCGACGATGCCGCGCCGGGCGACCTTGCCGAGCGCGCTGAGCGAGATATTGCGGCCGATCGTGTCGATGAGGTTGAGCCCGTAGTGCTTGCGGTCCTCGGTGACGTAGGCGATTCCGTGCCGCATCGCCTCGGGGACGGTCTTGGTGCGGATCTCCTTGCCGTCCTTGAGGACCGTGCCGCCCGCATAGCGCCCGTAGGTACGCCCGAAGACGCTCATCGCGAGCTCGGTGCGGCCCGCGCCCATGAGTCCCGCGATGCCGACGATCTCTCCGCGGCGCACATTCAGCGTGACGTTGTCGACGACCTTGCGGTGCTGGTCGATCGGGTGGTGCACCGTCCAGTCGCGGATCTCCAGGGCCGGTGCCGTGCCCTGCTCCGGCTGGTGCGGGGTGCGTTCGGGGAAGCGGTGGTCGAGGTCGCGGCCGACCATGCCGCTGATGATCCGCTCCTCGGTGGTCTCCGGGGCCTTCACGTCCAGGGTCTCGATGGAGCGCCCGTCGCGGATGATGGTCACGGAGTCTGCGACCCGCGCGATCTCGTTCAGCTTGTGCGAGATGATGATCGAGGTGATCCCGTGGTCCTTCAACTCCAGGATGAGATCCAGGAGTTTGCCGCTGTCCTCGTCGTTCAGCGCCGCCGTCGGCTCGTCGAGGATCAGCAGCTTCACCTCCTTGGAGAGGGCCTTCGCGATCTCCACGAGCTGCTGCTTGCCCACGCCGATGTCCGCGACCCGGGTCTGCGGATGCTCGTCGAGGCCGACCCGGCGCAGCAGTTCGGAGGCATGCCGCAGTGTCTCGTGCCAGCTGATCACGCCACGTGTGGCGTGCTCATTGCCGAGGAAGATGTTCTCCGCGATGGAGAGATAGGGCACCAGGGCGAGCTCCTGGTGGATGATCACGATGCCGCGCTGCTCGCTCGCCCTGATGTCCTTGAACCGGCATGGCTCGCCCTGGAAGAGGATGTCCCCTTCGTAACTGCCGTGCGGATGGACACCGGAGAGGACCTTCATCAGGGTCGACTTGCCGGCGCCGTTCTCCCCGCAGATGGCGTGGACCTCGCCCGGGCGGACGGTCAGGGTGACCTCCGAGAGCGCCCTGACTCCGGGAAAGGTCTTGACGATGGAGCGCATTTCCAGGACGGGTCCCGCCATGGTCGTGCCTTTCTCTGTCGCTGATGGGGGTTCCCCGGCTCGGGCGGCGAAGCCCGGAGCGCGGGGTCGACTGCGCCTGCTACTTGAGGTCGCCGGCCTTGTAGTAACCGGTGTCGATCAGCTCCTTCTTGTAGTTGTCCTTGTCGACGCTGACCGGGTTGAGCAGATAGGCGGGGACGACCTTCGCGCCGTTGTCGTACGACTTGGTGTCGTTGGTCTCGGGCTTCTCGCCTTTGAGCGCAGCGTCGACCATGTTGGTGGCGACCTCGGCGAGCTGGCGCAGGTCCTTGTAGACGGTCTGCCGCTGTTCGCCCGCGATGATCGACTTCACCGAGGCGACCTCGGCGTCCTGTCCGGTGACGACCGGCCACGGCTTGGACTTGGTGCCGTAGCTGTCGCCGCGGAGTGCGGAGAGGATGCCGATGGAGATGCCGTCGTACGGCGAGAGCACCGCGTCCACGCGCTTGGTGCTGTACGAGGAGGTCAGCAGGTCGTCCATGCGGCGCTGGGCGGTACCGCCGTCCCAGCGCAGGGTGGTGACCTGGTTGAGCTTGGTCTGCTGGGACTGGACGACTAGCTGCTTCTTGTCGAGGTACGGCTGCAGCACCTTCATGGCGCCGTTGTAGAAGTAGCGGGTGTTGTTGTCGTCGTTGGAGCCGGCGAACAGCTCGATGTTGAACGGGCCCTTCTCGCCCTTGTCCAGTCCGAGTTGCTCGATGATGTACGTGCCCTGCAGCCTGCCGACCTTCTCGTTGTCGAAGGATGCGTAGTAGCCGACGTGCTCCGAGTTGAGGATCAGGCGGTCGTAGGAGATGACCGGGATCTCGGCGTCGGCGGCCTGCTGCAGGACGTTGTCCAGCGACTTGTTGTCGATGGCCGCGATGACCAGCGCGTCCACACCTTGCGTGATCATGTTCTCGATCTGCGAGACCTGCTGGTCCGGGTCGTCCTCGCCGAAGACGAGCTTCGTCTTGTAGCCCTTGGCCTGGAGGTCCTTGACGACGTTGTTGCCGTCGGAGATCCAGCGCTCGGACGACTTGGTCGGCATCGCGATGCCGACCGTGGCGTCCTTGGTGTCCTTCTTCTCGCTGCCGCCCGCGCTGTCCTGGCCGCAGGCGGTGAGGGAGAGGCTGAGGGCGAGGCAAGCTGCGGCGGTCGCCGCGGTACGTATGCGCATGATCAGGAGTCCTTCTCGGTCTCGTTGCCTGGAACGTTCTCAACGGGGGTGGTCGTGCTGAAGCGGTTCAGCGTGCCGGGCAGGCGGGAGCCGAGCGGCGACATGCCGCCGTCCGCTCCGTGCCGGGCCAGCAGATCGAGGGCGAGGCGGCCACGGCGGACGCGCTCGCGGGCGGTGTCGAGAGTGAGGTCGCGCAGATGCGCGCCGTAGGGGTAGATCCCGGACGTCTTCGACAGGCCGAATTTCAGATACAGGGGTGCGCCGCGCCGGATCAGCTCGGCGATCTCGTACATCCGCACATAGCCGCCGAGGTCGTCCGGCGCCTCGACGTACATGTCCATGGGCGCGGCGGAGGCCCGGCGGATCTCGGTGAGATGGGCGAGCGTGAGGTCGGAGGGGACGTTGAGCGAGTCCGCGCCGAGCTGCTCGTACACGGCGTACGAGGCGGGGTTGACGGGCCCGATCAGTGCGGAGACCTTGAGCGTGGTGTCGGCAGGGATGACGCCCGCCTGGCGTGCCCGGTGCAGCGCCCAGAGCACGCCTTCGTCCGCGACGAGCAGGCACTTGACGCCCAACTCCGTTGCGCGCACGGCGTCTTCGACGCATCCGGCGAGCGCGTCGTGGCCGCGGGCACGCAGCCCGGCACCGCGTGAGTCGGTGCGCACGGAGGCGCCGGTGTCCCAGGTGCCGCGGGGGCCGGTGAACAGGCAGAGCTCGATGTCGCGCTCGCCGGCCGCCTCGACCATCTCGGTGATCTCGGTGTCGGACAGCATCCAGACGCCGCTGCCCTGGCTGATCCGGTGGATTGGGACATCGAGGCGTGAGCTCTCCTTGAGGACGACGGACAGCGCCTCGGGGCCCTCCACCGAGGGGATCTCGGTGCGCCAGGTGCCACCGTCGGGGAAGGAGTGTGCGGAGGCGTCGGCCGGGTCCAGGGCGGGCACGGCATGGCCGATACGGGCCAGCGTGTCGGCGCCGGGGCGGCGGGGTGAGGACGGGGCGATCACGGGACTCCCATGTTCGAGATTTCGGACGACGTTCGAGTTGATGGGTGTACGCCGGTACGGCGGCGGTCGGGCGGCCGCGCACCACCGCACCGGCTAGGGGCGGAGCAGCACTTTCCCGGTCTTCGGGTCACCGCCGCCGACCAGCGCGATGGCCTCGTCGAACCGCTCCAGCGGGAACTCGTGGGTGATCAGTGGTGCGGGATCGAGCAGTCCGAGGCCGAAGGCACGCACCGCGTCCGACCAGGCGGACGAGGAGGCGCCGAAGACGCTGCGGATCTCCAGTTGGCTCAGCGAGAGGTGCACCGGGTCGATACCGGTAGCTCCCGTTGTGAACATCCCGGTGAGCACCACCCGGCCGCCCCGCCGCGCGAGGAGGCAGGACGAGGCGGCCGTGGTGGGCGCCCCGGCCGTCTCTACGACCAGGTCGAAGCGGCCCTGCGCCACGGCCTCGGCGGCATCCGGTGGCAGGCTCTCGCTCGCCCCGAACCGCCGTGCCTGCTCGCCGCGTTCGGCCCGCTGGTCGATCGCGGTCAGCTCGGCGGGCGAGTAAGCGGCAAGCAGCTGGACCGCGAGCAGCCCGAGGGTGCCCGCACCGACCACGGCGATCCGCTCGCCGGGGCTCGGGCGCCCGGCCCGCACCGCCGCGGCGATCACCGCGGCCGGCTCGAGGAGGGCCGCGGCCCGCAGATCGGCGTCGTCCTCGAGCGGGTGCAGTAGGCGTGCGGGCACCGTCAGCCAATCGGCGAACGCGCCGGGCTCGGTGAACCCGGTCTCGGCGTACCCGCCGGTGCACAGGCTTGTCTCTCCGCACCGGCAGCGCTCGCAGACCCCGCACGCCCGGAACCCCTCGGCCACCGTCTTGCGGCCGACGAGCACGGGGTCGACGCCCTCGCCGACCGCCTCGACAGTCCCGGACCACTCGTGCCCGGGGGTCACGGGATAGCTGACATAGGCGGCGTCACGGTGCCCGTCGTAGACCTCGCGGTCGCTCATGCAGATACCGGCGGCAGCAACCCGCACCAGGACCTCGCCGGGCCCCGGTACCGGCAACTCGCCGTGCACCAGACGGTGTTCGCCGGGACGCTCGATGACCAGGAACCGGTTGACCCCGCCAGGAGAGCGGTCGCCCCCGCGGTCGTCCCCGCCGGGGAGGTGGCTCGCTTCGCTCGGGGCGCGGCTCACTTGGGCGCCCTCTGCTCCCAGCCCTCGGCCCACAGGTCGAAGCGGGCCTTCCGCTGCGGGAATTCGGCCGCCGCGTCGACATCCAGCTCGACACCGAGCCCGGGAGCGTGCGACACCGCGAAGCAGCCGGTCTCCGGGGCGACCTGAGGTGCGCCCCTGACCACCTTCTTGATCTCCGCGTCCGCGAAGTCGTTGAAGTGCTCCAGGACCTTGAAGTTCGGGGTGCAGGCTGCCAGTTGGAGCGAGGCCGCGGTGAGCACCGAGCCGCCGACGTTGTGCGGGGCGACCAGCATGTAGTGCGTCTCGGCGGTCGCGGCCAGCTTACGGGTCTCCAGGATGCCGCCGATGTGCCCGAGGTCCGGCTGGATGATGTCGGCGGCCTGCGACTCGAAGAGCTCCCGGAACTCGATCCGGTCATGGATCCGTTCACCGGTCGCCACCGGGATGTCCACCTTCGCGGCGACCTTCGCCAAGGCCTTGAGGTTCTCCGGTGGCACCGGCTCCTCCAGCCAGGCGGGCTTGAACGGCGCCAGCTCATGGGCGAGCCGCACCGCCGTCGAGGGGCTGAACCGCCCGTGCATCTCCAACATCAGCTCGGCGTCGGGCCCGATGGCGTCGCGTACCGCCTCGATCAGCGACACGGCGTACAGGGTCTGTTCGTGGTCCAGCTCGAAGTGCCCGGTCCCGAACGGGTCGATCTTCAGCGCACGGTAGCCGCGCGCCACGACCTCCTGGGCCGCCTTGTGGTACGCCTCCGGGGTGCGCTCGGTCGTGTACCAGCCGTTGGCGTACGCCTTGACCTTGTCGGTCACCTGGCCACCGAGCAGCTGCCACACCGGTACGCCGAGCGCCTTGCCCTTGATGTCCCAGCACGCCATCTCGACGACCGCGATACCGGACATGACGATCTCGCCGGCCCGCCCGTAGTCGCCGTACTTCATGCGACGCACGAGATCTTCCACGGCGAACGGGTCGGAACCGGCTATGTGGTTCGCCTCCGCCTCGCGGAGATAGCCGATCAGTGCGTCGGTGCGGCCGAGCATGCGAGTCTCGCCGACCCCCGTGAGGCCCTCGTCGGTGTGGACGAGAACATAGGTGAGATTGCGCCAGGGGGTCCCGACGACATGAGTGCTGATTCCCGTGATGCGCACGGCAGTTGCCCCTAGGGTCCAGGTTTGGTCGTTCGAGATTTCGTCATGCGTTCGAAATGTTGGCGTGACCGTATTCAGGCCGTCCGGGGAGTGTCAATGGGGTGCACAGCAGTCGTTTCCGCACGACCATTGCCCGGCGAACGGAGCCGTGACTACCCTGTGTTCGTCATACCGGTCAGTGGCCGGAGTTTCGAACAACCGGGGTGGGTGAGGGTCATGGGACGTCTTGTCCCTGCGGTGACCAGGGCGCTTGACATACTCGAACTGTTCCTGGAAGGCGACGGAACGCTCTCCGCGCCGGACATCACCCGCAAGCTCCAGCTGCCCCGCACGACGGTGCACGAGCTGGTCACGACGCTGGCGGCCCGCTCCTATCTGGTCGCCATCCCCGAGCAGCCGGGCTGCTACCGCCTCGGCGTGCGCAGCTACCAGCTGGGCAGCCGGTACGCGGAACAGCTCGACCTTGCCGCCGAGGGCCAGCGGGTGGCCCGTGAGGTCGCCGAGACCTGCGACGAGACGGTCCATGTCGCGATCCTCGAAGACCTGGACGTCATCTACATCGCCAAGGTCGACTCCACCCACGCGGTCCGCATGGTCTCGGCCGCGGGACGCAGGCTCCCGGCACACTGCACCTCGGTCGGCAAGATGCTCCTCGCCGCGCTCCCGGCCGAAGATCTCGACCTCCGGATCGAGGAGGGCGAACTGGCAGCGATGACCCACAACAGCATCACCGACCCCGACGCACTGCGCGCCGCCCTCGCCGCGATCCGCGAGCGCGGCATCGCCACCGAACACCGCGAGTCCAACCCGGACGTGAGCTGCGTGGCCGCCCCCGTGCGCGACAGCTCGGGCCGCGTCGTCGCCGCCCTGTCCATCTCGGTCCCCATGATCCGCTGGTCCGAGGAGCGCGAAGCCGAACTCGCCGAGCTGGCCGCCAAGGGCGCGGGCGACCTCTCCGTGAGCCTCGGTCACCGCGGCGGCACCCGGTGACGGCCGTCGAGGTCGCGGTCAGGGAGTCGGCGGCGCTGGGTGAGGGCCCCACCTGGGACCCGGCGACCGGACGGCTGATCTGGGTGGACATCCTGGGATCCCGTATCCACACGTACGAGCCGGGCAGCGGCCGCCGTACCGTGCTGGCCACCGAACAGCACGTCGGCGCGGCCAAGCCGAGGGCCGGTGGTGGCCTGGTGGCCAACCTCCGCGACGGCGTTGCACTGTACAACGCGGACGGCGCGTTCTCCTGGCTCGTACGCGACTCCGTGCCCGGCCGCCGCGGCAACGACGCGGCCGTCGCGCCCGACGGCTCCCTGTGGGCCGGCACCATGCGCTACGACGAGCGGACCGGCGGCGGCAACCTCTCACGCATCGCCCCCGACGGCACAGCCACCGAGCTCTTCCCCGCCGTATCCGTCAGCAATGGCACCGGCTGGAGCCCCGACGGGAGCCTCGTCTACTACATCGACAGCCCCACCCGCCGCATCGACGTCTGCCGGATGGACGGCCAACTCCCCGTCGACCGGCGCCCCTTTGCCACCATCGAGGAAGGGGTCGGGTTCCCGGACGGCCTGACCGTCGACGCCGACGGCTGTGTGTGGGTCGCCCTGTGGGACGGCGCTCAGCTGCGCCGCTACACCCCGGCCGGCGACCTCGACTGCACCCTCGACCTCCCGGTCCGCCGCCCCACCGCCTGCACCTTCGGCGGCCCCGGCCTGCGCGACCTCTACATCAGCACGGCCCGCACCGGCCTGGCCCGGCCGCACCCGCTGTCGGGCTCGCTCCTGGTGGCGCCGGATGCGGGGGAGGGGCTGCCCGGCGTCGCCTTCGGGAGCTGACGGGCCGCGCCGCGCCATCCTGCTGGACGGGCTGACGGCTGCGGCGCTCCAGTGGTCGTCCCCGCCTGGGGCGGTCACGGACGACTCGTCAGTAGAGTCGGCAAGTGGTCAGCATGAGTTCTGAAAAGCCTAGGGTATGGCCCCCTTACATGCGACTCGTTGTAAGGTAGGAAAACCGCCCTTGACCTGCAAACATGTGGGCAGGGAGCATAGATCCGGGAGTGCCTCGATGTTGCGTACCATGTTCAAGTCCAAGATCCACCGGGCCACCGTGACCCAGGCCGACCTCCACTACGTCGGATCCGTCACCGTCGACGCCGCGCTGATGGAAGCCGCCGATCTGCTGCCCGGCGAGCTTGTGCACATCGTCGACATCACCAACGGCGCCCGCCTTGAGACGTACGTCATCGAGGGCGAACGAGGCTCCGGCGTCATCGGCATCAACGGCGCCGCCGCCCATCTGGTGCACCCCGGTGACCTGGTGATCCTGATCAGCTACGCGCAGGTGGACGACGCCGAGGCCCGTGCCCTGGTGCCCAGCGTGGTTCACGTCGACGAGCAGAACCGGATCGTCGCGCTCGGCTCGGACGCCTCCGCACCGGTGCCGGGAAGCCGCACGCAGCGCAGCCCGCACGCCGCCGTCTGAACCGTCCGCCTGCCGTAAGGAGCCAGCCGCCATGGCAGAACACGACATCCGCGACAACAGGCCGAAGGGACTCCTCGAAGCGTACGAGGACGGCCAGGTGACGGGCCGTATCGTCTACTTCACCCTCGACGCGGATCCCGCCGCCCTGGTCGCGGTGCACACGGTGGTGGAGCCGGCACACGAGGGCAAGGGCATCGCGGGCTCCCTGGTGCGGGAATTCTACGCGATGGCGGCACGCGAGGGCGTCCCCGTCGTACCGCTGTGTCCGTACGCCGCCAAGTGGGCCGCGCGCCACCCCGACGAGGCCCCCGAGCCGCCGGCCGAGCTGGTCCAGGAGGCCAAGGCGCAGCTCAAAGCCGACCACCCGGAGCTCTGGTAATGCCCGGCAGCGCGTCGGGGACGCTGGCGCTGCTCCACACTTCCCCGGTCCATGTCCCGGTCTTCGAGACGCTGCGGGACGAGGACCATCCCGGTCTCGGGCTGCGCCATCTCGTACGCGAGGATCTGCTCGCCCGGGCCCGGGAGGAAGGCGCCGAGGCCGTCGCCCCCGCCGTGGCGGCCGCACTGGCCGAGGCCGTCGACGAGGGGGCGAGCGCCGTCCTGTGCACCTGTTCCACGATCGGCGGTGTTGCCGAGGCGTGCGCCGCCGACCTCGGGGTGCCGGTACTTCGCGTCGACCGTCCGATGGCCGCGGCGGCGGCAGCGGCCGACCGGATCGTGGTGGTAGCCGCACTGCTCAGCACCCTCGAGCCGACCCTCGCACTGATCCGCGAAGAGGCCGCGGGCCGCGGTGTCGCCCTGCGTACCCTGCTGGTCGAAGGGGCCTGGGAGCGGTTCGAGGCGGGCGACCGCGAGGGCTATCTGGATGCGGTGGCCGCCGCCGTCGACTCGGTCCGGGAAGCGGATGTCATCGTGCTGGCCCAGGCGTCGATGGCCGATGCGGCAGCCCGTACGACGACTCCCGTCGCCGTTCTCTCCAGCCCGCGGCCCGGTCTGTGGGCCGCCGCTGGGGCCACAGCGTCCGGATCATGACGCGTGGACCCGGCGCGCGTGGGCACGCGCATCGGGAGACATTGGGAACGCACGACTCCGTCCTTCTGGAGGTCTGGCATGACCCAGCCGCCCGTACCGCCTTCGCCCCTGCCGACGCCGGGCCCGCCCGGACCCGGTCCGGGGCCCCTGCCCGGGCCTGTGCCGCCCCCCGCGCCGCCGCCGGGACCCGCGCCGGAACCCATTCCGCAGCCGCCGGGCCCGGGCCCCGAGCCGGTACCCCCGCCGGAGCCGGAGCCCCAGCCGGGGCCTGCGAGCTGATCGCCTCCCGGCGGGCCGAGCGCGGCTTCAGTCGGTGCTCACCTCCGAGCGGTCGCCGCCCCAGAGGGTGTGGAACGAGCCCTCCTGGTCGGTCCGCCGGTAGGTGTGCGCACCGAAGAAGTCGCGCTGCCCCTGTGTGAGCGCCGCGGGCAGCCGCTCCGCGCGCAGGGCGTCGTAGTAGGCGAGGGCCGCCGAGAAGCCCGGCGTCGGGACGCCCTGCCGGGCGGCCGTCGCGACCACCTCGCGCCAGTCGTCCTGCGCCGCGCCGATCTCCTCGGCGAACTGCTTGTCCGAGAGCAGGCTCGGCAGATCGCGCTGCGCGTCGTACGCGCCGCGGATACGGTCCAGGAACGCGGCCCTGATGATGCAGCCCGCCCGCCAGATTGCGGCCACCGAACCGAGGTCGATGTTCCAGTCGTAGGCATCGCTGCCCGCCTGGATCTGGTGGAAGCCCTGGGTGTACGAGACGATCTTGGACGCGTACAGCGCCTGCTCCACGCGGTCGGCGAAGCGCGCGGCCTCGGCCGCGCTCAGTGGCTGCGCCGTCGGCCCGGGCAGGCTGCGGGATGCCTCGCGCAGGTCCGCGTGGCCCGACAGCGAGCGGGCGAAGACGGCCTCCGCGATGCCGGAGACCGGCACACCCAGGTCGAGCGCGATCTGCACGGTCCAGCGTCCCGTGCCCTTCTGCTCCGCCTGGTCGGTGACGATGTCGACGAAGGGCTTTCCGGTCGCGGCGTCCGTATGGGCCAGCACCTCCGCCGTGATCTCGATCAGATACGAGTCGAGACGCCCGGTGTTCCAGGTGCGGAAGGTCTCGGCGATCTGCGCGGGGGAGTAGCCCGCGACGGCGCGCAGCAGGTGGTACGCCTCGGCGATCAGCTGCATGTCGGCGTACTCGATGCCGTTGTGCACCATCTTCACGAAGTGCCCGGCGCCGTCCGGGCCGATGTGCGCGACGGTCGGCGTGCCGTCGGGGGCCTTCGCGGCGATCTTCTCGAGCAGCGGCCCGAGCGAGGCGTACGACTCGGTGGAGCCGCCCGGCATGATGCTCGGCCCGTGCAGCGCGCCCTCCTCGCCGCCCGAGATGCCCGTGCCCACGAAGTGGATGCCGCGCTCGCGCAGCTCCTTCTCGCGGCGGACGGTATCGGCGAAGTGGGCATTGCCGCCGTCGATGATGACGTCGCCCTCCTCGAGGAGCGGCGCGAACTCCTGGATCACGGCGTCCGTCGGATCGCCCGCCTTGACCATGATGATCAGGCGGCGTGGGCGCTCAAGAGCCGCGACGAACTCCTCGGCCGACTCGGCTGCAACAAACGTGCCCTCGTCGCCGAACTCCTCGACCAGCGCCCGCGTCCTGGCGGTTGTGCGGTTGTGCACGGCGACGGTGAGGCCGTTGCGGGCGAAGTTGCGGGCGAGATTGCGGCCCATCACCGCGAGCCCCGTGACGCCGATCTGGGCTGTTCCACTCATAGGTGTGCTCCTGGATGTCCGTCGGAAAATCCGTGTCCCGCCCTACGGGTACGTACGGGCGAGGCCGGCCATTCATTGATCCTCAAGCCCTGCCCATGCTTCCGCATTTCCGGCGCCGCCGGATCCCGTCGCGGCTTCTGTGTGCGCCCGCGGGCAGGGTTTCGGACGCCATATCGGCGGGAAGCGGGCACCGCCGCGGGGCGTGGGACGCGCCACGGGCGGTGCGACCAGGGCTGACGGCCCCACCGAAACGGGCACGATCGGGCACAGCGAATCCTGTGAAGAGCCTGGTCGCGCCGCCGCACATGCTTGTACAAACGACGCATGGGCCCGAACGGACGCCGGGCCCGCAGCACAAGCACAAGCAAGGAAGTGTGCCGTGGACACCGAGGAACGCCGACGGGGAATTCTGGATACGGCCCGGCGTGACGGGTCGGTCGACGTCAACCGGCTCGCCGGTCAGTTCCAGGTGGCCAAGGAGACCATCAGGCGGGATCTGCACGCCCTGGAGGAACACGGCCTGGTGCGGCGTACGCACGGCGGCGCCTACCCCGTCGAGTCCGCCGGATTCGAGACCACACTCGCGGTACGGACCACCCGTCACGTGCCGCAGAAGTCCCGGATCGCCGCTGCTGCCTCCGATCTGCTCGGTGACGCCGAGACGGTCTTCGTCGACGAGGGCTTCACCCCGCAGCTCGTCGCCGAGGCCCTGCCGCGCGACCGGCCACTGACCGTCGTCACCGCGTCCCTGGCCGTCGCGACAGTCCTGGCGGACGCCGAAAAGATCTCCGTACTGCTGCTGGGCGGGCGCGTCCGCGGCGGCACCATGGCCACGGTCGACCACTGGGCCACCCGGATGCTCGCCGACTTCGTCATCGATCTGGCGTACGTCGGCGCGAACGGCATCTCCCGCGAATACGGACTGACCACACCCGACCCGGCGGTCAGCGAGGTCAAGGCGCAGGCCATGCGCAGCGCACGCCGGCGGATCTTCGCCGGAATCCACACCAAGTTCGGCGCGGTGAGCTTCTGCCGCTTCGCCGACGTCGGCGACTTCGAGGCCATCGTCACCGACGTGGGCCTGCCCTCGGCCGAGGCACAGCGCTACTCCCTCCTCGGCCCCCAGATCATCCGCGTCTGACCCCGGGCACCCGCACCCGGCGCCCGACTTCCTTACCCCATAAGCGCATTGATCCCCGGCAGCCCTGCCGGGGGCAGGGCCGTCATGCCCTGAACCACCGATCACCGAGCCGCAACGAACCATCAGGAGAAATCATGGCCCTCCAGCGACGACCACGTGGAATCCGCCTGAGTGCGGTGGCGGGCACGGCCGCCATGGCACTGCTCGCGGGGTGCAGCGGAGCAGGCGCCTCCGCATCCGGCGGGGGCGAGGCGGTGAACGTACTCATGGTGAACAACCCGCAGATGGTCGAGCTGCAGAAGCTGACCGCGGAGAACTTCACCAAGGAGACCGGCATCAAGGTCAACTTCACCGTGCTCCCGGAGAACGACGTCCGCGACAAGATCAGCCAGGACTTCTCCAACCAGGCGGGCCAGTACGACGTGGCCACCATCAGCAACTTCGAGGTGCCCTTCTACGCCAAGAACGGCTGGCTGCACGGGCTCGACGAGTACGCGACGAAGGACACCGCCTTCGACCAGAACGACATCCTCAAGCCCCTGCGGGACTCGCTCACCGCGAAGGACGGAAAGCTCTACGCCGAGCCCTTCTACGGCGAGTCGTCCTTCCTGATGTACCGCAAGGACGTGCTGGCCAAGAAGGGTCTGGCGATGCCGGCGAGGCCCACCTGGCAGCAGGTGGCCGATCTCGCGGCGAAGGCGGACGGAGCCGAGAGCGGGATGAAGGGCATCTGCCTGCGCGGGCTGCCCGGCTGGGGCGAGGTCATCGCCCCGCTCACCACCGTCGTCAACACCATGGGCGGCACCTGGTTCACCCAGGACTGGCAGGCGCAGCTGACATCCCCGGAGTTCAAGAAGGCCACCCAGTTCTATGTCGACCTCGTCCGCAAGCACGGCGAGGCGGGCGCGGCCCAGTCCGGGTACGCGGAGTGCCTCAACAACATGACCCAGGGCAAGACCGCGATGTGGTACGACGCGACGGCCGGAGCGGGCTCGCTGGAGGCGGCCGGATCCCCGGTGAAGGGCAAGATCGGATACGTACCGGCGCCGGTGGAGAAGACGCAGAGCTCCGGCTGGCTCTACACCTGGGCCTGGGGCATGCAGAAGGCGTCCAAGAACTCCGACAGCGCCTGGAAGTTCATCTCCTGGGCGTCGAGCAAGAAGTACGAGGAGCTCGTCGGCGCGAAGAGCGGCTGGGCCAATGTGCCCGCAGGCAAGCGGGCCTCCACCTACGCCAATCCGGAGTACCGCAAGGCCGCAGGCGCCTTCGCGGACATCACCGAGAAGGCCATCGCGAGTGCCAACGCGGAGAACCCCGGCACGCAGCCGCGACCCGCGGCCGGAATCCAGTTCGTCGGCATCCCCGAATTCACCGACCTCGGCACCAAGGTCTCGCAGGAGATCAGCGCGGCCATCGCCGGACGCCAGTCCGTCGACCAGGCCCTGGCAGCCTCCCAGAAGCTGGCCGAGAAGGTCGGCAAGGAGCAGCAGTGACCGCCTCCGTCACCACCCAGCCGCACAGCCCGCAGGTCCGCTCGAAGCAGGCGCTGCAGCCGAAGCAGCGGAAGGGGGGAGTACGGGCCTGGGCCACCCGTGCCCCGCTCCTTCCGGCCCTCGTCTTCCTGATCGCGGTCACCCAACTGCCCTTCGTGGCAACGCTGGTGATCTCCCTCTTCGACTGGAACTCGCTGAGCCCCGACGAGCGCAGCTTCGCCGGACTCGCCAACTACGGCACCGTGGTCACCGACCCGGAGCTGCGTGACTCGGTCTTCACCACGGTCCTGCTCACCGCGAGCGTCGTCATCGCCACCGTGGTACTCGGACTGCTGCTCGCCCTGCTCCTCGACCGCACGTTCTTCGGGCGCGGCATGGTGCGCACCCTGCTCATCACGCCCTTCCTGATCGTCCCGGTCTCGGCCGCGCTGCTGTGGAAGCACGCGCTCTACAACCCGGAGTACGGGCTTCTCAACGGGGCCTGGAACTGGGTCGCCGGACTCTTCGGCGACGACACTCCCGCCCAGCCGGACTGGATATCCGGCATGCCGCTGATCGCGGTCGAGGCAGCCCTGGTCTGGCAGTGGACGCCGTTCATGATGCTGATCCTGCTCGCGGGGCTGCAGAGCAGGCCCGCCGACATGATGGAGGCCGCGCACCTCGACGGGGCGAGCGCCTGGCAGTCCTTCCGCTATCTCACGCTGCCGCATCTGCGCCGCTACCTCGAACTGGGCGTCCTGCTCGGCTCCGTGTACATCGTGCAGAACTTCGACGCGGTGTTCACGATCACCTCCGGAGGGCTCGGCACCGCCAACCTCCCGTACACGATCTACCAGACCTTCTACCAAGCCCACGAGTACGGACTGGCGTCCGCCGCGGGAGTCGTCGTCGTGATCGGCACGATGATCATCGCGACGTTCGCGCTCCGGGTGGTCTCGTCCCTCTTCCGTGAGGAGGCGAACCGCGCATGACCGCTCATACCGCTCCCGCAGCCGCCCCGGCTCCGTCGAAACCGGCGCCGGAACTGCTGCCGCCCGCCGCGCGCCGGGCCAGGCGCCGCTCCGCAGTGCTGGGCCTGCTCGCCTGGGTGGCGGGCATCGGGTTCTGCCTGCCCGCCGCGTGGATGCTGCTCACGTCACTGCACTCCGAGCCGGACGCTGCGACCAATCCGCCCTCCTTCGCCGCGCCGCTGACCCTGGACAGCTACCGGGAGTTCTTCGGCGCGGGCGGCGGGCCGAGCCCCTGGCCGTCGCTGATCAACTCCCTGACCGCGTCCGCCTTCTCGACCCTGCTGGTGCTCGTCCTCGCCCTCCCGGCGGCGTACGCGCTCTCCATCCGGCGCGTACGCAAGTGGACGGACGTGATGTTCTTCTTCCTGTCCACGAAGATGCTCCCGGTCGTCGCAGGGCTGCTGCCCGTCTATCTCTTCGCGAAGAACGCCGGGATGCTGGACAACATCTGGCTCCTGGTCATCCTCTACACCTCGATGAACCTGCCGATCGCGGTGTGGATGATGCAGTCGTTCCTCGCGGACGTGCCCGTCTCGATCATCGAAGCGGCTCAGGTCGACGGCGCCAGGCTGCCCACGGTCCTGGCCCGGGTGGTCGCTCCCGTGGCCGCCCCCGGGATCGCGGCCACCGCGCTTATCTGCTTCATCTTCAGCTGGAACGAACTGCTCTTCGCCCGCGTGCTCACCGGCGTCGTCGCCCAGACCGCGCCTGTGTATCTGACCGGATTCGTCACCAGCCAGGGCCTGTTCCTCGCCCAGCTGTGCGCCGCGTCCGTCGTTGTGTCCCTGCCGGTGCTCGCCGCCGGATACGCCGCCCAGGACAAGCTCGTCCAGGGCCTCTCTCTTGGAGCTGTTAAATGAGGGCAGCGATCGTCGAAGCCCCCGGCAAGGTCTCCGTCACGACGGTTCCCGATCCGACGCCGGGACCGCGGGAGGTCGTCGTCTCGGTGGCCTCGTGCGGTCTGTGCGGCACCGATCTGCACATTCTGCAGGGCGAGTTCGCGCCCACACTGCCGATCCTGCCCGGCCACGAGTTCGCCGGTGAGATCGTGGGCATCGGGAGTGAGGTCACCGAACTGGCCCTCGGCGACAAGGTCGCCGTCGACCCGTCCCTGCACTGTCACGAGTGCCGCTACTGCCGGGCAGGACGCGGCAACCTCTGCGACCGGTGGGCCGCCATCGGCGTCACCGTGCCGGGCGGCGCGGCCGAGTTCGCCGTCGCCCCCGTCGCCAACTGCGTACGGCTGCCGGACCATATCGACGTCAAGGACGCGGCACTGATCGAGCCGCTGTCCTGCGCGGTGCGCGGATACGACGTACTGAACAGCAGCACCCTCGGTGCCAATGTGCTGATCTACGGCTCCGGGACCATGGGCCTGATGATGCTGGAGCTGGCCAAGCGCACCGGCGCCGCGAGCGTGGACGTACTCGACATCAACCCGGACCGCCTCGCGACCGCCTCGCTGCTCGGCTGCTCCCGCTCGGCAGCCGGCGCCGAGGAGCTGGACCAGCCGGGCGGCTGGGACTTCGTCGTCGACGCGACCGGCAATGCGGGGGCCATCCAGGACGGCCTCGGACGGGTCGCGAAGGGGGGCACCTTCCTGCAGTTCGGGGTTGCCGACTATGCGACGACCGCGGTGATCGAGCCGTACCGGATCTACAACCAGGAGATCACCATCACCGGCTCCATGGCTGTGCTGCACAGCTATGAGCGAGCCGCCGCGCTCTTCGCGTCCGGAGTGCTCGACCCGTCCGTCTTCATCAGCGACCGGCTGCCGCTGGACCAGTACCCCGAGGCCATCGAGCGGTTCAAGGCGGGCCAGGGCCGCAAGATCGTGGTGCAGCCGTGACCGCAGGCCGCGACTCCGTACTGGTCCTGGGCGAGGCACTCATCGATCTCGTCCCCGTCCCGGGCGAGCCGGAGACCCTGCGCGCCCAGCCGGGCGGCGCCCCCGCCAATGTCGCGGCCGGCCTGGCCCGCCTCGGTAGGCCCGTCTCGTTCGCCGGAGCACTCGGCGGCGACAGCTTCGCGCGGTCCATCGAGCGGCGGCTGGCCGGCGCGGGCGTGGATCTCACCCTCTGCGCCCAATCCGGCCTGCCCACGGCCCTGGCGGTCGCCGACCCGGGGGAGACGGGGACCGGCTACCACTTCCACCTGCAGTCCACCGCGACCTTCCGCTTCCCGGACCGGGCGGCCGAGGTCGGCCGCTTCGGCGCGGTGTACGTGGGAGGCCTGGCCGCGGTAGTCGACCCGGCTGCCCAGGCCGTCGCCTCGACCGCCGAGGCTGCCGCCCGGCGCTCCCTGCTGGTGGTGGACCCCAACGTCCGCGAGGACCGCACACTCGACCGTGGCAGGAGCCTCGCCCTGCTGCGTGACCTGTGCGAACTGGCCCATGTCGTGAAGGCCAGCGACGAGGACCTACTGCGTCTGTGGCCGGACACCGCCCCGGACGAGACCTGCCGCCGACTGGCCGCGGGCGGCCGCCTGGTGATCCTTACCCGCGGCCCCCACGGCGCCACCGCCCACACCCCCTCCGGCCCGCCCGTTTCCGTACCGGCCGTCCCGGTCGCGGTGGTCAACACCATCGGCGCCGGAGACGCATTCATGGCGGGCACCCTCGCCTGGCTCGGCACGACGGGGGGCTGGGAGCGCATGCTGAGCCCGGACCGCGCGGTGAGCATGCTGGAGTTCGCAGCCCAGGTGGCGGCCTCGGTGGTCACCCAGCCGGGCACGGAGCCCTCGGCACCGGCGTCCGTATGAACCCTCGCCCCGCCGGACCATCCCCCTCCGGCGGGGCGGGGCGGTCGACGATGTGACGGGCGCCACTCGTGGCCGTTTGGTCGGCCGCTTGCCTCCTGTTACGGCGGCATCTAGCCTCACGAGTGACGTACCGACCAGTTGGTACGTGCTGGATTTGCCCACCACGGCCGAGGAGCCGCGAAGATGAGCCGCACCAACCGTCAATTGCGCCTGGCCGCACGCCCCGTGGGGCAGCCCCGGCCCACCGACTGGGAACACGTCGAGGAGCCGGTCGGCGAGCCGGGTGAGGGCGAGCTGCTGGTGCAGGTGCTCTACCTGTCGATCGATCCGGCGATGCGCGGCTGGATGAACGCGGGCAAGTCGTACATACGACCCGTCGAAATCGGCGAGGTGATGCGGGCCGGCGCGGTGGGCCGGGTCATCGCCTCCCGGCACCCCGACTTCGCGGTCGGGGATCACGTGTCCGGCACGTTCGGCGTCCAGGAGTACTGCCTGTCGGACGGTCGCGGCGTCACCAAGGTCGACCCGGAGCTGGCGCCGCTGCCCGTGTATCTCGGCACTCTTGGCATGTCGGGCATGACGGCCTACTTCGGCCTGCTCGACATCGGACTCCCGAAGCCGGGGCAGACGGTCGTGGTCTCCGGAGCGGCGGGCGCGGTCGGCAACGTGGTCGGTCAGGTCGCCAAGATCCTCGGCTGCCGGGTCATCGGCATCGCCGGAGGAGAGCGCAAGTGCCGTTCGGTGGTCGAGGAGTTCGGCTTCGACGCCGCGATCGACTACCAGACCGAGGATGTGCGCAAGGCCCTGCGCGAGCACGCCCCGGACGGTGTGGACGTCTACTTCGACAATGTCGGCGGCGACATCCTGGACGCGGTGCTGACCAGGCTGGCGCGCGGCGCCCGGATCGTCATCTGCGGCGCGATCTCCCAGTACAACAACACCGAGCCGGTCAAGGGACCGAGCAACTACATGTCGCTGCTGGTCAATCGGGCCACCATGACCGGAATGGTGGTCTTCGACTACGCCGACCGGTATGCCGAGGCCGTCACCGAACTGGCCGGGTGGCGGGCGGCGGGCCGGCTGCGCTCGGTTGAGGACGTGGTGTCCGGCGGAGTCGCGGCATTCCCCGACACCCTGATGCGGCTGTTCCGCGGTGAGAACCTCGGCAAGCTCGTGCTCAAGATCGCGGACGAGTAGGACAGATGGCAGCCATGGATCTCAAGGGCGCGGGTGTCGTCGTCACGGGCGCCGGGTCGGGCATCGGAGCGGCACTCGCCCGCCGTTTCGCCGCCGAGGGCGCCCGGCTCGTGGTCAACGACCTGGACGCCGCGGCGGCCGCCCGGGTCGCCGCCGAGGTCGGCGGGCTCGCCGTACCGGGCGACGCCGGCGCCGAGGAGAGCGTTGCCGCCATGGTGGCGGCCGCGCGCGCCCACCTCGGTGAGATCGACCTGTTCTGCGCCAACGCGGGCATCGAGCCCGGCGGCGGGGTACACACCCCGGAGCAGGTGTGGGACCAGGTCTGGCAGGTGAACGTCATGGGCCACGTGCGGGTGACGCGTCACCTGATCGGCCCGTGGCTTGAACGGGGCCGCGGCCACTTCCTGGCCACGGTCTCCGCCGCCGGCCTGCTGACCCACCTCGAATCGGCCCCGTACTCGGTGTCCAAGCACGGCGCCCTGGCCTTCGCCGAGTGGCTCTCGGCCACCTACGGCGACCAGGGCCTGACGGTCCAGGTCGTGTGCCCGCTGGGCGTCCGCACCGAGATGTACGAGAAGACCGACGCGGCCGCAAAGGCGGTGCTCGGCGGCAACGTCCTCAAACCCGAGCAGGTGGCCGACGAGGTCATGGAGGGCCTCGCGGACGGGCGGTTCCTGATCCTTCCGCACGCCGAGGTACGGGAGCACTACACGTTCCGGGCGACGGATACGGAACGGTGGCTCAGGGGGATGCGGCGGCTGCGGCGGCGCATCGACGAGGCCGCCGAAGGCGACAAATAACAATCGCATTGTTAAACTTTCGGTATGGCCACTCTTCCCGCGCCCGGCGAAGGCCCTGTCCGGCCGGTATCCGTCTCCCTCCATGAAGGCACGATCGCAGCGCTCAGGGAGCGCACCGGCAAGCGCGGCATGTCCGCGTACGTCGAAGCTCTCATTCAGCGGCAACTGGAGCGCGAACGGCTGCGCGAACTCATCGAGGACGCAGAAGCCGAGCACGGCCCGGTCGACCAGGCAGCGGTCGAAGCCAAGCGAGCAGTCCTGCGCGGCGACACGGCCGGCTCGGCGGACGCCGCGTGAGCGGAACTCTTGTTCTGGACTGCGAAGGGCTGTCCAAACTCGTACGGCGCTCTCCCGAGCTCACCGAGTGGCTGACCGCTGCCGAAGCCGAAGACATCCGCGTGGTGACCAGCTCCGTCACGCTCGTCGAGGCATGCGACCCCAAGGTCGACCAGGCCAGGTTCGACTACGCCGTCTCACGGGTGAACATCATCCCGCCGACGGAAACCATCGCCCGCCACGCGAGCAAACTCCTGGCCGCAGCAGGCCTGCACGGCCACAAGTACGCCCTGGACGCAATCGTGGCCGCCACTGCGCTGGCTTCGCCCGCCCCGGTAACCATCCTGACCTCGGACCCTGAGGATCTCCTCATGCTGTGCAGCTCCGGCGGCGTCCGCGTGATCAAAATCTGACCCACGCGACCACCCCTGCACGTGGTCGATCTCGTGGCACGACCATGACCCAGCGCCTCCGCGCCTTGCCTGCCCGCGCCGCTTCAGGCCACTTCGCCCCGCTCCGGCTTCGCCGGGGACAGGAATCGATGGACGTGGGCCCGGGGGTGGTGCAGTGACAGGTCGGGGCGCCAGGCGGTGAGGACCTGGGCCGAGGGGGTGAACAGCGGTCCTGGGGGGTGTACGGGCTCGGTCCAGGCCCATCGCTCGATCAGATGGGGTTCGGCCGCTACGGGCTCTCCCTCGTACGTCGAGATCAGCGCGGCGACGGTCACCCGGTTGATCCCGTGATCGGTGTCGAGCAGCATCGCCAGGACTTGCACGTCCCCGGCCCGGGCCGACAGCCCCGTCTCCTCCCGGAGTTCCCGGACGGCGGCGGCCTGGAGGGACTCGCCGGGATCGACTTTTCCGCCGGGGAGTTCCCAGCCCCCGCTCCGATGCAGCCCGAGCAGGACGCGGCCGGCCGGGGACAGGACGATCACGCCGACGCCGAGAACCGCCTGCGGCTCGCGGGTGCGCCTGACCTGCGCAGGGTTCGCCGACTGCGAGAGGTCCGTCGAGGGCCTGTGTGCCATTGGCTCTCCGTTCGTTCGTGACAGCGGGCCGGAACCAGGTCACCGCACAGCGGCCTCCAGTGCTTCCCGCCAGGTCCGGTCGGCTCCTTCGGCCGCGTCCGGGGCGGCCTCGCCGGCGGCCTCGTCGAGCCTTTCGATGATCCACTCGGGGAGGCTCTGGCCCGCGCCCTCGGCGGCCCGCGCCCACACGACCTCACGCTCGGCCGTGGTCTTGATGTGCACGCGGACCTCGCGCGCCGGCGCGTCCGCCGAGCCGTTGGACAACGCGTTCTTGAGATTCCTCCGCAGCAGGTTCCGCGACCAGTTGCCCTCCTCCGCCCGGCTCAGCCACGCGTCCTGCTCCTGCGGGCCGAGCGCCGCGACCTCCGCGTGATGCTGGAGGCTCAGCTTGGCTCGGCGCCGCTCGGCCGGGAACCGCCGGGCGACCCAGGCGTAGTTGCGCAGCGTCTGGTAGTCCAGACCGGTCTGTTCCACTGCCCGCCGGTAGCGGTCGGGATAGGCGTCCTGGCCGAAGATGAGCCAGTCCGCCAGCCACCACGACGACGAGTCCGTGATCAGGAACAGCTGGCGTCCCACCCTGGTCCAGTCCGCGAACGTCGCGTGGGGCATGAGCGAGAGGGCTGTCCGACGGGTCCGCGCCACACCTTCGAGCAACACGCGGTCCGCTGTGACCACCGCTGTGCCCCTGCCATTTCGGTCACCACTCATCGCATTTCCCCCGTTTGTTCACTAGGTGCATGATCAATTTCGATGGTCGGTCAGGTCCTTCGGCGGGGACAAGGCTGACCGTGACCATTTCACGAACTGGCAATAAACACGGAGGGGTGGTCGTGGCTAAATCGCGGCACGCGGGCCGGGTACGTTGCTGCCCGTACTGAGTGACCTTGCTCGGAATGGGTCGAAAAGGCGCTCGGCAAACCCCTGTTGCCAGGTTTGGACGTCTCCGTCAAGCTCGCCGTATTCGTCCAGGTGTCTCAGGTCTTGGGGTGTGAAACGTGAAAGAAGTTCACCAGGGACATCGTCCGGATAGAGCTGGGCGGCATAGTGCAGTGCGTAGTGGACACTCGTTGGGCAGTCATACTCGGCCACCCTGTCCGAAAGGCGATTCAGGGCTTCCCCCCGGATTGGGTGCAAAAGTTCGATAAAGTCGAGGAATTTGAGGAGAGTCAGGTCCTTTCCGATTTCGATGTAGTAAAGCGTGGTCGCCTCGACATGCAGCTGCACACTGGCGTCGATGACCTGGTCAACGGGGTCCAGCATCCGGGCGGGCTCGCCGAAGACGGTGGTGGGAACGGCCCGGCCGAGAAACTCCGCCGAGTCGGTGTCGATACCGGAACGCGCCTGGAACAGGCTGAAGCAGGGGTCCAGAATGAACAACTCCACGTCGTCCCGCTGCGCGAGCTTCAGATAAGGGAGACCGACATTGCTCAGGTTGACCTGCCAGAACATTCGGGTCCTGCGGTCGAAGGGGACGATCTTCTCGCCGCTCTGTGAGGACTGCCCCTGTTCGTAACCGAGGTCGTCCGCGCAGGCGGCAAACGCCGGGAAGTCCTCGCGCCGCAGCAGCACATCCAGGTCGCCCATGCGACGCGCACCGATGTCCCGGTAGACCCCTTCGCACAGGACGGGGCCCTTGCGAATGGCATATTCGATGCCGAGTTCGTTCAGTCTCCGCACCACCTTTGCGTATTCGTCGGCGAGCGCGAGATTCCGGCGGCGATTCCCCTCGTAGACATAGGAGAGGATCCAGCGGTACGGCGCGAGGGGGCGGCCCTCCTCGGACTGGGTCAGCCGCAGCCGGATGAGGTTGCGCCCCAGCAGCGGCAGGACGCCGTGCCGGGCCGCGAGGTCCACCAGCCGCCCCCAGTCGAGTTCCTTGCCGTGCGTCACCAGGAAGCGGTGGATCCGGGCCTGTTGGGCCGTCGTGAGCCGCAGCCGGGCCGCGGACAGGACGAGCTGCGCTTCGAGGGAGAGACCGCTCAGTGACGGCGGTGCCAGGAGGTCGGACACGGTCGTGGTCATGCGGCGGATTCCTGTCCCCTCAGCTCCGTCACGACGGCCCACAGGCTCGCGGGATCGGCGAACGTGGTCGCGGACAGCAGCTCGTCCGGAACGCTGACTTCGTACTGGTCCTCCAGCTCCAGCAGGAGGGTCACCGTCGCCAGCGAATCCAGGCCGTACTGGGACAGCGGCAGGTCGGGGGTGACCCGTTCGGTGCTGTCGAGCAGCGGCAGATGCGTGCGCAGCAGGGTGTCGAAGTCGGGCGGCCACGGGGTGGTTGCCATGGAATTACTCCTCCGGAGGTTCGGCGGGCGAAGCGAGCCCAAGGGGCCCGGGGTCAGGCGAGTCGGACCGCGCGGTCGAGCAGCGTGAGCGTGCCGGTGGCTGTCAGCAGACGGTCGTTGGAGTAGTTGAGGCTCGCCGAGCGGAGGTCCCGGAAATGGCGTTCCAGCGGAACCGGCGAGTCCTTCAGGTACCCGGTCGCCAGGCCGGTGAGCTGCATGAGCCGGTCCACGGCCCGGAAGGTCAGCTCGGCCGCGGTGACCTTGAGCGTGTTCAGGTGGATCTGGCTGCTGGGGTTGTCCACCGACCGCCCCGCCGCCCGGTGGGCGAGGACCTCGTCGCGCACCCGGTGCAGATAGCCGCCGACCAACTCCAGGTCCATCCGGATCCGGGCCAGCCTCTCGGCCATGAGGTCCGAACGCAGGTCCACCCCGCGGGGGCGCCGCGGCGAGCGCAGCAGTGCAACGACGGCACTCGTCGCGGCACGGGCCGCGCCGAGCCAGCACGCGGCCCAGCCGAGATGCCCGGCGACGATCATGCTTTCCGTGGCCACCGTCCTGAACCCGCCGGGCTCGCCCACGACATGGTGGGCCGGGACGACTCCGCTCAGCCGCATCCCCACGCTGCGGGTGCCGCGCATGCCCAGCGGATCCCAGCCGCCGTGCGTCTGTGAGCGCAGCCGGTCGCGGTCGGCGTACACGAGGCTCACCTGGTTCTCGGCGGAGTCCTCCGAGGCGAGCAGCGTGATGAGGAAGCCGTCGGCGTGTTCGCCGCCGGTCACGATCGGGGCCCACCGCTCGAAGGCCAGTCCTCCGTCAGCCTCGCGCAGCGGGGCCGCCGCCGTCAGCAGATGGCCGCCCGTGCGGGGTTCCGTGGTGACGGACGCGAGGTAGACCTCGCCGGCGGCGATCCGCGGCAGCAGCTCGTCGAGGAGGGCGGGACTGCCGTGGTTCACGAGCGCGTCGACCTGCTGGCAGTGCATCGCCCAGATCAGTCCCGTGGACAGACAGCCGCCCGCGAGGACCTGGGCGATGTCGACCAGATCGCCCACATCGCCGTCGAGCCCTCCGTGGCGGGCGGGAACCAGCAGTCCGAGCAGTCCGCTGTCCCGCAGCGCCCGAACTCCCGCCACCGGGAACTCTCCCGTGGCGTCGACTTCCGCCGCGTACTTCTCGAGGACCGGTCGTACCGCCTGCGCGCGTTCCAGGGCGGTGGCCCGGGCGGTCGTTTCGCCGACTGTCATGGATGACTCCGTTCACCCTCGGGTGGTTGCGACGCGGGTTCCGGCCCGGCGGGCGGCTCGTCCTCGACGGCCGTGCGGACCAGCTCCAGCCGGGTGGCGGAGGTGACCCGGCCGTCACGCAGGACGATTTCGGTCGGCGTCGGCCTGCTCAGGAAGGCGAGAAGGCTCGCTGTCAGTCCGTACGCGCCGACGTTCGGAAAGATCAGCAGCTCCCCTCCGGCCACCTTGCCCACGGGCACATCGCGGCCGAGCACGTCGGCGGGGGTGCACAGCGGGCCCACGAGCGTCGTCCGGCCGGCGCGGCCACCGTCCTCGATCGCCGTGCCCGGGCCGCCGTCCGTGGGGCGTCTGCTGCGAACGGCGTACTCGTCGCCGTCCGTTCGTCGTGGTGTGGCGGCCGGCCGCAGCAGACGGCCGAGGCCAGCCATGCCTCCCAGATGGTTGATGCCGCTGTCGAGCAGCACGAAGGACCTGCCTGGATCCTCCTTGATGTCGACCACCGTCGTCACCAGCGTTCCGGACTCGGCTACGAGATGCCTGCCGGACTCGAAGGCGACCTCCGGATTCCCCTCGCGCCAGCCCGCGAGCCGGGCGTCGAGCGCCGACTCCAGGGCGGCGAGCAGCCGGGGGTAGCGGGGCCGCTCACCGGGCTGGGCGTATGGGGCGGCGAACCCGCCACCGAGGTCGATGACCCTCATCGGCAGTCCGCCGTCACGAAGCCGGCCCGCCAGCTCGATGCTCGCCGTGAACTCGGCGATGAGCGCGTCCTCGTCATGCGCGTTGCTCAGCGGGAAGATATGCGCCCCCACGACCCGCGCGCCGTCGATGTCGCCGAACTGTCGGGGATCGGCGAGCACTTCGCCGGCGTCGACGCCGAACTGGGCCCCACCGCCCATACGCAGGCTCGACGCGCCGACGGAGCGGGTGCTGATCCGCACGAGGCATTCCGCGGTCACCCCCAGGGCGGCCGCGACCGCGCCGACCCCGCGCAGATCGGCGGCCGACTCCACCGAGAACCGCCGTACGCCGGCTCTGATCGCGGCGGAGATCTCCTCGCGGCTCTTGGCTGGGCCTGTGTAGAGACAGCGCCCGCCGTCGAAACCGGCCTGGAGTGCCGCCGCGAGTTCGCCGGTGGAGCTCAACTCGCCGTGACAGCCGCCCAGTTGAAGTTCCCGGGCGATGTCGGGGTGCGGGTTGGCCTTGAACGAGTAGTAGAGCGTCGTGGGCTCGGGCAGCGCACGGCGGAGGTCGAGCAGCGCGTCGCGGACGCTCTCCAGCCGGTACACGTACAAAGGGCTGCCGAAGCGCGAGACCAGCGCCGGAAGATCGGTCATACGTCGCCTCCTGCAAGCAGCCGCAGGGCGGTGCGGTCGATCTTCCCGGACGGTCCGAGGGGCAGCTCCCGGACCACCCGGCACAGCGCGGGGACCTTCAACGGGTCGATCCGCTCGTGCAGTTCACGCAGGACGCCCGCGGGCGAGCCCGACGTCACCACGGCGTAGAGCAGAGCGCCCCGGCCACCCGTCGGCGGGACCACGGCCGCAGCCGTCACCCCGGGGACCGTGAGCGCGGCCGCCTCGATCTCGGTGACGCTCGTGCGCGTGCCGTTGTGCTTGAAGACATGGTCGCGCCGCCCGTGGAAGTACAGGTGGCCGTCGGCATCCAGATGCCCGAAGTCGCCGGTGTGGAGGCGGAGTTCACCCGAGTGGGGATCGCGTCGGAAGACGCGGGCGGTCAGCTCCGGCGCGTCCCAGTAGCCGGCCATCACATGGGGGCCCGACACGACGATCTCCCCGGCGGAGCCGGCCGGTATACGCGCCCCGGACTCGTCGAGCACCTCGACCTCGGTGCCCCGCAACGGCACGCCGAGCGATCCGGGCCTGAGCCGGTCCGCGTCGACGTCCGCGATGGTGACCCTCTTGCATTCCGAGGTGCCGAACATCAGCTGCACTCCTGCGCCGGGGAACCGCTCACGCAGGCCCTCGATCGTGGGTGGGGGCAGCGCCTCGCCAGTGTTCGTGAACAGCCTGACCCGGGTGGGCCGTCGGTCACGTGCGGCCAGCTTCACGAGCAAGGACGCCAGGGACGGTACGAGCGGGACGACGGTCGCGTTGCGGCGCCGCAGTGCCGCCAGCAGTCCCGCGTCGTCGCCCGGCCCGGCAAGCACCAGCTCGGCGGTCGCGAGGGCGGCGAGAAGCGCCTGGTACAGCCCGTAGTCGAAGGACAGCGGCAGTCGGCAGAAGACCACGTCGTCCGCTCGGTAGCGCAGTCGCTCGGCGATGGCGCAGGCTGCGAAGACCACCTGCCGGTGCGGGCAGACAATCCCCTTGGGCCGCGCGGTGCTGCCCGAGGTGTACACGACCAGGGCGGGCACGAGGGCATCGGCCGGTACGCCTGCTTGAGGGCCGGTCGCGGGGGTGGCCGCTTCGTCCCCCGATGGCTCCCCGTCCAGCGGGGGGAGTGCCGTCTCGTCGCCGAGGACGAGACGGGGCCGTGCGTCGGAGACGATCTCGTCCCGCTGTGCGGCCGGGACCCCGGTGCCGAGCGGTACGAGGGCCGCGCCGATGCGGGAGCACGCGTAGAGGAGGGCCACGACGCGGCGGTCCGAGGCGGCGTGCACGAGTACCCGGTCTCCGGGCCCGACACCTCGCGCGAGCAGCCACCCGGCGTACCGCACGGTGTGGTCGGCCAGCTCCCGGTACGTCCACGCGCCTCGGGCATCGCGCACGGAGACCGCGTCCGGACTGCGGTCCCGCGCGCTGTCGAGGATGTCGTGCACGAAGACGGGAGCGGACGCCGGCCGGGCGCCGCTCGCGAGGGCGGTCCGGACCTCGCCGGTCCGGTGGGTCACTGACACCTCATCACCTTCCTGACCAGGCCGGCAGGCCGAGGTCCGGCGTGTGCTCGGCAGCATGTGACTCCGCGCGTTCGATCACCCGTCGAAGCACCTCCACCGCGCGTACGGGGTGGCGTCCGTAACTGGTCTCCCCGGTCAGGACCAAGGCTCCGGCGCCGTCCGACACGGCGTGGGCGATGTCGGAGACCTCCGCCCGTGTGGGCAGCGTGCTCTCCCGCATGGAATGCAGCAGCTGGGTCGCGACCATGGAGAGCTTGCCTCTGCCGTTGCACTCGGCGATGGTCCGCCGCTGCACGAACGGCACGTCCTCGAAGGGGACTTCGAGTGCCAGGTCGCCCCGTGCCACCATCAGCCCGTCGAAGGCGCCGGCCAGCGAGGGAAGGGCCGCGACGGCGGCGGGGTGCTCGACCTTGCCGATGACCAGCGGCTCGGGAGCGAGCGCGCGGACCGCGTCGAAGTCCTCGGCCGCGTACGCGAAAGAGAGGGCGACCGACTCGACTCCGAGTCCGCGCGCGAAGCGCAGGTCGTCCGCGTCCCGCTCGGTCAGTCCGGGCGGGAAAACGGTCCCGCCCGGCAGAGTGACGCCCCGGCCGTCGGTGACCCCGCCCCCCTCCACCACGGCACAGTGCAACTCGGTGTCGGTGGCACGGGTGATGGCCAGGACGACCACCCCGTCGTCGATCAGGATCTCTCCGCCGGGCCGCACACGCGCGGGGTTCCAGCCGTGCGTGAGCCACGTGCTGTACGGGGTGCTTCGGCCCGGGCCGGAGGACAGCACGACGGTGTCGCCGGTGCGCCATTGCGCGCTCCCGCCTGGCAGGGCGCCCAGCCGGTTCTTGCGCCCCTGGAGGTCGGCGAGGAGCCCGACGCCGCGGCCGTGCTCGGCGGCCACCTCACGGACGAGCCGCGCCGTGCGCAGGTGCCGTTCCCTGCTGCCGTTGCTCATGCTGAGGCGAACCATGTCCATGCCGGCCAGGACGAGGCCCTCGATACAGCGGCGCGTCTCGCTGACCGGGCCGAGCGTGGCGACGATCGCGGTCCGCCGGGGAGAAGCGGCGGTGGTCATGCGTCCTCACCGCCCCGCTCCGACTCCTTCACACTGCACCGGTGGAAGGTCCGTACGAAGTCCCCCCGGTCGGCGGGGATCACGTCCGTCACTCCGTGCAGGATTCCGGCGTCCGGGGAGTTGTTCACGAACAGGATCTCGTCGGGGCCCATGGCACCCAGATCGACGGCGCACTCGTCCAGTGCCGCATCGAGGTGTGCATGGCGCAGCACCGGTTTGCTGCCCTCGGTCGGTTCGTCGGACCACTCGAACACGTCCTTGAACCGCAGTCCGTGACGGTGCATGTACACCCGTACGTCCACGAGGAGCAGTCCCCCACCGGAGAAACCCGAGAGCGGGCCGTACAGATGAGAGAAGACGAGCGTGTCCCGGTCGATGTGCGGCCGCTTGAAACTCCAGTTGCTTCCGTAGAGTTCCAGCGGGATGGCGCCGTCGGAGGTGACCGTCGTCTTGAAGCGGTAGCGCCCCTCGGGGCCGGGCCGGCCGGTGCGCGAGCGGAACTCCTCCCACACCTCGCGGAACAGCGCCTCGTGAAAGACCCGCGCCGTACCGAGGCCGAACCGGGATGCCAGACCCGTGACGACCGCGGCGCCCGGACCCACACGGTCGTGGTGCCTCACGAGCCGGTCGGCGACGGCCCGGGCCAGGCTTGCGGGCACGGCGTCGGTGCCCGCGTCCGTGGGCGACAGGTGGTCGTTCACGTCGACCTGTATGTCCTCGAACGGCCGTCGCGGGACCGCCGCCGGCGGCAGGTCTGCGATGGCGTCGAGAGCAGACCGTCGCACGGTCATCATGTCCGGTGCGGAAAGTGTCATCCTCGCCTCTCCTGTGATGAAGGCGCTCGCCTCTCGTGCGATGAACCCGCCCGGTGAAGGGCCGGCTCGCCGTCCGGGGCCGGCGCCTCCGGCACCAGGAGACCGGCGAGCGCGCCGCGTACCTCGGCCGGGTCACGTCGCCCGTCGACGATCCTGAGCAGGCCGCGCGCCTCGAAGTACGCCCGCACGTCCGCGCCGAGCCGTCGGTAGCCCGCCAGCCGCCGGTCGAGCCGGGCAGCCGCGTCGTCGTCGCGTGTCTTGACCGGTCCACCGCACTCCGAACACGCCCCGGGGGCGGCCTCCGGCACCGGCAGTCCGCAGCGCGCGCAGATCAGGCGCCTGGCCACCCGTGCACGCACCAGTTCGTCCGGCACCTCCAGCACGATGTACGACGCCACCCGCCCGCCCCTGGCCTCCAGCGCACCCACGAGGTCGGCGCACTGGCGCCCGTCCCTGGGATAGCCCTCGACGACCACGGAGCGGACCTCCGCGGGGAGGTGGTCGAGGAAGTGCGCGAACTGCAGCAGTACGAGTTCGTCCGGGAGCAGCTCGCCCCGCGTCAAGGTGTCCCGCGCCGCCAGCCCGAGCGGATCGCCGGCCTCGGCGAGCTTCAGCCCGTAGTCCCGTACGCCGAACCGGGTCAACTGCGGGTGCTGCGCCTCCAGGGCGATGAGCGCGGTGGTCTTGCCCGCTCCGGGCGGGCCGGTCACCAGGTGGGCGGAGAGCGCCGTACCACTGGTCATGTCAGGCACGCCCGGGCACGGCTGTGCCCTGTTCGGCGAGCAGGGACCACCCGCGGTCGAGCAGTGAACCGTCGGCGCTGGTGCGGCCCTCGTCGATGTGCAGGCCGAGCGTCTTGAGCATCCCGTAGAGCCTGCGTTCGGGTGTCGACAGGAGCAGTTCGGTGAGGTGGTAGAGCTGGTTGGTGTCGGCCGCCATCTGCACCGAGTCGGGGAAGGCGTCGGCGAGCAGAACGGCCAGCTCCTGCGGGCCGTTGTCGACCAGGTAGACGGTGAGCGGATCGGCGTAGAGGTAGCGCACCGCCTCGTCCCAGTCGTCGGTCCGGCGGACGTTGGGGCTGCGGCCGGGATCGTTGCCCTCAAGGATCCGGACCTTGCCGTCGTCCTCGATCAGGCAGGCCAGTCCGTCCAGTTGGCGCACCTGCGGTCCGTTGTAGACACGGGCGGGGACATGTTTGCCGCGGGTGTCCTTGAAGCGTTCCCCGAAGACGTCGGCGCGGGACTCGGTGGGCAGGCCGACCGGCAGCCGGTCCAGCTTCCGCTGGTTCATGCGGCCTTCGACGATCAGGTTCTTGTGGTAGATCAGGATGCTGCGGCCGTCCGGCAGCAGGATCTCCTGCTGGTAGTCACGGATCTCGGTGAGCTGCCCGCCGAGGCGGTCGGCCAGTTGGACGAAGGTCGTGTCGTCCGCCAGCAGGACGGAGCGGATGTAGCAGTTCACGTCCCGCAGGTCGTCCTCGCCCAGCACGCTGATCACACGTGCCGCCGGCTCGACACCGATGCGCTGGGCATGGAACCAGTCCAGGCTGATACGGATGGACAGCGAGGCTTTCGAGAGATGCCCGGGGCGGCTCCGCCAGGCCTCGACCAGGCGGCGGACCTGCCGCTGCGTCGCTTCCTCGTCTTCGGCGAAATGCGCGCTCGTGATGAGCTCGATCTCCTCCAGGTGAGGCGAATCGATCTCGTGCACGAAACGTTCACAGAATTCCGGCTCGACCATCGGCTCGCCGCCGCCGGAGAGCACCGCCTTCCACAGTCCCATGCCGTTCATCAGCCGCAGGACCGGATCGGGTTCGCGGGCGACGCTGTAACGCGTCAGCCGGCCCAAGGACATGGGGGTGGCATAGTTGCAATGTCCGCATCCGACCGGGCATTCCGACGACGGCCACACATAACACGTGGATGCATGCACCGGACCGTGTTCGGAATAAGGGGAAAGTGCGCCGATGACTTCGGCGCGGAACGCGTCGAGCGGGCTGGATTCCGAGTTTTGGGCAGACGCGACTTGTTTGAACAACGAAGAAGGCATGCGGGCATCCCTCACACTCTCGTTCGAAGGGGCCATGATCCTGACAATATTTCTGTTCAAAGGTCAAGCGGCTGAATTGGGTTCGGATCCGCGCTCCCCGTGGCCGGACCGTCCCCCGTGTCCCGCCGGCGGGACACGCCAACGTCCTTGCGTATCGGGGTCCTTGACGGGAAATCCCTGAATATTCAGGATGCTCGGGCGGCCCATGGCATTCCGCGCCACGCGACCGTGGCGCGGAATTCGCCTCGTGCCGCTCCCACTTCCTGCCGCCTTTCGAAGGAGCCCCATGTCCGACCTTTTCGACCTCGCCCTTCATCTGGTCGACCTTTCCGGCGCCGACTGCAAGCAGGTGGTGGACGATCACGGGATCAAGGTGGAGGGGATCACCGGTGTGAGCGGCGCCCGCGCCATATCCGCGGCGGGGGTCACCCTCGGGGTGGACCGGATCATCCTCGACGAGCACAGTTCGTTCCCGCTGCACACCCACGAGGGCGACCATCTGCTCTATGTGCTGGGCGGTACCGGCGCCATCCACATCAACGGCAAGGAAATTCCCCTGGAATCAGGGCAGTCCATCTTTGTGCCCGCCGTATATCCCCACGGTCTGCGCGGACCGCTGGAAGGCGACGCCCTGCAGATCATCGCGTTCAGCACACCCCATCACCCCGTGGACTCCATCGAGCGCATGACGGTGGTCGAGGAGTCCGAGCCCTACCTGGACGGTCTGATGCTGGGCAGCGGGAAGATCCTTGGCTGAGAGCGGGGCGGAACGCGTCGGAGCGACGAACCGGCCCCAGCTCGACTGGCTCGCCGGCTGGCGCATCGGCCAGGACGAGAACCTGCACCTGGTGGATTCGCACGTCTACAACATGCTCGGCAGCGTCGTCCCCGAGGAACCCGTCACCGTGCCGGCCGCTCTGACCGCCCTGCTCACCCTGGTCGCCCGGCACGAGTCGCTGCGGACCGCCATCCACTACGAGGGCACGGGACGTGGCCACCAGTCGGTCCACGTGAGCCATTCCCGCCCGGGAGCGATCGAGGGGTACGTCACGGTCGTCGCGGAAGCACGGGCGCGGGAGGTCTTCGACACGGTCCGCCGTACCGCGTTCCGGCCCGCGGACGGGTTCCCGCTGCGAGCCGTGCTCGTCACCCGCGGCTCCCGGGTGACCGAAGTCGGTCTGGTGGCCGACCACCTGGCGATCGACGACTGGGGGCTGCGCGTGCTCCGAGCGGAGCTGGACCTGCTCCTGGCCGCGGCCGAGTCCGGGGTGCGGCCCGGTGCCGTGGGCGCAGCCGACGGCATCCTCGGAGCGGACGTACCGGCGCAGCCGCTCGACATCACCGCATGGGAGGAGTCCGAAGCGGGTGTACGCCGGCTGGAGCGCGCCCTGGCGTACTGGGAACGGCAGTTCACCATCCTGCACGACCTCATGGGGAACGGGTCCGCCAACTCACCCGTACGCCCGGCGGGCCGGGTGCCCGACCCCGTGTTCCCGACGTGCTCTCTCGTATCGGAACGCATGGCGACGGCGGCCACCGCGGTCGCCGAGACGCTGGACACATCGGTCTCCGCGGTCCTGCTCGCCGCCTTCGGCTCGGCGCTCGGCGAGATCTCCCGCTCGGCGGCCGTACGGGTCGAGGCACATGTCCTGAACCGGCGGAGCCCGGCCCAGCGCTCGGCCGCCGTGAACCTCTTCATGCGGGCCCCGATCGTCGTGCACGGCTTCGACGGGTCCGGTCCCGGCCTTTTCGAGGTGGTGCGGGACTGCTCCCGGCAGCAGCTGCGCGGCCACGCGCTCGCCCACGTCGACCGCCTCCACGTCGAGGAGCTGCGCAACCGGATCCTGCCGCCCGCGCTCTCCCCGGTGGTGGGCAACGCCTGGTTCAACTACCAAAGCACGCAAGTGGCGGGAGACATGTCCCGCAGCACGCGCCTGCTCGCCCCGATGAACGACGTGGCGGACCTGCCGCGCGACATCGTCCTGCCCGGCGAGAGCAGGCGCCGGGGCCGCCCGCTGGTGCTGCGAGTACTCCACATGCCGGGCTCCGTCACCCTGCGGCTGATGTGGGAGCGGAACGTACTGACCGACCCGCAGGCCGAGGAACTGCTGCGTACGACGGCCACCCTGGTCACCTCACTCCACGACGCGGTGGGCTGACCCGGCCGGCGTCCGCCGGCTGAACTGCGCGGCGTGCAGGCGCGTGTAGGCGCCCCCGGTCGCCAACAGCTCCGTATGCGTGCCCTGTTCCACGATCGCCCCGCCCTCCATGACCACGATCACGTCCGACTCGCGGATAGTGGACAGGCGGTGCGCGATGACGAAGGTGGTCCGCCCCTGGCTGAGCCGCGCCACCGCCTTCTGGATCAGTACCTCGGTGCGGGTGTCGACCGAGCTGGTCGCCTCGTCGAGGACCAGGACCGCCGGATCGGACAGGAAGGCACGCGCGATCGTGATCAACTGCCGTTCACCCGCGCTGATCCTGCCGCCCTCGTCGTCCAGCAGCGTGTCGTAGCCGTCCGGCAGCGTGCGGATGAAGTGGTCGGCGTATGCGGTCCGGGCGGCCTCCTCGACCTGCTCGCGGCTCGCCCCGCGCGGCGCGCCGTAGGCGATGTTCTCCGCGACGGTGCCGTGGAAGAGCCAGGTGTCCTGGGGCACCATGCCGATCCGGGCGCGCAGCTCCTCGCGGGGCAGCGAGGCGATGTCCACGCCGCCGAGAACGACGCGCCCGCCCGTCACCTCGTAGAACCGCATCAGCAGCCCGACCAGCGTGGACTTGCCCGCCCCCGTCGGCCCCACGATCGCGATCCGCTGCCCCCGCTCGGCCGTGAAGGTCAGGTCCTCGATGAGCGGTCGGCCCGGCTCGTACTGGAAGGACACCGACTCGAACGCGACGGCCCCGCCGAGCCGTCCCGTCGACTCCGGTGACAGCTGCGGCTCGGGGCTCTGCTCCGGTGCGTCGAGCAGCGCGAACACCCGCTCCGCGGAGGCCAGCCCCGACTGTACGACGGCGGCCAGGGCGGCCACTTGCGTCAGCGGACCGTTGTACTGCCGGGCGTACTGGATGAACGCCTGCGCTCCTCCGAGGGACAGGGAACCCGACGCCACCAGGATCCCGCCGCAGACCGCGATCAGCACATAGTTCAGGTTCGTCAGGAACACCACGGCAGGCTGGCCGAGGGCGCCGAGGAACTGGGCCCGGAACGCGGCCCGGCGCAGCTCCTCGTTCTGCTCATGGAAAGCGGCCGCCAACTCCTCGTGCCGGCCGAAGGCCTTGACGACGGCGTGCCCGGTGTAGGCCTCCTCGACCTGGGAGTTGAGCTCGCCGGTTGCCTTCCACTGGTGGGCGAACCTTGGCTGCGCCCGTTTGCCGATCGCCCGGGAGGCGTACACCGACAGCGGCACGACGATCAGGGCGATCAGAGCCAGCGGCGGCGAGAGCCAGAACATCATGGCCAGGACGCCGGCCACGAGCAGCAGCGAGTTCACGATCTGGCTCATGGACTGCTGGAGCGCCTGCGAGAAGTTGTCGATGTCGTTCGTGGTCAGGCTGAGCACTTCGCCGCGCTTGGACCGGTCGAAGTAGGAGAGCGGAAGCCGCCCCAGTTTCGCCTCCACCCGTGCCCGCAGCCCGGCCACGGTGCGCTGGATGATCCGTGTGGTCAGCCGGCCCTGGACGATCCACAGAAGTCCGGAAGCGAGATAGACCGCGAGCGCGACGAACAGGGTGCGGGCCAGCGCCCGCCCGTCGGCCCCGGCGCCCGCCCGCAGACCGGCGAACAGCACGTCGGTGGCATGGCCGAGGATCCGTGGTCCCGCGACGACCAGTCCGATGCTGGCGACACCGCACACCAGCATGGCCATGACCAGGGCGCGTTGCGGTCGGATGAGCGAGAGCAGCCGTACGACCGGTGCCGCGGCCCTGGCCGCCTCGGTGGCGGGCAGGGGCGGTTCCGTGTCCGGGGCCGGGTGGCGCGTGAGGGTCATACTGCCTGCTCCTCGGTGAGCTGGGAGGACACGATTTCCCGGTACGTCCCGCTGCCGGCCAGCAAGTTGTCGTGCGTGCCGACGCTCACGACCCGGCCCCCGTCCAGGACGACGATGCGTTCGGCGTCCCGGATCGTGTTCACCCGTTGCGAGACGAGGACGACCGTGGCCCCCGCGGTCTCCTCGGCGAGCGCCGTACGCAGGGCGGACTCGGTGGAGTGGTCGAGTGCGGAGAAGGGGGCGTCGAACAGATAGATTTCCGGCCGGGCCACCAGGGCGCGGGCGATCGCCAGCCGCTGCCGCTGGCCCCCGGAGAGGTTGGCGCCTCCGGCGGCGACCGGCGAGCCGAGTCCGCCCTCCGTCCCGTCGACGAAGTCCCGGGCCTGCGCCACTTCCAGGGCGTGCCACAGCTCGTCGTCGGTGGCGTCGGGCCGCCCGAAGCGCAGATTGGAGGCCACGGTCCCGGAGAAGAGGTAGGGCGTCTGGGGCACCAGACCGACGGCCCGCGCCAGCCGCTTCGGGGTCAGCTGCCGGATGTCCTCGCCGCCTACCAGCACCCGGCCCTCGGTGGCGTCGACCAGCCGGGCGAGCAGCGCAAGCAGGGCAGTCTTGCCGCTGGCGGTCGAACCGATGACAGCCGTGGTCGAACCGGGCTCCGCCACGAGGTCGATGTCCCGCAGTACGGGCTCTTCCGCGCCCGGGTACCGGAATCCGGCACCCCGGAGTTCGAGGAGCCCGGGGCGCCTGACCTCCCGCACGAGACGCGACGGGGGCACGACGCTCGATTCGGTGTTCAGGACCTCCGTGATGCGCACGGCGCAGATTTCGGCGCGAGGCAGCATCAGAAGCATTGCGGAAAGCATCATCACCGAGGTGAGAATCTGCATCAGATAGCTGAGAAAGACCGTGAGTGCACCGAATCGCATCTCGCCACTGTCGATCCGCTGTGCCGCGATCCAGACCACCGGAACAGCAGCTGCGTTCACCACGGTTGTCACGGTGGGCAGAATGAGAGTAGTGAGCCCCCCCATCCGTTCAGCGACTACCGTCATTTCGTCATTGGCTCGGCCGAACCGCTCGCGCTCGTAGTCGTCCTTCACGAAGGCGCGGACGATCCGAACTCCGGTGATCTGTTCTCGCAATACACGGTTGACGGTGTCCATGCCCTCTTGGAGACGCCGCGACCATGGCCGGGTCCTGCGGACGATCCATGCGATCACGGCGACCAGCACCGGTATCAGGGCCAGCAGAAGCACCGACAACGGCACGTCCTGGCCGAGCGCCAGCACCGCCGCGCCGAGACACATGAGGGGCGCTGAAACCGCCACGGTGCAGGCCGTCATGGCCAGCGTCTGCACTTGCTGGACGTCGTTGACCGTCCTGGTGATCAGCGACGAAGCGTCGAACCGGCCGACGTCGAGCGTGGCGAGACCCTGAACCCGGTCGAAGACCGCGGACCGCAGGTCCCGGCCGACATCCGTGGCCAAGCGTGCCCCGACGCGCATGGCCCACACAGTGCAGCCGACCTGTATCAGCGTCACCAAAAGCATGGGGACACCGATCCTCAGAATGTGTCTCGAGTCGCCCTCCAGTACCCCGCCGTTGATGATTTCGGCATTGAGGACGGGAAGGTAGAGCATGCAGATGACTTGTGTGAGCTGTAGAAATCCCAGCAATATGACGGAAGTCCGGTACGGGCGTAGCTGCTTCAGCAGAAGTCGGAACACCATAGCGCCGACCCTAGGGATCAGGACTTCTCCAGGGAAGCGAGCGAATGTTTCAGTGCTGCGAAATCAGCAAGAGGAGAGGTAAACCAGATGACAAGCGAGCAGATACCCGTCGTGCGGCTCGGCACCGAGGGCCCGGAAGTCGGGGCCCAGGGACTGGGCTGCATGGGCATCAGCTTCGCCTATGGCCCCACCGACGGGACGGAAGCCCGGGCTGCTCTCGAGCGCGCTCTGGAGCTGGGGGTCACCCATTTCGACACCGCAGACATGTACGGCTCCGGGGACAATGAACGGTTCCTCGCAGCGTTCGTCCGGGCACACCGCGAACAGATCGTCCTGGCCACCAAGTTCGGCATCGCCGTGGACCCCCACGACCCGACCAGGCGCACGATCCACAACGACCGCGCCTACATCCGCCGATCCATCGAGGCGAGCCTGAAGCGCCTCGAGGCCGACCACGTGGATCTCTACTACATGCACCGGCGTGATCTGACCGTCCCGATCGAGGAGACGGTCGGCGCCATGGCGGAACTCGTCGTCGAGGGCAAGGTGCGGCACCTGGGGCTGAGCGAGGTCACCGGCGCCGAACTCAGGGCCGCGCACCGGGTGCACCCCATCACGGCCGTCCAGTCCGAATGGTCCCTGTTCAGCAGGGATGTCGAGAAGACGGTGGTACCGGCCGCACGTGAACTGGGTGTCGCGTTCGTGCCGTACTCGCCCCTCAGCCGAAGCTTCCTGTCCGGCTCCTTCACGAACGCCCACAAGGACCTCACCGCCGGTGACCTGCGCGGCGCCCTTCCCCGCTTCACGGGGGACAACGCCGCGGCCAACGCCGAGCTGCTGGAGCCCCTGCGCGCCGTGGCCGCCGAACACTCGGCGACACCGGCCCAGATCGCCCTGGCGTGGGTACACCAGCAGGCGCGCGTCCACGGACTGACGGTGGTCCCGATCCCGGGCACCCGCAAGCGGACCAGGGTGGAGGAGAACACCCGCGCGCTGCGCATCACCCTCAGCGAGGAAGCACTGAGCCTGCTGGACCGGATCGCCGACCAAGTGGCAGGCGTCCGCTACCCCGACGTGCGCTCGATCTCGGCGGGCCGCGAGGAGGACTACGCGGCGACGACGCCTCGGCGCGTCGCCGCGGCCCCGATCACGCCGCCCTCCGCCCCCTCCTCCCCGCCGCCCGGATGATGTCCGCGTACCGGTACCCGCTTCCCTTGATCGTGCGGCGTTGCGTCGCGTAGTCCACGTGCACCAGGCCGAAGCGCTTGTCGTAGCCGTACGCCCACTCGAAGTTGTCCATCAGCGACCAGGCGAAATACCCGGCGACCGGGGCCCCTTGGCGGGCGGCACGGCCGCAGGCCGCCAGATGTTCTTCCAGGTACCGCGTCCGCTCCGGGTCGTCGATCGTGCCGTCCGCGCGGACCACGTCCGGGTAGGCCGAGCCGTTCTCGGTGACGTAGATGCGCTCCGCCCCGTACTCCTCGGTCAGGCGCAGGAGGAGTTGTTCCAGGCCGTCCGCGTGGACCTCCCAGTCCATGGCTGTGTGGCGGGCGCCCGGCAGGTAGATCTGTTTGGCGTACGGCACCGAACCGGTGAGGTCGGCAGTAACGATCTGGCGGAAGTAGTAGTTCAGGCCGAGCCAGTCCAGTGGCGCCGCGATCGTCTTCAAGTCACCCGTCCGCTCGGGCAGTTCGACGCCGTACAGGTCGAGCATGTCCTGCGGATAGCCGCGGCCGTGGATCGGGTCCAGCCACCAGCGGTTGGTGTGGCCGTCCGCCCGGGCTGCGGCGGCGTGGTCCTCCGGGCGGTCGGTTGCAGGTTCGATCGGGCTGAGGTTGTTGACGATGCCGACGCGCGCGTCGGACGAGGCAGCGCGGATGGCCTGGACGGCCAGGCCGTGTCCGAGGTGCAGATGGTACGAGGCGTGCACGGCGGCCCGGAGATCGGTGAGGCCCGGCGCCATCCGGCCCTCCAGGTGGCCGATCCAGGCTGAGCAGAGCGGTTCGTTGAGGGTCGCCCAGTCCTTGACCCGGTCGCCGAGGCGCTCGGCGACGGCGGAGGCGTATGCCGCGAAGTGCTCGGCGGTTTCCCGGGACGGCCAGCCGCCCCGGTCCTGGAGTGCCTGTGGCAGGTCCCAGTGGTAGAGCGTCGCGAAGGGCGTGATGCCCGCGTCCAGCAGGCCGTCCACCAGCCGGTCGTAGAAGTCCAGACCCGGCCCGTTCACCGGTCCGTCGCCGCCCGGCACCACCCGTGGCCAGGCGATCGAGAACCGGTAGGCGCCGAGGCCGAGTTGCTTCATCAGTGCGATGTCCTCGGGCCAGCGGTGGTAGTGGTCGCAGGCCACATCGCCGGTGTCGCCGTTGTCCACCGCTCCCGGGGTGTGGGAGAAGGTGTCCCAGATCGACAGGGAGCGGCCGTCCTCGGCCGCGGCGCCCTCGATCTGGTACGCGGCGGTGGCGGCGCCCCAAGTGAAGTCTGCTGGAAGGGCGTTGAGGTCGTTCACGGACTGCCTTTCTGAAGGGGACACGTGCGTCACTTGACTGCGCCCGCGGTGAGGCCGGCGACGAGATAGCGCTGGAGCAGAAGGAACCCGGCGACGACGGGCACGCTGACGACGAGCGACGCGGCCATGACCTGGTTCCAGTAGACGTCGTTCTGGGTGGCGTAGCCCTTGAGCCCGACGGAGAGCGTGCGGGTGGTGTCGTTCGTCATGACGGAGGCGAACAGGACTTCGCCCCAGGCCGTCATGAACGCGTATACGGCCACGGCGACGATGCCGGGGACAGCGGCCGGAACGACGACCCGGAAGAGCGCGCCGAGTGCCCCGCAGCCGTCCACCATCGCGGCCTCGTCCAGATCCCGAGGGATCGAGTCGAAGTAGCCGATCAGCATCCAGATGGAGAAGGGCAGCGAGAACGTCAGATAGGTGAGGATCAGCCCGCCGCGCGAGCCGTAGAGAGCGATTCCGGTGCTGTTCCCGACATTGACGAAGATCAGGAACAGCGGGAGCAGGAAGAGAATCCCGGGGAACATCTGCGTGGAGAGCACCGTGACGGTGAAGACCCGCTTCCCGCGGAAGCGGTAGCGGCTCACCGCATAGGCGGCGAACACCGCGATCACCACGGACAGCACGGTCGCCGCACCCGCCACGATCAGCGAGTTGAGGAAGTAGCGGGCGAGCGGCACGGTGTGCCAGATGTCGATGTACGGACGGATCGTGAGCCCGGAGGGGATCCACCGGAACTTCCCCGACACGTCCTGGAGCGGCTTGAGCGAACTGCTGAGCATCACATAGACGGGCAGCAGGGCGAATGCCGTCAGGAAGCTCAGGACGATACGGCGCGTCCAGACGAAGGACCGCGGCGGTGCACTGGGTGAGACGGCCGTCCTAGGCATCGGCCCTCCTTCCTCGAGAGGTCAGAAGCAGATAGACGGCCGTGACCACCAGCAGGAAGAGCAGCAGCAGTACGGACATCGCCGAGCCCGAACCGAAGTTCCAGGTGACGAACGACGACTGGTAGATGTGGATCGAGATCAGGTCGGCGGCCTCCGGCGCGGCCCTGCCGAACAGCACATACGGCGTGTTGAAATCGTTGAAGGTCCACAGGAACAGCACGAGCACCAGCACCTGGTTGACCGGGCGCAGCGACGGCAGGGTGATCTTGCGGATCTCCTGCCAGATGCCCGCGCCGTCGATCGCCGCCGCCTCGTACAGCTCGCGCGGGATGTTCTGCAGCCCTGCCATGAGGATGAGGAAGGCGAACGGCCACGACTTCCAGACGGCCACCACGACCAGCGCGATGAAGCTGTTGTCACCGATCAGCCAGAAGGACGGCTGGTCGGTGAGGCCGAGTTGGTCGTGCAGTACGTGATTGATCATGCCGTTGTCGCGCTGGAACATGAAGGCCCAGGTGATGACGGCCGCGTACACCGGCAGTGCGTACGGAGTGAGGAACACGGCCCGCAGCAGTCCCCGGCCGCGGAAGTTCTCCTGCATCATGATCGCCGCTGCCACGCCGAACAGCCAGGACAGGCCGACGGCGAGGACGGTGAACAGGCAGGTGACGAAGAAGGAGTGGAGCAGGGCCTCGCCGATCGGGGCGTCGAAGTCGACGGCGACCTTGTAGTTGTCGAGCGCGGCCCACGGGGCCTCGCCCCAGTTGCGTATGTAGAACTGTGTGAGCTGACGGAAGCTCATCACGATGCCCATGACCATCGGGATCAGATGGACGAGCAGTTCGAGCACGACGGCGGGGAGCAGCAGGAGATAGGGCAGGCCGCCGCGGCGGACCCGGTCGGGGATGCGCGGCAGTCTGCCGCGCGCCTGCCCCTTGCCCACGCTCTCGCCGCTGCCCACCGACTCCGTGCGGCCTTCGGTCACGGTGGCGGTCATCAGGAGAGCCTCACTGCTGCATCAGCTGCTCGGCCTTGGCCAGGCGTGCCTTGACGGACTCGGTCGTCACGGGCCGTCCGGCCGCTGCATCGGCCCACAGGTCCTTGACCGCGGTGCCGACGGTCGTCTCGAACTGCGACTCGGTGGGCACCTGCGGCAGTGGCGCGGCGCTGGTGGCCAGCGTGTCGCGCAGCACCTTCAGTTCGGGGGCGGAGAAGGCCGGGTCCTGCTGCGCCGCCTTGACGGGCGGGATCGATCCGTACGTCTTGTTGAGCAGCTTCTGCTCGGCGTCGCTCGTCATGAACTTCACGAACTTCTTGGCGCCGTCGATGTTCTTGGTGTTCTTGAAGACGGCCATATTGATGCCGGCGACCATGGAGTTGGTGTTCTTGCCGGTGCCGGGAGCACCCGCCGGGACCGGTACGGGAGCGACGCCCCAGTCGGCGGGCTTCATGCCCTGGGCCGCGAAGGTGGATGCGGCGGCCTGCCACAGCACCATCGCGGTCTTGCCGCGTGCGAAGTCCTGGAGCGACTGGTTCTGGGCGTACTCCGCGTTGCCCGGGGCGACGATCTTGTCCTTGGCCATGAAGTCGACGTACTGCTTCACCGCGGCCACGGTGCCGTCCGAGGTGAAGGTGGGCTTGGCCGAGGAGTCGAAGAAGTCCGCGCCGTGCTGCTGGCCGAGGACGAAGACCTGGTGGATGTTGTTGGCGAGGTTCCCGCCCTCGGCCCCCAGCGCCCACTTACCGTTCTTCGAGAGCTTCTTGCCGTCGGTGACCAGCTGGTCCCAGGTGGCCGGCGGCTGCGCGATCCCGGCCTCGGCGAACATCCTCTTGTTGTAGTAGAGCGCGTACGCGAGGGAGTACAGGGGAACGGCCGCCGGGTCCTTGCCCTCGGCACCGGCCGATGCGACCGCCGAACCGACGAAGCGGTCCCGTCCGCCGATCGCGTCGAAGTTCTTCTGGTCCCAGGGCAGCAGGGCGCCGGTCGCCTGGAGGGAGGCCGACCAGGTGTTGCCTATGTTCAGGACATCGGGGCCCTGTCCTGAGGTGGTGGCTGCCAGGATCCGGTTGAGCAGATCGGACCAGGGTATGACTTCGAGCTTGACCTTGATGCCCGTCTGCTTCTCGAACTTCTCCAGTTCGGGTGTGAGGATCTTCTTGTCGGCCTCGACGTTGGGGCCCTGATTGGAGGCCCAGTAGGTGAGCGTCTTGGGCGAGTCATTGCTGCCGCCCCCGTCGGTGGAGGTGCCGCCCCCGCATCCGGTGACGGCGGCGAGCGCGGTGACGACGGCTACGGCTGCTGCGGCTCTGATCGTGCGCATGAGAGGTGGCCCCTTTCCGGGGGTGGCTGCGTTCGGTTCCCGAACGGCCTCCATGACTTAATTTAGATCGTGATTTAAGAGGTGAGAGAAGGTCGCGTCAAGGTCTGCGACCGGGGTATGTTGCGTCCAGGGAAGGAGCACCATGGCGGAGCGCACCAGACGGACCGTACGTGACCTGCGGCGAGGCAACCGTGCCCGGGTTCTGCAACGGTTGTATTTCGAGGGCCCGTTGAGCCGCCAGGAGCTCGGACCGGCCACCGGGCTGAGTTCAGGTTCCATCAGCAACGTCGTCTCGGAGCTGGTGGCCGAAGGAGTGCTCGAAGAAGCCGGAGTGGTCGACTCCGACGGCGGCCGCCCGCGCACCCTGCTCCGCGTCAGTCCCACGAGCGGCCTGCTCATCGGCATCGACATCGGCGAGACCCGCGTACGTGTCGAGCTCTTCGACCTCTCCCTCACCGAACTGGCCCGCACCGAACGCCTGTTGGCCCAGCACGGTTACGACGTCGAGCGCGTCGTCGCCCATGTCCGCACGGGCGTCGCCGACGTCCTGCGCGAGGCGGACGCCGACGCGGAAAGGCTCCTCGGCATCGGAATCGGGGTCCCCGGCATCATCGAGCAGAACGCCCCGGACGGCGCGATCGTGCACGGCCAGACGATCGGCTGGAGCGCCGTGCCGTTCGAGAAGCTGCTGCGGGACGCCGTCGAACTGCCCCCGGAAGTCCCACTGTTCATCGACAACGGTGCCAAGACACTGGGCCAGGCCGAGATGTGGTTCGGCGGCGGGCGCGGCTCCCGCGAGGCCGCCGTCGCCCTCATCGGCTCGGGAGTCGGCGCCTGCGTCGTGCATGCCGCCACCCCCGACGAGAACGCCCGCAGCAGTGCCCTCGAATGGGGTCATACGACGGTACGGATCCGGGGACGCCGCTGCCGCTGCGGCTCGCTGGGCTGCCTGGAGGCATACGCCGGGGCCGAAGCGCTGCGCGAACGGTGGCAGGAGGACGGCGGACCGCTCCCCGCCGACGCCGACGACGAGACCGCGCTCGCCGCTCTGCTGGCCGCGGCCTTCCCCGGCGAGGACGGCCCCGAGCCCGACCCGGTGGCCCTCTCCCTCCTCGACGACACCGCCGAGTACCTGGGCGCGGCCGTCGCCGACCTGATCAACCTCTTCCGCCCCGAACGGATCCTCATCGGCGGGTGGGCCGGACTCCTCATCGGCCCGCACTTGCTCCCCGAAGTGCGCCGATACGCGGGGGAGTACGCCCTGCGGCACGCCGCCGACCGCACCACCATCGAGCTGGGACAGCTCGGCCCGGACGCGGTCACCGTCGGCGCGGCGACGCTTCCGCTCGCCGACTTCCTGGCGCGCGGCGGCAGCCGCCCGGCCCCAGTGCGCCGGGCCTGAACCCTTGTCATGGTCCGGGCCAAGCACCTAAGTTGACCGCTTGTGACGTGACTGCATGCCTGACCTACATGGCAGTGGGGGAGTCTCACCATGGGCACAACCGGTCGGCACCGCCGATACCAGCCGAGCCGTATCAACCGTGCTTCCCTCACCGTCACCGCGGGCGGTGCGGGCATGGCCCTGCCGCTCATCGGCGCGGGCACGGCCCATGCGGCCTCCGTGGACGTCTGGGAGAAGGTCGCGGGCTGCGAGTCCACGAACAACTGGAAGATCAACACCGGCAACGGCTACTACGGCGGACTGCAGTTCACTCAGTCCACCTGGGAGGCGTACGGCGGCAGGCACTATGCCCCGCGCGCGGATCTCGCCAGCAAGGACCAGCAGATAGCCGTCGCCGAGAAGGTGCTCAAGGGGCAGGGGCCGAAGGCCTGGCCCGTCTGCTCGGCCCGCGCCGGTCTCACCCGTGGCGGTGACGCCCCCGACATCGCACCGGCCAGGGGGTTACAGGCGCACAGTGAGCGCAAGACCGCACCGAAGAGGGCCACCCCGACCACCGTGCCCACGCATCGCGAGGGCTACACCGTGGCCCGCGGCGACTCACTCTCCAAGATCGCGGATTCCGAGGACGTCGGCGGCGGCTGGCAGCGCCTGTACGCGCAGAACCGCACCGTCATCGGCAGCGACCCCGACCTGATCCACCCGGGCCAGAAGCTGATCCTCCGCATGGAGGCACCGGCCGGGCAGAAGCCGAAAGCCCGGCCGAAACAGCAGGCACCGAAGCCGAAGGCCCAGCCCAAGCCGAAGGCCCACCCGAAACAGCAGACGCCCAAGCAGGCCCACGCGACCAAGCCCGCGCACCGGAGCGGATTCAGCGCCCCCGTGGAGGCGAGCATCGGCACCCCCTACGGCAAGCCCGGTTCCTCCTGGGCCAGCGGCTACCACACCGGTGTCGACTTCCCCGTCCCCACGGGCACCTCGGTGAAGGCCGTCGCCTCCGGCCGCGTCGTATCGGCCGGCTGGGGCGGTGCGTACGGCTATCAGGTCGTAGTCCGGCACGCGGACGGCAAGTACAGCCAGTACGCGCATCTCTCGGCGCTCAACGTGCGCTCCGGCCAGCAGGTCAGCAGCGGTCAGCGGATCGCACGCTCGGGCTCGACCGGCAACACCTCAGGGCCGCATCTCCATTTCGAAGTGCGTACAGGGCCCGGCTACGGGTCCGACATCGATCCCCTCGCCTACCTCAGGTCGGGCGGCGTCCAGGTCTGAGGACAGCACCTGCCGGTCCGAGGGCCGCGCCTGCGTATCCGCGTGGAGAATCCGCGGCGCCGAGCGGCGCACCTGCTGTCGCGAGGGCGCCGAATCCGACGTGCGCCCCGCCGGCTCCGACATGTGCGCCTGCGACTGGGACGTGCGCACCGGCGCCTTCGTCTCCGTCCGCGTCGCCTTGATCCGCTCCGTTGTCAGCAGGATCAGCCCGCCCGCCGCCACGACCCCGAAGCCGAGCGCGAACACGGTTCCCGGCACGCCGTACCGGAACGTCTCGCCGAACATCGTGATGCCGACAGCGGCAGCCACCACCGGGTTGACGACCGTGACCGTCGCCAGCGGGGCCGCGAGGCCCGCGCCGTGGTACGAGGACTGGGAGAGCAGCAGTCCGCCGCAGGCCAGAACGGCGATCACCAGCAGGCTCGGCCACTGGTCCAGCGGCTCCGACCACGACCAGTCCACCGCGACGGTCTTGGTGAACACCGAGGCGATACCGAAGGCCACACCCGCCGCGGCGGCGAGCAGCACACTGCGGATGATCGGCCGGTTCACGGTCTGGGCGGCCAGGAAGAGCAGCGCCACACCGCCGAAGGTCGCGGCGGCCAGCACCCCGCGCTGCCCGCCGTCCAGCGAGTGGGAAACGGATGTGCCGGTCAGCGCCAGCAGCCCGGCGAGCCCGGCCGTGGTCAGGATCGCGCCGCGCCAGGCGGCCCTGCCCGCCCTGCGCCGTACGAACAGCGCGGCCATCGGCAGGGCGAAGACGATCGTCAGCGCGCCGAGCGGCTGGACCAGGCTCAGCGGCCCGTACGCCAGTGCCACGACGTGGAGTACGGCGCCGAGGCCGTTGAGGGCGACGGCGACCCACCACGCGGCGTGGTGCAGCGGGGCGTACGGCCGGGCCGAGGTGGAGGCAGCGACATGCTCCTGCGTGATCGCCCCGGCCGCATATGCGACCGCGGAGACCAGTGACAGCACCACGGCCAGCGCGAGGGAACTCATAGAGACCACGATCTCCCTCTTCAGCGTTCGCGTCGTCGTCCTTGAGCAGGCACTTGGACGTACTGCCGACGTAGTACGAGCCTAGGTCAAAAGTCCCCCTTGCGGCGGGCGAGCAGGTCAGCGCGGGTGGGGACGATCGACGCTATCGCTACCGTTGCGCATGCGGACAGGGACGGCGACAGGCCTGACAGCAAGCTGACAGCGGGGTACGGAAGCGTGGGTGTGGATCTCGACGAGGTGGGGGCCGTGGGCGGCTTGTTCGGCCTGCGGACCGGCACGCCTGGCGAGGGGCATATGCCACTGGCTCGGCTCTACGCGGGCGAGACCGCCCCGCTCACGGCCCGGGTCGACACGGTCGCCGCCCGGCTGCACACCCCCGAGCGGCGGGTCGCGGCCTCCATCGCGCACCAGGGGTTCGCCGCACGCCTGTGGTCGGTCGCCCTCGGCTGTGCCGCGCTGCACGGCGAGCTGCCCGATCTCGACCCCGCCCGGCTGCACTGGGACCCGAGGCGCAGCGCCCCCGACGATCTCTGTCTGACCGCCACGCGCACCGTGCCCGCCACCGCGGCCACGGTCCGCGAAGCGGTGCAGTACGGCCATCTCGTACCGCTCGCCGATCTCCTCACCGCCGACACCCGCATCTCGCGGCAGCTGCTGTGGGGCAACGCCGGCTCAGCCCTCGCCGGAGCCGTCCGCGCACTGCGTGCCTGGGCCCGGCTCGGCGGCCGGACCGACGTCGCCGAGCGGGCATCGGCGCTCGCCGCCGAGCTCTTCGCCCACCCCGATCTGTCCGGCACCGTCGAAGGTCCCGCCATGAGGCGCCGAACCTGCTGCCTCTATTACCGCTGTCCCGGCGGCGGGCTCTGCGGCGACTGCGTCTTCGACCGTCCCCCGCAACCACGCTCGGCGCGGTGACGGTGAGAGAAGCGGAGTGATCCTGACCGTGCTCTTCCCCGCACGCCCTATGTGAGTGACCATCATCAGGTGAAGGTGGGACTGCTCACGCGCGAGTATCCGCCGGACGTCTACGGGGGCGCCGGGGTCCATGTGGAGTTCCTGGCCCGGGAGTTGAGAACCCTGGCCGATCTGGAAGTGCACTGCTGGGGCGAGGGTGAGGCCGAAGGCGTGCTGCGCCACGGGGCCCTTGCGGGACTCGAGAACGCCAACGACGCCCTGCGCACCTTCTCCGTCGATCTGGCGATGGCCGCCGAGCTGCAGGGCCGCGAACTGGTCCACTCCCACACCTGGTACGCCAACCTTGCGGGCCATCTCGCCAAGCTGCTCTACGGCGTCCCGCATGTGATGACCGCCCATTCGCTGGAGCCGCTGCGCCCGTGGAAGGCCGAACAGCTCGGCGGCGGCTATGCATTGTCCAGCTGGGCCGAGCGCACCGCGATAGAGGCCGCGGACGCCGTGATCGCCGTGTCCCGCGGCATGCGCGCCGACATCCTCGCCTGCTATCCGGCCCTCGACCCGGACCGGGTGCGCGTCGTCCACAACGGCATCGACACCCGTATGTACCGCCCCGACGACGACACCGACGCCCTGGAGCGCATCGGCCTCGACCCGGACCGTCCCTTCGCCCTCTTCGTCGGGCGCATCACGCGCCAGAAGGGCGTTCCGCATCTGCTCCGCGCCGCCCGCTCCTTCGACCCGGACACCCAGCTGGTGCTCTGCGCGGGCGCCCCGGACACGCCGGAGATCGGCCGTGAATTCCGGGAGCTCGTCGGGGAGCTGGAGCGGGTACGGGACGGGGTGCACTGGATCCCCGAGATGCTGCCGCGGCCCCAGGTCATCCAACTCCTCAGCCACGCGGCGGTGTTCATCTGCCCGTCCGTGTACGAGCCGCTGGGCATCGTCAATCTGGAGGCCATGGCCTGCGGCACGGCCGTCGTCGCGTCCGCGGTCGGCGGCATCCCCGAGGTCGTGGACGACGGACGCACGGGACTGCTCGTGCCGTACGACGCCGCTCATCCCGAAGCCTTCGAGTCGGGTCTCACCCAGTCGGTGAACCGGATCATCGACGACGCCGGCGAGGCCGCCAGGATGGGCGCCGCCGGACGGGAGCGCGCGGTACGGGAGTTCGGCTGGGACCAGGTGGCCCGGCGCACGTACGAGGTGTACGAGGAGTTGCTCAAGCAGGCATAGCACGCACGGCAGGCAGAGAGGGGCTGCGATGCGCGGTGGACCTTCGGTGCTCGGAATCGTACTCGCCGGCGGGGAGGGCAAGCGGCTGATGCCGCTCACCGCCGACCGCGCGAAACCTGCGGTGACCTTCGGCGGCATGTACCGGCTCGTCGACTTCGTGCTCTCCAGCCTGGTCAACGGCGACATCCTGCGGATCTGTGTGCTCACCCAGTACAAATCGCACTCGCTGGACCGTCATGTGACCACCACCTGGCGGATGTCGAGTCTGCTCGGCAACTACGTCACACCCGTCCCGGCGCAGCAGCGGCTCGGCCGCCGCTGGTATCTGGGCAGCGCGGACGCGATCCTGCAGTCGCTGAACCTCGTCAACGACGAACGGCCGGACTACATCGCGGTGTTCGGCGCGGACCACGTGTACCGGATGGACCCGCGGCAGATGCTCAAGCAGCACATCGAGGGCGGTGCCGGTGTCACCGTCGCCGGGATCAAGGTGCCGCGCGCCGAAGCGTCCTCGTTCGGGATCATCACCCCCGCGTCCGACGGCGCCCGGGTCGAGAGGTTCCTGGAGAAGCCCACCGACCCGCCCGGACTGCCCGGCGACCCCGGCAGGGTCTTCGCCTCCATGGGCAACTATCTCTTCACCACCAAGATCCTCGTCGACGCGCTCCACCGGGACGCGGAGGACCAGCACTCCGTTCATGACATGGGTGGTTCGATACTGCCGATGCTCACCGAGCGGGGTGTGGCGCAGCTCTATGACTTCAATGAGAACCATGTGCCCGGCGAGAGCGCGCGGGAGCATGGCTACTGGCGCGATGTGGGCACGCTCGACACGTACTACGAAGCGCATATGGATCTGATCTCGGACCGCCCTGCCTTCGATCTCGACAACCGCCGCTGGCCCATCTACACCCACTCCGGCCAGCTGCCGCCGGCCCGTTTCATCGGCGCGGGCATCGCGAGCGAGTCCGTCGTCAGCCCCGGCTGCATTGTGCGCGGACAGGTCACCCGCTCCGTCCTCTCGCCCGGTGTGACGGTGGGGGAGGGAGCGGTGGTGCAGGGCTCGGTCCTCCACGACAACGTTCGCATCGGTCGGGGAGCGGTGGTGCGCGGCTCGATTCTCGACAAGAACGTCGATGTCCCTCCCGGCGCCACGATCGGCGTCAATCCCGAGCGTGACCAGGAGCTCTACACCGTTTCCAAGAACGGAGTCATCGCGCTCGGCAAGGGGCAGCCGGTGCTCTGAGTCCGTATTGCGGCGGCATGGCCGATTGCCGATCACGCCGTACGGGAATCAGAGGGGTGAGGGGCCTGTCGTTGCGCTTCGACCGCCAACGACCGCCCCACTCGGTTTTCCTGGCTGGTTTCGATCGGAAAAGGAGTGATGACATGCGTGCGCACAGGCGCTCACGTCGGCGCGCCGCATGCGCGACGTATCTCCTGCCGCAGGCGGAGACGTCCGCCCGCTGGGCACGGCATCTGACAACGGTGTATCTCACCCGGGGCTGCGGCGAAGTGGTGTCCGGTGACCAGGTGGAGGACGCGACCCTGGTCGTGTCCGAGCTGGTCACCAACGCCACCCGGCACGGCCGCAGCAGTTGCCGGCTGCGGCTGCACGTCAACCCGGGGCTGGTCACCGTCGAGGTGGAGGACGCCAGTCCGGTCCACCCGCGGCTGTGCTCGCCGCTGGACACGGACGAGGGCGGGCGGGGCATCGTGATGGTGCGCGAGCTCGCGCAGCACTTCGCGGTACGGGGCGGGCCCGGGGGCGGCAAGACCGTACAGGCGGTGCTCGCCGCGTCCTGAAGAGAGCCCCCCTCGGCACGGCTGCCGCCACACCCCCAGATCGAGCTTCTTGCGCATGGAGCTGAGCCCCAGCTTGCGGGCCCGCTCGCAGAACTTGTCGACCGGCAGCGCGTACTCGACATGGAAGACCGCCTTCCCGGCCTTCACCAAGGGCGTCAGGGCCGCGCAGTCGTCGTACTGGGCGCACTCCTCGTTCACCGCGAAGTCGAAGTCCCCTACCAGCTGGGCGACTTGGGGCAGGTCGTTCTTGAGTCCCACGGACATGCCGCGATCATGGGCGAGGCGGGCGATCATGCCTCGCGCGCGACGGCCCGGCCGCGGCCCGTAGTCGGTGTCCACGTACCCGAGCACCCGCACACCGGCCGCCCGCAGCTCGCGGGCGGCGTCGGCGAACGCCGGGTCGGGGGCGGCGGCGGGACCGTCGTCGACGTTGACCACGACGCCGTAGAGGAGGGACGCGGACGCAACGAGGACCTGCCAGCCGGCGGGGGCGACGGCGGGGTGGGATTCGGCCACCCGGTCGGCGGCCTGGTGATCGCGACGGCGAAGACTCACCGACAGTGAAATGAGTCTGGACAAAAAAAGTTGTCGGTGAGATGGTGAAGTCATGTTGGACGTGACCGTGATCGAGGACTCGGCGGCTGCCGCCGTCTCGCTGGACCCCATGCGCTCCCGGCTGCTCGCCGAGCTCGCTGCCGGTCCGGCGTCGGCGGCCATGCTGGCCGGCCGGGTCGGGCTGCCCCGCCAGAAGGTGAACTACCACCTCAAGGCGCTGGAGCGGCACGGCCTGGTCGAGCTCGCCGGCGAGCGCAGAAAGGGCAATGTCACCGAGCGGCTGATGCGGGCCACCGCGGCCTCGTACGTCATCTCACCGCTCGCCCTGGCCGCCGTGCAGCCCGACCCGGCCCGCTTCCGCGACCAGCTCTCCGCCCGCTGGATGCTTGCGGTCGCCGCGCGGCTCGTGCGCGATGTCGGCACCCTGATCACGGGCGCCGCCAAGGCCCGCAAGCGGCTGGCGACCTATGCACTGGACGGCGAGGTGCGCTTCGCCTCCGCTGCCGATCGGGCCGCCTTCGTGGCGGAGCTCACGCAGGGCGTCGGCGCGCTGATCGCCAAGTACCACGACGAGGACGCGCCGGGCGGCCGCGAGCACCGCATCGTCGTCGCCCTCCACCCCACGGTGAAAAGCCCACCGGCCATCGAGGAGTCGTCATGACCCGGAGCGCTCAGGCCAAGTCGCCCGGTTCGGGCGTCCAGCACATCGTCTACGCGCCCCAGAGCGCCTGAGTATCAGGAGTCACCATGTCCAAGGAATTCGAGATCGTCCGCGAGTTCGAGGTCGACGCGAGCCCCGAAGAGGTCTGGGAGGCGATCACCACCGGCACGGCCGGCTGGCTGTGGCCCATGGAGTACGAGCCCAAAAAGGGCGGCGCCGGGCCCTACGGCAGCACCGTCACCGAATGGGACCCGCCGCGCCATCTGACCGGCCGCACCGAGAATGCCGAAGGCATCACGCAGCAGACCCTCAACCAGCTCGACCATGTCATCGAGCCGCGTGAGGGCGGCGGCTCCTGGGTCCGCTATGTGCACAGCGGCATCTTGGTCGAGGACTGGGACAACCAGTACGACGGGGCCAACAAGCACACCGACTTCTATCTGCACACCCTGCAGCAGTACCTCAAGCACTTCACCGGCCGCGCCGCCACCTTCGCGACCCTGGACGCTCCCGCCGCGTCGAACACCCCGGGCGGTCTCGAGGTCGTCAGCCGCGGACTCGGGCTGGCGGACGACGCGACCGAGGGTGCGACGGTACGGGTCGAGCTGCCCGGCGCCGGTCAGGTGGACGCGGTCCTCGACTACCGCAATCCGTACTTCATCGGGCTCCGCACCGACGAGGCGATGTACCGCGTCTTCGGCCGCAACCACTTCGGTGCGCCGGTCGGCGTGAGCGTGCACGACTTCGCCCGTGGTGCGGACGCGAAGAAGAACGAGGAGGCGTGGGGGACCTGGCTGACCGGCCTCTTTGCCTGAGCAGGTCGGGGCAGGCGGGGGCTTCGCCTTAGAGGGTGTCTTTCGGATCAGGCCGGATGACACCCCCTAGGACCGGGGTCCTGGGCGAAGCCCCTGGTCACGAGATTTTGTCGTCACCCTTTTGCTCGGTAAAGTTGCGCTTTTGAAAACCCACTGCGTACGAGTGACCGAGGAACGGCAAAGGCAATGACGGTGACAGAGGACAGCCCGGTGTTCGGCCAGGGCATCGACCCGGAGCGCCTGGCCGTCTGCCTCAGCGTGCTCGACGAGCTCGACAAGCTGGATGTCGACCACCCCGACGCGATCATCGTGCGCCGTGCCACCGCAGGCATCTACCGCACCGTGAAGCAGCGCCGCCGCCAGGAGCGCCGGGCCGCCAAGACCGCCAACGACAAGGCGGTCACCGAGGCCACCGCGACCGGATCCGCCGAGCGCATCGACGACGAGACCGAGGGTCTGCTGCCGTCCTCCTCGGTCACCGGAGAGATCGCGATCGCGGGCATACTCCAGCGCCCCCGGTCCTGCTACATCTGCAAGACCCGCTATGTCGAGGTCGACGCCTTCTACCACCAGCTGTGCCAGAAGTGCGCGGCCGAGAACCGCGCCCGCCGCGACGCCCGCACCGATCTGACCGGCAAGCGCGCTCTCCTCACCGGCGGCCGGGCCAAGATCGGTATGTACATCGCGCTGCGGCTGCTGCGTGACGGTGCCCACACCACCATCACCACCCGCTTCCCCAACGACGCGATCCGCCGCTTCAAGGCGATGCCGGACAGCGACGAGTGGATCCACCGCCTCAAGATCGTCGGCATCGATCTGCGTGACCCGGCCCAGGTCGTCGCGCTCGCCGACTCGGTAGCCGCCGAGGGCCCGCTGGACATCCTGATCAACAACGCTGCCCAGACGGTACGCCGTTCCCCGGGCGCCTACAGCGAACTGGTCGCCGCCGAGTCCGCGCCGCTGCCCGCAGGCGAGCTGCCGCCCGCCCACGTCATCGGCACCTTCGGCAGCGGCGCCGTGGATTCCGTCGCCGCGCTGCCCTCCGCCGCGGGCGAGGGCCTGAGCGCCCAGGACGTGACGGACCTCGCACTTGTCAGCGGCTCCGCATCCCTCGAGCGCATCGCTGCCGGCACCGCCATCGACGCCGGCGGTCTCGTCCCCGATCTGCACGACACCAACAGCTGGATCCAGACCGTCTCCGAGGTGGACCCGGTCGAGCTCCTCGAAGTGCAGCTGTGCAACTCCACCGCGCCCTTCATCCTGATCAGCCGGCTCCGCCCGGCGATGGCCGCCGCCGCGGCCAAGCGCACCTACGTGGTGAACGTCTCCGCGATGGAGGGCGTCTTCAGCCGCGGCTACAAGGGCGCGGGCCACCCGCACACCAACATGGCCAAGGCCGCGCTGAACATGCTCACGCGCACCAGCGCCCAGGAGATGTTCGAGAGCGACGGCATCCTGATGACCGCCGTCGACACCGGCTGGATCACCGACGAGCGCCCGCACCCCGACAAGATGCGTCTCGCCGACGAGGGCTTCCACGCCCCGCTCGACCTGGTCGACGGCGCGGCCCGCGTCTACGACCCGATCGTGCGCGGCGAAGACGGCGAGGACCTCTTCGGCTGCTTCCTCAAGGACTACGCTCCGGCGAACTGGTAGACGTTCTCAGCTGATCGTGGACGGCGTACGAGCCGGTGCCCGCAGCAGCGCGCACCCTCGTACCGCCGTCCACCAGCAGATCGGCCCCCGTCACCCACTCCGCCTCGTCGGAGACCAGCCACAGCACCGCCCGCGCCACGTCGTCCGGCTCGCCGATCCGGCCCAGCGGCAGCCCTTCGGCGATGCGCCGCTCGGCGCCTTCCCAGACGAAGCGCGCCATCTCGGTGCGTATGAGCCCCGGTGAGACGGCGTTCACGCGTACACCCGGGGCGAGTTCGCCCGCGAGCTGCTGCGTGAGGTGCAGCAGCGCCGCCTTGCTGGTGCCGTACGCGCCGACATTCGGGCCGACGCCATGGGTGCCCTCGGTGCAGATGTTGACCACCGCGCCGCCGTGCTCGCGCATCCAGGCCCGCCAGGCGAGCTGTGCCAGCCGCAGCGCAGCCTCGACGTTCACCGTGAACGCCTGCCGCCACTCGTCGGGATCGGCCTCCATCAGCGGACCGTAGGGGGCGTTGGTCGCGACGTTGTTGATCAGGATGTCGAGGCTCCCGAACTTACGCATCGCGAGCGCTGTGCACCGGCCGAGATGGTCCGGGTCCCCGACGCTGCCCACGCAGCCCGCTGCCTGCGCGCCCGCCTTCCGCAGCCCGGCCACGGCCTCCGTTACTCCATCCGTGTCCCGTGCGGTGACCACCACCTTCGCCCCGGCTGTGGCCAGTGCCCCGGCGACGGCGCGCCCGATACCCCGCGAAGCCCCCGTCACCAGGGCCGTTCTGCCTTCGAGGCTGCGTTGTGCTCGCCCGGAAATCATCCGCGTACGATCCCACGAAGCCCCGCACAGGGATAGATCGTTGGCCGGTATTGAGCGGGTTTACAGGAGATTTACAGGCCCCATCGAGCAGGGGCCTGCTCATATGGTTACCCTGGGGTGAACGGACGCCACCAAGGGATCCACGAATCTCCCTTGGCCGTCCTGGGACAAGCCTGCAACCAGGCTGCGGTCCCGCCCGAGTAACGGCGCCACCGCGACCCGAACTGCCCTTGTCCCAGTTACGCGACACAGAGGAGTGCGCGGTGACATCAGAAGTCAAGAAGCACGACAAACGCCCGCAAGAACGCAGCGGCGAACGGACCGCCCGGTCCGACGAACTCGGCAGTCTCGAAGTCTGGGCCCGATCGGCCCCGATCAGGCTGGCCGGCTACGAGGAAGACCTCGCCGAGCCGCATATCCTGCCCGGCATCGACTGAGCGGATCGCTTCGCCGCCGTGCCCCCTGCCCCCACAGGCAGGGGGCACGGAAGGTCAAGGAGCCGCCCGCACCCCGTCGACGACGAGCACATCGCGCTCCACCAGCCGCTCCCCGCACTCTGCGCATACCAGCCGCGGCGAGAACTCCCGCCCGCAGGAACGGTGTACGGACACCAGCGCGGGCCCCTCCGGCGCCGCGTACCAGCGCTGGCCCCAGTCGATCAGCGTCATCACCACCGGGAAGAACGCCCGGCCCTTGGCGGTGAGCCGGTAGTCCTGGCCGGCCGCCCGGAGAACTCCCAGCGCGCAGAAGGTCCTCAGCCGGTCGGCGACCATCGCCGGCGGTGCGCCGAGCCGCTGCTGGAACTCCCCGAACCGGTGCACGCCGAAGAAGGCCGCGCCGAGCAGCGCGACCGACCAGCGGTTGCCGATCAGCGCGGTCGTCTCCGGGAAGAGACCGGCCGCGCCCCCGTCCCCGGACGTACTGCGCCGCCGTGTCGCGGCCGCCGGGATGGAACGGGCGGCCTCGCCGCTCGGCCCGAGGACGGAGCGCACATCGCGCTGCCCGGTCCGCTCGCCGCACCCGTCGCAGATCATCACCGGCTCGCTGTTGCGCCCGCAGGAGCGGTGCCGCATCCACGGCAGCTCATCGCGTTGGCCCGCGACCCAGCGGAACTCCCAGCCCCAGATGGAGACCAGCACCGGCCACACGGCGAGCCCGCGCGGGGTGAGCCGGTACTCGTACCGCACGGGCCGCTGCCGGTAGGCGTCGCGGGTCAGCAGGCCGTGCCCGGTGAGTCTGCCGAGCCGTCCGGTGAGCACCGCGTCCGAGATCGGGAGCTGGTCGCGCCAGTCCTGGTAGCGGCGTACTCCCAGATGCGCATGGCGCAGGATCAGCAGCGTCCACTCGTCGCCGAGCAGGCCGAGGGTGACCGCGATCGCGTTCTGTCCGCCGGCCTGCAGCAGGGTCGCCGACTCCTCGGTCACGGTGCTCCCAGGCTCCTAGGGGGTGTCCGCGGGGCCTTCGAGCCAGCCGGGGAGCGCGGATCCTGGAGCCCAGGTGGAGTGGGTGCCGCTGGAGATCCGTTCCGGAAGGCGCACCCGGGCGACTGGACCGTCGCTCAGGCGTGCGGCGTCGAAGACCAGGCACTCGGAACGATCGGCGTTCATATCGGTGGCCAGCGTAACAAGGTAGCCGTCGTCCTCCCCGGCCGAGCCGGTGCGCGGAGCCATGGCCGTCTCACTGCCGAACACCCCGTCCCCGTACGCGTATCGCTCCTCGCTTCCCGTCGTCAGGTCGTGCTTGACGATGCCGTCCATCAGGAACCAGCCGGGCCGCTGGGTCGAGGCGTACGCATAGCGGTAGGAGCGGCCGCCGCGGTCCGGGTTGATCATGCCGAACTCCGTGAAGCGCTCGCTCAGTTGCTCCTCCTTCACCTTCCCCGTACGGAGGTTGAGCCGCCAGCGGTGCAGCCGGGTTTGAAGCCGCTCGATCGCGAGGAAGCGGAACATTCGCTGGTAGATGCCCTCGCCGCGCGGGTCGGCCGGTTCGGGGCAGCCCTGGTGGAAGCCGTCCAGGACGATCTCGTCGCCGTCCTCGTACGCATTGGTGAAGTGCAGTACATAGGTGGGATCGGCTTCGAACCAGCGGACGTCGGTGCCGAGCCGCGGTACGACGCCGAAGCGGCTCGGCAGTTCGGGGTGGAAGCGCGAGGCGTACTTGCCCTGGGAGATCAGCTCCGGGTCCCAGAAGAGCGGGAAGTCGTTGAGGATCGCGTAGTTCTCAGTGAACGCCATGTCGTGCGGCAGGCGCGGGCCCGGCAGGGGGACGTCGGTGAGGTGCTTGAGGCGGTTGTCGGGTCCCACGACGCCGTAGCGCAGATACGGAGCCTCGGTCGCGTACGAGAAGAAGAGCAGCTCGCCGGTCGCCTCGTCGACTTTGGTGTGGGCGGAGACTCCCCAGTCAGGCGCCCAGGGTGATTTGCCGACCGTTTCGAGAGTGAGCGGGTCAAGACGGTAGACGTCGCCGCACTGCCAGAAGCTGGTCAGCGCCTGTCCGGCGTGGACGACGATGTCCGTGCTGGAGGCGTCCTTCATCCTGGTGCGTGCGCCCCAGCCGTCCTCGCGCAGTGACAGTGAGGGCCGCTCGGCGATGCCCGCCCACAGCGACTGCTTCGCCTTCTGCTCGGCCTCGAAGCCGTCCGTGCGCACAAAACGGTTGCGGTAGAAGGCTTTTCCGTCGCGGAAGCCGACCACATGGATCATGCCGTCCCCGTCGAAGGGGTGGTAGAGCTTGAGCGCCGGGTGCACCGGGTTCTCGGTGTTGCGGAGATAGACGCCGTCGAGGTCGGCGGGTATCTCGCCGATCACCTCCAGGTCGTCGGCCCGCCACTCGGCGGTCTGCGGCTGCCACGGTCCTGTGCGGTACGGATGTTCGTCGTCCACCGGGAGCGTCGATAACGCGCGCGATACGAGCTCAAGGTCCATGGGTGCGGTCCCCTTCCACGGTGAGGCCGGTCGTGCCTCGGTGGCCGCGAGACTACAACTAACAGAGTCACTCGGTGAAGGCCATCATCGGTCATCCGATGACTGAGGTAAGAAAGTTGGCTTCCGTCTGGTTGAGAGCATTGACAGGTCTCTGTCACGCTTCAATCATCGGACCTCATGACCGAACTTCCCAGGCGCCATGTACTCGGAATGACGGCAGGGGCGGCAGTCGGCGCTGCCCTTGGACACCCGGCCACAGCCGATGCGAGCCCGTTGACGGCGGCAGAGATACGCGAGGGCGATCGGGGCGGAGACTGGAGCACGGTTCCCGCCGCCGTGCCCGTACCGCTGGAGAACTGGTTCGACAACGACGGCATCGACACCGCCGACGCCCGCGGCGGCAACTTCGACGGCTCCGGCTACACCTTCCCCGGCGAGGAACTCCCTTCCGGGCGGCTGGAGATCGACGGCATCGCCTATCTCTTCCCCGCCGCCACGGCGGGAGCCAAGAACAACATCGTCGCCCTCGGACAGCGCATCGATCTCCCCAAGGGCCGTTATCTCTCGGGCCTGTTCCTCGTCGCCGGCAGCTACGGCGCGGCATCGGGCAAGGCCACCGTCCACTACGCGGACGGCAGCACCCAGACCTCGGCACTCGGGGGGCCCGACTGGTACTCGGGCAGCGGCCGGCTCACCGCTCCGTACCGCTACAAGCCCGACGGACAGAAGGACCCGCACCAGGTCGTCATCGCGCCCGCCGAACTCGCCATGGACTCCACCAAGGAGGCCGTGGCGCTCACCCTGCCCGTCACCAACCCGGCCCAGCCCAACAAGAGCTCACTCCACATCTTCGCCCTCACCCTCCAGCCGGCCGCCGAGGGACGGGCACTGGCGCTGCGGAACGCGCACTCCACCGCATCGCTGCTCGACTCCGGCGCACAGAGCGTCGAGGCCACCGTCATCAACGCGGGCACCGTCGGCATCCTCGCCTCCGACGCCCTCAGCCTCTCCGTCGACGTCCCCGGGGCCCGCACTGTCGCCCCCGCCGCCGTCACCCGGCTCGCCCCCGGCGAACAGGCCAGGGTCCGCATCGGTATCCGCCGGGCGCCCGGCACGCAGCCCGGCACCACGCAGGACGGCACGGTCGTGGCCCGCGGCCGTGGCCAGCAGGCGGCGGCCGCCCGTCGCCCGCTCGCCCTCGGCGTGGCCGACTACCAGCCCACCGACGCCTCGCTGAGCACCCATCAGGCGCCGTACTGGTTCCAGGACGTGAAGTTCGGGATCTTCATCCACTGGGGTGTCTACTCCGTGCCCGCCTGGGCGCCGGTCGGCAAACAGTACGCCGAGTGGTACTGGAACCACATGCAGGACCCCAACAACGCGACGTACGCCTACCACCGTCAGACGTACGGAGAGTCCTTCGCGTACGACGACTTCATCCCGCGGTTCCGGGCCGAGCGCTTCAATCCGCGCTCCTGGGTCGAGCTGTTCCGGGACGCGGGCGCGCAGTACCACGTGCTGACCTCCAAGCACCATGAGGGATTCGCCCTCTGGGACACCAAGGTCAGCGACCGCAACTCCGTGAAGATGGGCCCGAAGCGCGACTTGATCAAGGAACTCTTCGATGCCTCGCGCCGCTACGCCCCCGAGCTGCATCGCGGTCTGTACTTCTCGATGCCGGAGTGGTTCAACCCCGACAACCCCTGGATGGGGCACGCCCCGCGCAATCCGTACACCCTGGAGCCCGTTCCGTACACCGGTCACCGGCCCGGCGACTACATCAAGGATCTGCAGGCCCCGCAGATGCTGGAGCTGATCCACGGCTACGACCCCGAGCTCCTGTGGTGCGACATCGGCGGCGCCAATGACAGCCACCGGGTCCTGGCCGAGTACTTCAACCATGCCAAGAACCGGGCCAGGCCCGTCGACGTGACCGTCAACAACCGCTCGGGCATAGGCCCGCACGACTTCACGACCCCCGAGTACACGACGTACGACTCGATCGTCACCGACAAGTGGGAGTCGAGCCGGGGCCTGGACCCCTTCAGCTACGGCTACAACGCGGCCACGCCCGACGACCGCTATATGACGACCGAGGAAGTGGTGCACTCACTCGTCGACATCGTCTCCAAGAACGGCAACTTCCTCCTCGACATCGGGCCGCGCGCCGACGGCACCATCCCCGAGATCATGGAGCGCAGGCTGCGGGAGACGGGCCAGTGGCTGAAGGTCAACGGCGAGGCGATCTACGGCAGTACGTACTGGGCGCGCATGCCGCAGCTCGGTGAGGATCTGCGCTTCACGATCCGTCCGAACAAGGCCTTCTACATCCACTCGCTCGCCGAGCCGGGCAGCACACTCACCGTCGAGGCTCCGGTTCCGGTCAGGCCCGGCGACAAGGTGACGATGCTCGGGTACGAGCGACCGCTGACCTGGCGGACGACCGGCGGGAAGCTGGTGATCGACGTCCCGGCCGCGGCCCGCAGGGCCGGGAAGATCGCCTGGGTGTTCAAAGTAGCCTGGTCGGCCTGAGGAACTCGCGCACATAGGTCCGGTGCCACCAGGCGCCGGTGGCCCGCAGTTCGCGCCAGGTCGTGTACCGGTAGCGGTACAGCCTGGCGCGGACATACGCGGGCGGGGCGTCGGGGAACGGATTGCGGCCCAGCAGCCGCAGCGTGTCCCGGTCCCCGTCGAGCAGCCGCTCCATGAAGGGTCCGAACCAGGGGTGCGCATAGGCGGGGGAGAGCGCGGCGAACCACATCAGCCAGTCGAGCCGCAGATGGTACGGGGCGAACTGGTGCGGAAGTCTGCGTACGTCCCCGGGCTTGCCCTTGAATGCGTACTCCCGCCACACCGTGCCCTGGTGGAGCGCCTTCTCGTCCGTGCCCTCGATCACCAGCTCATGGCGCACCCGTCCGACCGTGCCGAACGCGCCGTAGGCGTTGACCAGATGGAAGGGATCGTAGGAGCGGTTCATCGACTGCCGCCGGGAGAGCAGATTGCGCGCCGGGCGGTAACTCAGGCCGAGAAGCAGCGCGCTCACGGCGATGACCACGGCCTCGTACCAGACCGGGGAGTCGGGCAGCGCGGGCGGATCCGCGATGAGGGAGCCGTCCACGGCGGAGAGGGCGAGGACGATCGTGATCCAGTTCAGCCAGGAGAAGTTGCCGGACAGCACCAGCCACAGCTGGGTGAGCACGATCATTCCGGCAGCCGCGCTCGCGATCGGCTGAGGGGTGAACAGCAGCACAGGGACCAGGAGTTGGGTCACATGGTTGGCCGCCACCTCCACCCGGTGGAAGGGTCTCGGCAGATGGTGGAAGAACCAGCTCAGGGGGCCCGGCATCGGCTGGGTCTCATGGTGGTAGTAGAGGCAGGTCAGATTGCGCCAGCACTCGTCGCCCCGGATTTTGATCAGTCCCGCGCCGAACTCCACCCGGAACAGCACCCAGCGCAGCAGCCACAGCACGAGCACCGGCGGGGCGGTGCGCTCATTGCCGAGGAAGACGGCGAGAAAGCCCACCTCGAGGAGCAGTGACTCCCAGCCGAAGGCGTACCAGGTCTGACCGACATTGACGATCGACAGATAGAGCACCCACGGTGCCGCCCACCACACCATCGCGGCAGCCAGCGGGATGTGGTCGGCGGCGCCCGCCACCAGAGCCGCCGAGAGCAGGACGCCGGCCCAGGCGCAGAGGGCGAAGAGCCGGTCGGAATAGCGCAGTTGGAACAGACTCGGCGCACGCCGCATCGACACCCGGCGTACGTACGCGGGCACCGGCAGCATGCCCCGCTCGCCGATCAGCGCCCGGAATTGCAGGGCTGCGGTGAGGAAGGCAACCAGATACACGGCGGCCAGCGCCCGCTGGAAGACCAGCCGGCTGAGCCAGTAGTCGCTGTCTGTGAACCACTCCATCACCTCCAGTATCGGTCCGCGGCAAGGCGCCGCACGGTATGACCCAGCCGCTTGGCGTACCACTTCTGCAGCACGGGCACGAGCGGGCCCGCGAGCCGGGGGTACCAGCGGGCGGGGCGGCTGAACGCCATGACCGTGAACCACACCGAGCCGTCGTCCCGGATGTCGACGACGAAGGACTCCTCACCGCGCTCGGGATGCCCGGCCAGCGTGCCGTACGCGAAGCCCGTACGGTCCTTCTCGTACGCCGTCCAGACCACCTCGCACGGCGCGGTGAACCGCAGCGGTCCCACGCCGATCGAGACCTGGAGCCGGGCGCCGGGCTCGGCGCGCACGGCTCCGGTGCGCACCCGGGCCCCCGAGCCGCGGTGCATCCGCCAGGTGGTGACCGCCTCGCCCGCCGCATCGAAGACGGCGCGGCCGCGGCCGATGAGCGTGGTGTGGTGGAGATGGTGGTAGCCGTCGGGCAGTGGGCCGAGCCGGGTGGCGCCGACCTCGGGATAGCTGAGCGTGCGGCCGGTCGTGGGGCGGACGCTGTTCATACGGTCGTCTCCTTGAGTCGTCGCCAGGCGAGCACCGAGCAGAGCGCGAAGCCGAGGGCGTTGCCGAGGCCGTGGGTTGCGGCCATCCAGGTGAGATTCGGGTGGGGCAGGCCGGTGGCCTCGCCGAGCGCCCAGCTCAGGGCGAGCAGCATGGTCGCCACCAGGACGGCGGCGGAGACGGCCAGCAGGGTGCGCGTGAACCGGTCGCGTCCGCCGGTTCTGACATCGCGCCAGGTCAGCAGCGCCACGGTCCACATGCCTGCGGTCAGGACGAGTGCCCCGAGCAGTTCGGCCCAGTCGTCCAGGAAGTAGCCGGCCAGCACGAGCAGGGTGCCCAGCGGCACGCTGAGTGCGGCGAAGCGCCCGGCGCGGCCGGCCGTCGCACGGCAGACCAGGCCCGCCACCAGCGCCGCGGTGAAGCCGGCGAAGTGGAAGTGAGGCACAGTCAGCGCCAGGATCGGCAGGCTGAAGCCGAAGAGCTCGTGTCCGGAGCGTTCCGCGACGAGCGCGAGCCCGGCGACGGACGGGGTCACCAGCGCGGTGAGCTGTGCGATTTCGGCGGGCGCGAGCGAGTGGGTACGGGCCAGTCGGCGCGGGGCCTGGACGGCGAGGGCGAGTGTGCCGAGCGCGTAGACGGTCGCGAGTACGGCGGCCGGCGTCGAGCGTGGCAGCCAGAGCGCGAGTGCTCCCGGGACGGCGAACGCCGGCCAGATCCGCCGAATGGACGCGAGCTCGACGGCGTCCATGAGGCGCAGTCCCGCGGGCACGACCACCAGCATGCCGAGCATCACGATCACGTTGACCAGTACGGACATCACGCACCCACCCCAGGCTTGAACGCGTTCAACTCCCTTGGGGTCGAGACTAGGGGCTAACTTGAACGCGTTCAAGTCGCGGGGGTTGCGGGAATCCGGCAGAACTTGAGGAACAAATAGAGGAACAAGCAAGGGTGAAGAGGCGGGAGAACTTCGTGCGTCCACCCAAACGTCGTCGGTACGCCGCGGTTGCCGCCGCATTCTGTGTCGCGCTCCTGGTCGCCGGCTGCGGCGGAGCCAGCAGCGCGGCCGACGCGCGGGGAGAGGTCTTCCTCCAGCCCGCCGCGGCCCAGGGCCCGGACCCGTACACCGCCACCACAGCCATCTCCGCGGACGCGCCCTCGCCTCCGCCGCCCGTGCCGTCGAGCGATCCGAGCCCCAGCAGGGGCCAGACGCTGCGCACCCTCTCCGGCGCGACGCCCGGTCTCTACGGCGGCACCCAGTCGGTGGGCAGCTGCGACGTCGAGCAGCAGGTGACGTTCCTGAGCACGGACCAGGCAAAGGCGCGCGCCTTCGGCCGGGCCGCCGGCGTATCCCAGGCCGACATCCCCGAATTTCTGCGGGGACTGACCCCCGTCGTCCTGCGCGCCGACACCCGGGTCACCAACCACGGATACCGGCACGGATCCGCCACCAGCTACCAGTCCGTGCTGCAGGCCGGGACCGCCGTGCTCGTGGACGGGAACGGAGCGCCGAGGGTCAGATGCGCCTGCGGGAACCCGCTGAAGCCGCCGGTCGCCGTCAAGGGCGCCGTGGTCCACACGGGCCAGGCCTGGTCGGGCTACCAGCCCGACAAGGTGGTCGTCATCAAGCCCACGGTCCAGATCATCAACAGCCTGGTGATCGTCAACGTCATCAACAACACCTGGATCGAACGGAAGACCGGGACCGACGGCGAGGAGGACAAGCGGCCCGATGTGCTCCCGCCCGTGACCCCGGACGACATCTTCGTCTACCCGCCGGTCACCGAGCCGCCCGGGCCCGGTGATTCGACGCCGCCCGGCGACTCGACCGCGCCGAGCGACGGCACCAGCAGCGCCTCCCCGCCCGAGCAGCCGGTCAGCCCGCCCGTCGAACCGGTGCCGGACACGCCGAGCGACGTGGTGCCGCCGCCGGTCGAGCCCGACGTGCCCTCCCAGGAGGGGGTCACGCCCTCCGAGCCGGACCTGCTGCTGCCCTCCGAGGCGCCGGCGGAGCCGGTCACCGTCCAGGGCTGAGCGGATCGGTCCGAATCGGTCGAAGAATCCGACAAATGATGGCAGAGTGGCTCCATGGTTGATCGGGCAGCGGGTGACCTGTCGCTCCCCGACGACTGGCCGGCCGACCCGGATCTGAGCCTCACCCTCAACCGCATGGGCAGCTTCGACTGGGACCTGGTCAGCGGGCTGATGCACATGGACCAGCCCGCTCTCGAGGTGTTCGACATGCCATCCGGTGACTACGACGGCCGCCCGGAAAGTCTCGCGTCCCGGGTGCCGACGGACGAGGCCGCCCGGCTGGACGCGCTGGTGGCACAGGCGCTCAAGAACGGCAGTGACCACTACGGCGCGTACTTCCGAATCCGCCGCCGTGACGGAAGCCTGCACTGGGCCCACACGCAGGCGGCCGTCCGCCGCGACGAGACAGGCCGTCCGCTGCGGATCATCGGCATCGTCCGCCACGCCGCCGAGGAGCTCGCGGACTCCACCGCGCGCGTGGAGGCCGACGCCGACCGGCTCAGGCGGACCAGTGTCGTCGAGAGCACCACCGCGGCCCTCGCCCACGCGCGGACCGTCCAGGACGTCATCGACGTACTGAAGGACTCGCACGGCCTGGAGCACTTCGGGGCCACCAGCCTGGTCATGGGGCTGCTTGAAGCGGGCCGGATCCATCTGGTCGCCGAGGGGCCCGAGGGCTCCTTCGTGCCCGGCACCCGCTACACGCGCGTCGACGAGCAGTACCCGATGAGCGAGGTGGTCCGCACCCTCGCGCCCCGTTTCATCGAGTCCCCACGGGACTTCGCCGAGTCCTATCCGCTGCTGTGGCCGCACATCAAAGGGCTCGACATCAGCTCGGCGGCCTATCTGCCACTGATCGCCCAGGCCCGCCCCATCGGAGCACTCGGCCTGCTCTACAGCGACAAGATCGGCTTCAGCCCCGACGAGCGCAACCTGCTGGTCGCGCTCAGCAGCAGCATCGCGCAGAGCCTGCAGCGCGCTGTCTTGTACGAACAGGACCACGACCTCGCCGAAGGGCTGCAGCAGGCGATGCTGCCGCGCCGGATCCCCGAGGTGCCCGGGGCTCAGATCGCGGTGCGCTACCGCTCCGCGCGGCTCGGCCGGGACATCGGCGGCGACTGGTACGACATCATCGCGCTGCCCGGCGGACGGGTCGGCGCGGTCATCGGCGACGTACAGGGGCATGACACCGATGCGGCCGCGGTGATGGGGCAGCTGCGGATCGTGCTGCGTGCGTACGCGGCCGAGGGGCACACCCCGGCCACCGTGATGGCGCGTGCCTCCGTCTTCCTCCATGAACTGGACACCGAACGCTTCGCGACCTGCCTGTACGCGCAGGCCGATCTGACGACCGGCGTGGTCCAGCTGGTGCGCGCCGGGCACATTGACCCGCTGCTGAGGGACAACGACGGCGACTGCCGCAGGCTGCCGGTGGAGGGCGGGCTGCCGCTGGGGCTCTCGGCGGAGTTCGGGCGGCTCGAATACCCCGTCAGCACCGTCGAACTGGACCCAGGACAGACCCTCCTGCTGTGCACCGACGGTCTTGTCGAGCAGCCCGGTGCCGATCTCGACGACGGAATGCAGCTGCTCACCGCCCTGGTGCGCTCAGGACCGAAGGATCTGCAACTGCTCGCCGACCGCCTGTGCGAGGTGGTGGACGAGCGCGGCGGCGACGACGACGTGGCGCTCCTGCTGTTGCGTCGCAGGGGTGCGTTCACACCGCAGTCGGGCGGCCGGCTGCAGCAGCATGTCGGCCAGAACGACCCGGAGGCCCTGCGCTCGGCCCGGCACATGATCCGTGCGGCGGTGGGGGCGTGGGGTGCGCGCGAGCGGTCGGACGAGATCGAACTGGCCGCCGACGAGATGATCACCAATGCGCTGATGCACACCGACGGCGGCGCGATCGTGACAACCCGGGTGCTGGCCGGCCCGGAGCGGCGGCTGCGCGTGGAGGTCGAGGACCGCTCCAGCGCGCTGCCGCGCCGCCGGGAGGCTGGGGAGTCGGGAGTCTCGGGCCGTGGACTGATGCTGGTGGACCGCCTGGCGGAGGCCTGGGGCGTCGAGTCGAGAGGCAGTGGCAAATGTGTCTGGTGCGAATTCATCGTCCCGAACCGACCGGCTCGCTGATGCCCACCTGATGTTAACTGTCCGTGAACTGATCGTACTTGACCGTAACCGACCGCAGGCGGTTGACTGCGCACTCCGTGGCCTTCCGGGACACTTCTAGGACAAGAGGACCCTTTGAGCAGCGAGCTTCTTGCCCCCCTCGATCTGGCGTTCTGGCATCTCGAGTCCGCCGGTCATCCGATGCATCTCGGCGCCCTCGCCTTCTTCGCCCCGGCACCCGGGGCGCAGAGCGGCGAGCGTGTCCTCGACCTGCTCGCCACTCGCGCCGCCGCGATCCGACGGCTGCGGATGCGGGTCAGGGACGTCCTGCTGCCCGTCGGCGGTGCCGCCTGGTCCGTGGCCAAGGACTTCGACGTACGGCGGCATGTGCACCAGGTCCGCATCCCCGACGGCGACTTCGCCGCCGGGGCCGTCTCGATCGCCGGTGAGCTCATGGAGCGGCCACTCGAACGGGGCCTGCCGCCCTGGGAGATGTACCTGCTGAGCGGCGAGTCGGGCGGTCCGTTCGCGGTGCTGGTCAAGCTCCATCACGCACTGGCCGACGGCATGCGTGCCGTCGCCATCGGGGCGGGAATCTTCGACCAGATCGCCGACGCGCGCACTGCGGGTGTACGGCGGGCGCGCACCGTACAGCCCACGTCCTGGCTCGCGGGCCCGCGGCAGGTGGCCGGTTTCGCCCGGGGCCGCATCGAGGAGCTCGGCCGGGCCGTCGGTGTCGGCGCCTCCGTCGTACGGGCCAGCAGGCTCGACCCGCGCGGCGTGCCCGCACTCACGGCCGGCTCCAGTGGCACCCGGCGCCTCGGCACCGCCGTGCTCGACCTCGACGAGGTCCAGCGCGTACGCAAGGCGGCGGGCGGTACCGCCAACGACGTGCTGCTCGCCGTCGTCGCGGGCGGGATGCGGCGCTGGCTGGAGGACCGCGGCGAGCCGCTGCCCGCCGCCGACCCGCGTGCCCTCGTGCCCGTCTCCCGGCGCAGGCCCGGCAGCCCGCCCGGATCGGGCAACAAGTTCTCGGCGTATCTGCTCGAACTGCCGGTCGGCGACCCGGATCCACGCTCCCGGCTGGACGCCGTACGCACCGCCATGGACCGCAACAAGGCCGCCGGTCCCTCGCGGGGCGCCGGGGCACTCGCCGTACTGGCCGATCAACTGCCGCCACTGGCACACCGGTTCGGCGCGCCCCTGGCCGGGGGTGCGGCCAGGATGCTCTTCGACGTCCTGGTGACCAACGTGCCGTTGCCGCGCTCGGCCCTGTCGCTGGGCGGCTGCCCGCTGCGGGAGATCTACCCGATGGCGCCGCTCGCCCGCGGGCAGTCCCTGGCGATCGCGCTGTCGACGTACGGCGGGCGTGTGCATGCCGGTCTGGTCGCCGACGGCAAGGCCGTCCCGGACCTCGACCGGCTGGCGCGGAGTCTGGGCGAGGAGCTCGACGAACTCCTCGGTGTCACCCGATAGATCGGACAGCTCGGACGGTCGGCGCAAGATCTCGCCCCTCCAAGGGTGTTGACGCCCCCAAGTGATCCGATGAATATTCGTCGTGGTCGGCGAAATGATCGGCGAGATCGTCGGCGAAGTGATCGGCGCACGCCACGGTGAGGGGCTCAGCGGATGCGATGGAGCACGCTCGGACACAGCGCGGTCGAGATCACCGAGCTGTCCTTCGGGGCCGCGGGCATCGGCAATCTGTTCACCCCCGTCGAGCCCGACGCTGCCGCCGCCGCGGTCGACGCCGCCTGGGCCGCGGGCATCCGCACCTTCGACACCGCACCCCACTACGGCCTCGGCCTGTCCGAACGCCGGCTGGGCGAGGCGCTGCGGACCCGTCCCCGCGACGCGTACACCCTCTCGACCAAGGTCGGTCGGCTGCTCGAACCCTGCCCCGCCGGCGGCGACGACCTCGCGCAGGGCTTCGCCGTCCCCGCGGACCACCGCCGTGTCTGGGACTTCAGCGCGGACGGCGTGCGCCGCAGTATCGAGGCGAGCCTCGAGCGGCTCGGCCTCGACCGGATCGACATCGTCTATCTGCACGACCCGGACGAGCATGAGGAAGCCGCCTTCCGTCACGGCTATCCGGCGCTTGAACGGCTGCGCACCGAGGGCGTGATCGGCGCGATCGGTGCCGGAATGAACCAGGCGCCGATGCTCACCCGCTTCCTGCGCGACACCGACGTCGACGCCGTCCTGTGCGCCGGACGCTTCACGCTCCTCGACCAGAGCGCGCTCACCGAACTGCTGCCCGAGGCCGCGGCCCGCGGCAGGAGCGTCGTCGTCGGCGGGGTCTTCAACTCCGGGCTGCTCGCCGACCCCCGCCCCGGCGCCACCTACGACTACACCGCCGCGCCCGAGGAGATCCTGGGGCGCGCCCTGCGGCTCAAGGCCGTCGCCGAACGCCACGGGGTCCCGCTGCGTGCCGCAGCCCTCCACTACCCGCTCTCCCACCCTGCCGTCGCGGGCGTCCTCGTCGGCACCCGCTCCGCCGCTGAAGTACGGGACGCGGCCGACATGCTGGCCCGCACCGTCCCGCCCGCGCTCTGGGACGAGCTGCGCGACGAAGGACTCCTGCCGAAGAACGACGAAGGACCGCTGCCGAAGGACGGGGATGCCCGATGAGAGTCGCCCTGCGCACCAAGGTCCGCGCCGACCGCATCGCCGAGTACGAGGCGGCGCACCGCGAAGTACCCGCAGAGCTGACCGCCGCGATCAGTGCCGCCGGCGTCACTTCCTGGACCATCTGGCGCAGCGGCACGGACCTGTTCCACCTCCTCGACTGCGACGACTACGGCCATCTCCTCGCCGAACTCGAGAAGCTTCCCGTCAACATCGCCTGGCAGGCCCGGATGGCCGAACTGCTCGATGTGGTGCACGACTACTCCGCGGACGGTGCGGATGCCGGACTGCCCGTCGTCTGGGAGCTGTGAGAGCCGATGGCGATCATCGACGCCCATCACCATGTGTGGGACCTCTCCGTACGGGACCAGGACTGGATCACCGGCCCCGACCTGGCGCCCATCCGCCGTAGCTTCTCGCTCGACGACCTCGCCCCCCAGGCGCGCGCCGCAGGCGTACGCGCAACCGTTCTCGTCCAGACGGTCACCGTCGCCGAGGAGACCCCCGAATTCCTGGCGCTCGCTGACGGCAGCGATCTCGTCGCGGGTGTCGTCGGCTGGACCGACCTCACCGCGCCCGATGTCGCCGACACGCTCGCTGCCCTGCGCGAACTCCCCGGCGGGGACCGGCTCGCAGGCATCCGCCACCAGGTCCAGGGCGAGTCCGACCCCGGGTGGCTGCTGCGCCCCGACGTACAGCGCGGCCTCGCCGCCGTCGCGGCCGCCGGACTCGTCTACGACCTCGTGGTGCAGCCCCACCAGCTGCCCGCAGCGGCCCAGGCGGCGGCTCGGCTGCCCCAGCTCACCTTCGTACTCGACCATCTCGGCAAGCCGCCCATCGCATCCAAGGAGCTGGAGCCCTGGGGGAGCGATGTGCGCGCCCTCGCGGCCCTCCCGAACGCCGTCTGCAAACTCTCCGGAATGGTCACCGAGGCGGCCTGGTCCACCTGGACCACCCCCGATCTCCGTCCCTACGCCGACACGGTCCTCGACGCCTTCGGCACCGACCGGCTGATGTTCGGCTCCGACTGGCCGGTGTGCCTTCTCGCGGCGAGCCATGCCGAGGTGGTGGCGGCGGCGCGGGCCCTGACCCATCAGCTGACCGACGCCGAACGCACCGCCGTTTTCGAGACCACCGCGAGCCGCGTCTACGGACTGCGCGGGCTATGAACCTGCGACCCTTCCGCGCCTTTGGCACTCTGGATGCATGCCGGAGCTGCCCGAAGTCGAAGCGCTGAGAGAGTTCCTCGACGATCACCTGGTGGGACAGCAGATCGTCCGCGTCCTGCCGCTGGCGATCAGCGTCCTCAAGACGTACGACCCGCCCCTGACCGCCGTCGAGGGCGCCGAGGTCACCGCCGTGGACCGGCACGGGAAGTGGCTCGACATCACCGCGGGCGGCCTCCATCTCGTCGCACATCTCGCCAGGGCGGGCTGGCTCCAGTGGAAGGACGAGTTCCCGGCCGCGCCGCCACGCCCAGGCAAGGGGCCGCTCGCCCTGCGTACCGTCCTCGCATCGGGCGGCGGCTTCGACCTCACCGAGGCGGGAACCACCAAACGCCTCGCAGTCCATCTCGTGCACGACCCTGCCGAGGTGCCCGGCATCGCACGCCTCGGCCCCGATCCGCTCGCCGACGACTTCGACCGCGACGCCTTCGCCGCCCTGCTCGCCGGGGAACGACGCCAGATCAAGGGCGCCCTGCGGGACCAGAGCCTGATCGCGGGCATCGGCAACGCATACAGCGATGAGATTCTGCACGTCGCGAAGATGTCGCCGTTCAAGCCGGTGCAGAACCTCGACGAGGCCGGGATCACGTCCCTGTACGACGCACTGCGCGCGACGCTGAGCGAGGCGGTCGAGCGCTCACGCGGAGTGGCGGCGGGCCGCCTCAAGGCCGAGAAGAAAAGCGGCCTGCGCGTCCACGGCCGCACGGGTCAGCCGTGCCCCGTCTGCGGCGACACCATCCGTGAGGTCTCCTTCAGCGACTCCTCGCTGCAGTACTGCCCCACCTGTCAGACGGGCGGGAAGCCGCTCGCCGACCGCAGACTCTCGCGCCTGCTCAAATAGGCCTCTACTTGAGGGAGACCAGCGGCTGCCCGTCGACTGTACGGACCTCCCAGCGGGCGATCTCGCCGCTCGGTACTTCCGTACTGCCCTCGATGTCCAACGGCTCCTCGTGCCCGGGGGAGCCGGCGATCCCGTAGCCGCCCGCGGGCACCGACCAGCTGAGGACAGGGTGTTCGATGCCGTCCTTGCCGATGGCGATCAGTCTGCAGGAGCGCGGCCCCTTGAGGTCGGTGAGGTGCAGGGCGACCTCGGTGCCCCACTCCCGGTCCTGCAACGCGGCGGACGCGGTGACACCCGTCCTGGCGTCCCTCGCCTCGACCCGCTGACCGGCCGGACCGCTGCCACCCCTGAGCGCGACCGTCGCCGCCGGCAGGGCCACGATCAGCGCGGCTGCCGCCGCCACCAGCCGCAGCCTGCGCCCGCGGCTCTGCCGTCGTTCCACTGCGACCTCAGCGGTCAGCCGGTCGAGCATCAGCGGGCTGGGACGGGCCTCGACCTGCCCGGGGCCCGCGAGTTCGGCCAGTGACGCGGCGACGGCGGTGAAGTCCGAGAGCTGTACCGTGCACCTCACGCACTCGGCCAGATGCTCCTCGAACCGGAAGACGTCCGCGGGCTCGAGAACGCCCAGCGCATAGGCGGCGACGTCCCGGTGCCGCTGCTGCATGCTCATGCGTCCTCGATTCGTCGCTTGCGGTGCTGCGTTCGGTGCGGTCTGTTGCCCAGGAGTACGGACCAGGTGCGCGCTGTGCTCAACCCGTGTGCCACAAGCGCAACGCGGCGGCGGTTTCGACCGTGGTGGAGGGTGAAGGGGTTCGCCCGCCCGACTCGCTTGAGGCGCAGGGACAGGTGCCCGCAGAATGTGTGCGTGACAGGTGAAGAAACGGGGAGTCGCATGATCGTGCCGCACCCCGACAGTGCCCATGTGGAACTGCTGCTCGGCGCCTACGTCCTCGGCGCGCTCAGCCCCGCCGAGGACGCCCGGGTCTCCGGCCACCTGCAGCACTGCGACCCGTGCCGGACCGCCTATCTCGACATGGCCGACGCGCCTGCGCTGCTGGCCCTGTTCTCCGAGGAGGACCTGCTCGGCGGTCTCGGCGACGACACGCCGTAGTCCCGCGATCCGGGCGCGCATACACTCCGCAGCATGCTGCGCGTACTGGCTGTCGACGACGAGAAACCGGCACTTGAGGAACTGCTCTACCTGCTGCGCTCCGACTCCCGGATCACCAGCGCGGAGGGAGCGACGGACGCCACCGAGGCACTGCGCCGCATCAGCCGTGCGCTGGAGGCGGGCCCGGACGGTGAGGACGGCATCGATGTCGTCTTCCTCGACATCCACATGGCCGGACTGACCGGGCTCGATGTCGCCCGGCTGCTCGCCGGATTCGCGCGACCGCCGCTGATCGTGTTCGTCACCGCCCACGAGGGCTTCGCAGTCCAGGCCTTCGACCTCAAGGCTGTCGACTATGTGCTCAAGCCCGTGCGCAGGGAGCGGCTGGCCGAAGCCGTGCGACGGGTCCGCGATCTGGTCGTCTCTGCGCGGGAGCTCCGGCAGTCCGAGCCGGTGGACCCGGGGGCGTACACCCCGGCCGCGCACACCCCCGTAGCGAACACAGCGACGTCCGGACCGGCTGTCCCGCAGCACGCCCCGGCAGCCGGCGTCCTGCCGGGAGGTGTTGCCGGTCCCGAGCAGATACCGGTCGAACTGGGCGGTGTCACACGGTTCGTACCGATCGACGACATCGCCTATGTGGAGGCCCAGGGCGACTACGCACGCCTCCACACCAAGGAGGGCAGCCATCTGGTGCGCATCCCGCTGTCCACCCTTGAGGAGCGCTGGGCATCGCGTGGATTCGTACGCATACACCGCAGCCATCTGGTCGCCCTCGCCCGTATCGACGAACTGCGCCTGGACGCCGGGACGACCACCGTGCGGGTGGGCGACGCCGAGCTCGCCGTCAGCCGCCGTCACGCTCGCCAACTGCGCGATCTGCTGATGCACCCCCGTTAGCCCCAAGGGCACGGGAGGTACCCCTACCGCACGGGGCTGACCCGGCGCCCCGGTCCTGGCCGACCGTTCGACGGCCGTGGGCAGCCGCTCGTCGCCCCGTCAGGGCCGTACGGCGACGGGCGCCGTCCGCTGACCGAGCCGGTGTCCCATTCGGCGGCAGCCGCCCCGGCCGCCGCCTAACCTTGATCGGGCAAGCGGAGAAGGGGCCTGATGTCCGACATCGAAGCACTGCTGGAGGAGCTCCGAAGCCTGCCGGCGACCCGGGTGGGCAGCGCTCGCGACCTCGAAGCCCTGCTCGCCACGGTGAAGAGCGCCGCCGGGCGCTGGGCGGATGTGCTGTACGAGATCCAGGAGTCGGCCCAGGGACTCGTCGGCCCGCGCGCCGAGGCGGCCCTCGAAGTCGCCTTCCGCAGGGCCGAGGAGTCCTATGTCGAGCTGGAGATCGCGCTGAGCGACTGCGCCCAGCGGACGGGCCACTGAGGCTCGGGGCCGGTCGCCGACAGGCTTACCCGGCAGGCCTACCGCAGGTAATCGTGCCTGCGTAGACTCCACAGCTCCCGAGAGTTCGCCTACAGACGCTGGAGCGGACGACGATGTCTGCAGAGCAACCCCCACGCCGTGAGGTGGTCACCGGCGTGCCGCGCAGCGCCCGGCGTGCGCCGGGCCACGCGCCCGCCCGGTCCGAGATCAGCGAGCAGACGACACTCGGCGCCACCTATGTGCGTTCCCTGATGCGCAGCCAGCTGCGGGCCGCGCTCTACGCACTGGGGGCGCTCGCCCTCCTCGTCGGCTCGCTGCCGCTGCTCTTCGCGCTCCCGGCCGCCTTCGACGGCCCCCTCGCCTCACCTGAGCCGTTCGTCTGGGCGGCACTCGGTGTTGCGGTCTACCCGGTGATGTGGCTGACGGCCCGCTGGTACGTACGCCGTGCCGAGCGCAACGAAGAGGACTTCACCAGGCTCGTCGAAGGCCGCTGACCCATGCTCCCCTGGAACCCCACGTGAACCAGACCTACGCGGTGACCGCCGTCACCATCGTGGTGCTCGCCACCGTGCTCATCGGCGCGCTCGGCCTGCGCATATCCCGCACCACATCCGACTTCTACGTCGCGTCCCGCACCGTGAAGCCCGGCCTCAACGCCGCCGCCATCAGCGGCGAGTACCTCTCCGCCGCCTCCTTCCTGGGCATAGCCGGCCTTGTGCTCCTCCAGGGCCCCGACATGCTCTGGTACCCGGTCGGCTACACCGCCGGTTATCTCGTCCTGCTGGTGCTGGTGGCCGCCCCGCTGCGCCGCTCCGGCGCGTACACACTCTCCGACTTCGCCGAGGCCCGGCTGGAGTCCGCCGCCGTGCGCAGACTCGCCAGCCTCTTCGTCGTCGGCATCGGCTGGCTCTATCTGCTGCCCCAACTCCAGGGCGCGGGACTGACCCTGGAGATCCTCACCGGCGCACCGGACTGGGTCGGCGGCCTGGTCGTCGCCTTTGTCGTCACCGGGGCCGTCGCTGCGGGCGGCATGCGCAGCATCACCTTTGTGCAGGCCTTCCAGTACTGGCTCAAGCTCACCGCGCTGCTGGTGCCCGCGCTCTTCCTCGTCGCGGCCTGGGCCGGCGACGACACGCCCAGGGCCCGCTTCGACGCGCCGGCCCTCTTCCGCGAGCACACCACGGTGCGCATCGACGACACCGTCCGCGTTGATTTCGACACGCCGCTGACCCTCACCGTCACCGGCGACATCGACAACACCCCGTACGAGGACGGAAAAGTCGCCCTCGACCGGGGCACCCACCGCATCGGGGCGGGAACGTCCCTGGTCTTCCCGCGGGGCGCCGAAGTGCCCCAGCGGGCCTCCTCCGGCTCCGATCCGGCCAGTTGGTCCCAGCCCCTGTCCGGCGGCAGGGACGGTTATCACCTGTACGCGACGTACGGACTCATCCTCGCCACCTTCCTCGGCACGATGGGGCTCCCGCATGTCGCCGTCCGCTTCTACACCAGCCCCAACGGACGCGCCGCACGCCGCACCACACTCGTCGTCCTCGGACTGATCGGCGCCTTCTATCTGCTGCCGCCCGTCTATGGCGCCCTCGGACGGATCTACGCCCCCGAACTCTCGCTCACCGGTGACGCGGACGCCGCCGTGCTGGTGCTGCCGGAGCGGATGGTCGGCGGTATCGCCGGGGATCTGCTGGGGGCGTTGCTCGCGGGCGGCGCGTTCGCGGCGTTCCTGTCCACCGCCTCCGGACTGACCATGTCCGTCGCCGGTGTCATCACCCAGGATGTGCTGCCCTCGCGAGGCGTACGGCACTTCCGTCTCGCGACCCTGCTCGCCATGGCGGTGCCGCTGGCCGTGAGCGTGGTGGCCACCAATGTGCCCGTCGCCGACGCGGTGGGGCTGGCCTTCGCCGTCTCGGCCTCCTCCTTCTGCCCGCTGCTCGTGCTCGGCATCTGGTGGCGAAGACTCACCCCGCCCGGCGCCGCGGCCGGGCTCGTCGTCGGCGGCGGATCGGCCCTCACCGCGGTGATGGCCACCCGTGCGGGCCTCGCCCCCGGCGGCTGGGTGCACACCCTGATGGCATGGCCCGCCGTGTGGTCCGTACCCGTCGGCTTTCTGACCATGGTGCTGGTGTCGCTTGCCACGCCGCGCCACATACCTCCCGGCGCCACCGCCATCCTCGCCCGGCTGCATCTGCCGGAAGACCTCGTCGGCAGGCACCAGCCCGAAGGAGCGGAACGATGACCGGGACGGGAATGGCCGCACTGGCCGCCGCCGGAGCCGTACTGCTCGCCGCCGGTGTGGCACTCGGCAGACTGACCTCACGTCGCGGCTCCAAACCCGACCTCGACCTGGGCACACCCGTCGAGAGGGCCACCTTCCACACCCTGCACACCGCCTCGCTCGCCGCGCCCCCGCTGCGCGCCGGTCTCACCGAGGACACCGCACGCAAGGCGGCCCGGCGGCTGCGCTCCCTGCTCGGCACCGAGGCGCTCTGCCTCACCGACCGTGAATCCGTGCTCGCCTGGGACGGTCCCGGCGCCGACCACCACGAGCAGCGGGTGATGGTGCGCGTCGCCGACATGCTCGACTCGGGGCGCAGCCAGAGCGTGCACACCGAGTGCGAGGACCTGGAGTGCCCGCTGCGCTGGGCCGTGATCGCCCCGCTCACCGGTGAGGAGGGCGTGCTCGGCGCGCTTGTCGCCTACGGCTCGCGGGAGTCGGCCGTCCTGGTGCGGGCCGCGACCGAAGTGGCCCGCTGGGTTTCCGTACAGCTGGAACTCGCCGAGCTCGACCGGTCCCGTACCCGGCTCATCGAGGCGGAGATCCGCGCGCTGCGGGCCCAGATATCGCCGCACTTCATCTTCAACTCCCTCGCCGCGATCGCCTCCTTCGTCCGCACCGATCCCGAGCGTGCCCGTGAACTACTCCTGGAATTCGCCGACTTCACCCGCTACTCCTTCCGCAGGCACGGCGAGTTCACCAACCTCGCCGACGAACTGCGCTCCATCGAGCAGTACCTGGCGCTCGCCGGTGCCCGCTTCGGGGACCGGCTGAAGGTGACGCTCCAGGTCGCGCCCGAGGTGCTGCCGGTGACCCTGCCGTTCCTCTGTCTTCAGCCGCTCGTCGAGAACGCCGTCAAGCACGGTCTGGAGGACTCCAGGAAGGACTGCCGCGTCATCATCGCGGCGCAGGACGCCGGTGCCGAGGCGATGGTGACCATCGAGGACGACGGCGTGGGCATGGACCCGGCCGTGCTGCGGAAGATCCTGGCGGGGGAGCGGACGGCGTCGTCGGGCATCGGCCTCTCCAACGTCGACGAGCGGCTGCGCCAGGTGTACGGCGACGATCACGGACTGGTCATCGAGACGGGCGTCGGCGCGGGCATGAAGATCACGATCCGGATCCCCAAGTACCGCTCGGGCGTGCACTCCTCGGCCGGCCGCCGGTCCACGGACTGAGACTTCGCCGATTTCCTTGCCGTCATTGAGTCGCCTTGCCACTCGTTTCGTATCAACCGGTGACGATGAGCGACTACAACGGGGAGTACGAAAGATGAGCATGCGATCCGCGGCGGCGCCCACCCTTGACGATCTGCGCAGCCTGCTCGGCGCGCTCGACCCGCGCGATCGCGCGGTGGTCCATCAGCTCCATGTGCTGCGCAGCACCCCCGGCGAGGCCGCGGCCGCGCTCGGGCTGCCACTGGTCGAGGTGCACCGGCGGGCCACCCGCGCCGTCCGGCACCTCAGCCGCCGGGCGAGGCAGCTGCACGCCGTCTAGGTCCTGTCCGGTCGATCTTGCCGGGCTCGCGGGGTCTGGCACGGCACTCCCCCGTAGCCCTTCGGGCACGGGAGGTGCCCCCACGCTGCGTTGCGTCGGTCGCCGACGCTCCGCGTCGGCTCTCCCCCTGCCTTCGGCGGGGGGACCCCCATCCTCATGCCTTGCGATGCTCCCCCGTAGCCCTTCGGGCACG
>NZ_JBEXEX010000028.1:0-98549 GCF_040606445.1 Streptomyces sp. NPDC005408 | reverse complement strand
TTGTCGTCAGTCGCCGACGCTCCGCGTCGGCTCCATCCTCCGCCTTGCGATCGCACGCACCGCAGTGACATCAGCCGCTCCGCGGCGGGCCGCTCCATAATCCGGCCTGATCGACCGGACAGGACCTGGCCCCGGGCGGAAGGTGAACAGCCTTCCGCCCGGGGCTCCGTGCTGCCCGGCTACTCCTTGGCGGCCTTGTCGTACAGCTTGCGCGCATTCGCGTTGAAGCGGACCGCTGTCGACACGCTGTCCGTATCGCCGCCGCTGGTCACTCCGATGAGGCGGCCCGGATGCTTCGGGTCCCGGTAGCCCGCCAGCCAGGGACCACCGCTCGTGCCGTCCCAGAAACCGGAGCAGTCCATCCGTACGGACCCGGCAAGCTCAGGGTCCGGCTGGGTGTCGGTGGTGCAGGAGATGGGGCGGTTGTCCGGATTGTGGTCCGGGTTGGGGTAGCCGACGACCGTCACCCGGCGGGCCGGCACCGCGGTCCAGTCGACGGGCGTACCGCCCACGACGTCTTGGACATCGCGGCCCTTGGCGTCCGGCGCCAGCGTCAGAAAGGCGTAGTCCACGGTGTCGGAATCCTCGGTGTCCGCGCGCCAGCGGGCGTCCACCTGGATGGCGCGGACCTTCCACTGTCCGTACGGCGCCTTGCCCGCACCCGCTCCGCTGAAGCTCGGGGCGAAGGTGAAGTTCTCCATATAGCTGCCGTACTCGAACACGCAGTGCGCGGCGGTGGCGATGACATTGCCCTTGGGGCTGTCCACGACGCTTGCGGAGCAGAAGTGCTCTCCGTCCTTGTCGAGCAGCACCCCGGCGGACGACAGACCCGCGAACGGAGTCGCCGACGACTGTGGCTCCGGTGGTGGAGGCAGGGGGGACCCGTCCCCGGCATCGGGCGCGGCCGAGACCGGACCGCCGCACGCCGTGGTGGCGGCGAGCAGGGCTATAGCGGGCCACCTCAGCAGCCTCTTCGGACGAGCGATCCACTTCATCCGGCCATCTTGCCTGTTTACCGCCGTCAGTCCAGCCAGCCCCGCAAGGTCGCTTGTGCACCGGCCTGGAAGCGGGTCTCTGCGCCCAGTGTCTCCAGCAGACGGCTGATCCTTCTGCGCGCCGTATGCACATGGACGCCCAGGCGGCGCGCGATCGCCTCGTCCTTGAGGCCCGCGGCGAGCAGTCCCAGCAACTCCTTCTGGGCCCTGGGCAGCGCGGTGTCGTCGCAGGCCCCGCCCGAACCGCCCAGCGGTGTGGCCCGTTCCCAGACGGTCTCGAACAGCGGCATCAGCGCGTTGCGCAGCAACGTGTCGCCGATCACCAGCGCGGAGGCCCTCGGATCGCCCGCGTCGGCCGGCGGAAGCAGGGTGATCCGCCGGTCCACGGCGATCAGATTGGTGGGCACCGCGGTCGCGACCCGTGCCCGCAGGCCCTGTTCGACCAGGCCGGTCACGGAACTTATGCGGCCGGGACAGGAGAGCCCGTCCCGGTCCAGGACGGTCCGCACCTCCACACCGCGGTCCAGGAGGGCCTCGATGTCCAGGGGCGGCGGTGTGTGGGAACTGCCGTCCCCGTGCGGCCCCTTCACATACGGCGGGCGGTCCAGGATCGCCACCTCCCGCTCCGCCGTCGCCAGCAGATACTCCGCCCGTTCGCCGATCGCCCGCGGCCCCGTCACCACCTCGATGCCGCACTCAGGTGTGCCGGGCGACCCCGACATCAGGCGGCCCGCCAGCTGGTCCGCGGTCATCCGTAATCGCTCCAGCTCGGCCGACCGTAAGTGCAGTTCGGCCTGACGGCGGTGAATGAGCGTGCGGATCGCGGCGGCGGGCGCGGCCGGATGCGGCAGCGCGTCGCCGTCCGCCGGCAGCGCGAGGCCGTGCTCGACCAGGTGGCCGAGCGCCAGGTCGAGGCGGTCGCGTGGCAGGCCCAGCAGGCGCGCCAACTCCTCGGCCCCGGTGGCCCGTTCCTTGACGAGTGCCTCGTAGGTGCGTTCCTCGGCCTCCCCCAGGCCGAGGGTGTGCAGTTCCCCCTCGCTCATGCGTCGGATTCTCACTCCCTCTTCACGGGCCACACAAGTGTGCGTGTCCACTTGTCAACCTGCCGACCACATTGATCGGTTGGCGCCTCGCAGGTTGCATGGCCATGACCACCTTTACGGCTTGACCAGCACGTGGGAGGGGTACGTACTGTGCGCAAGGCCAGGACAAGCACACAGAGATCGGGTATTTCCAGGGGGACCGGTCTCGCGGCACTGCTCGGCGCGGCCGGGCTGCTGCTGACGGCGGTACCGGCCCAGGCGGTCGCCCCGCCGGCCACCGCACCGCCCGCCGATGTCCTACCTGGGGCCGAGACGGCCACCCCGTCGCTCGTCGACGGCATCAGGGATGCGGCGGACGCCAAGGCAAGCCCGGCGGACGCGGCCCGCGGCCATCTCGCCGCCAAGGAGAGCCGCTACAAGATCGCCGACGCACGGCGCGACCTCGCGCCGATGGGGACCGTCAAAAATGGCGCGGAAGAGACCGTCCGGCTTCAGCAGAAGCACCACGGCATCCCGGTGTTCGGCGGCCAGTACGTCGTACGGATGGAGACCAAGGACGGCAAACGCGTCGTCACCGGCACCTCCGGCAAGTACTTCACCGGCCTGAAGACGGGCACCGAGGCGAGCGTCACGAAGGACACCGCGGTACGCCGGGCGATCGCCGCGACCGCCGCACGCCTCGGCGGCAAGACGCTCAGCAAGGCCGACGCCCCGCGCGGCAAGGGCGCCAAGTCCGCGAAGGCGGCCGCCCTCACCGGCACCGCGGGCGGCCTTGTGGTGATCCCGCGCGGCGAGGGCATCCTCGCCCACCAGGTGACCGTACGCGGCACGAACCCCACCACCGGCGAACCGGTGCTCCAGCAGGTCTACATCGACGCCCGCGCCGGCTACCCCGTGCTGCAGTTCAGCGGCATCAAGACGCTGACCGCGAAGCGGACCGCCGCGTCCGGCGCCACCGCGAAGGCGGCCCCGGCAGGCGCGCGTTCGGCCGAGGCCGACCCGGCCGCGGGAATCAAGGGCAGCGGCGTCAAGCTCGACAAGGCCAAGGTCGACCTGGACCTCCAGCTCGACACGGCCGCGGCCAAGTACCTGATGATCGACTCCACGCGGATGGCGGGCTCCACCAAGAACACCCTCACCACCTGGGACGCACGCGACCGCGACGTGAGCGAGGTGGCCGGAACCTGGCCGAGCGGGCTGAAGGAGTTCAGCCACCCGGAGAAGGACTTCGGCAAGGACGCCACCGAGTCCGGCGCGGTCGACGCGCACTGGGCCGGCGGGAAGGTCTACGACTACTACAAGAAGAACCACGGCCGCGACAGCCTCGACGGCCGCGGCATGACCATCAACTCCCTCGTCGGCGTCACCGAGTTCGGCTCGCCGTACGTCAACGCCTTCTGGGACGGCCAGAAGATGGTCTACGGAAGCGGCGACGAGGAGTACAAGCCGCTCTCCGCCGACCTCGACGTGGTGGGCCACGAGATGACGCACGGCGTCGTCGAGAACACCGCCAACCTCGTCTACGCGGGCCAGTCCGGCGCGATGAACGAGGCGCTCGCCGACTACTTCGGCAACGCGATCGACACCGGCGCATCCGGTATCTCCATGGACGACCCGGACTCCGGTCTCATCGGCGAGGACCTCTGCCGTACGACGAAGCCGCGCGCCTGCGCCTTCCGCGACCTCAACGACGGCGCGACCACCTCGAAGAACTTCCTCGGCGTCGCCTTCGGCACCGACAACGGCGGGGTGCACCTCAACTCCACCATCTTCTCCGGCGCGCTGTGGGACCTGCGCCAGGACGTGGGCGGCAAGCTCGCCGACCGCATCGTGTACAAGGCGCTGTCCGAGTACATGACACCGCTCGACGGCTTCACCGACGGCCGCAACGCGGTGCTCGCCGCCGCCAAGGACCTCGGTGTCAGCGCGAAGCAGCTCACCGCGGCCAAGCGCTCCTTCAGCGCCCACGGCATCGTCCCGGGCTGGGAGGACGCGCTCGGCGTCGACTCCGACCAGCTGCTCGGCAAGGTCAACACCGCGGGCACCGGCGCCCAGGCGGGTGGCGGCTGGTGGACCGTCTCGCAGTCCAACGACGACGGCTCGGAGCCGTACTCCGTGTACGCGGGCCGTACGGACGGCAAGGGCGCCCCGAAGCTGATCAGCCCCAACGACGGCCGCTACCACGTCTATCCGGCGACCGACGGCAAGACGGTCGTCTGGGCGGCGTACGGCACGACAAGCCTCGACATCCTCTCCCGTCCCCTCGCGGGCGGCCCGATCAAGAAGCTGTACACCTCGTTCACCGACATCGGCGGACTGCGGGTGGAGAACGGCGTCGTCGTCTTCGAGAGCTTCGGCATCTTCGGCGACCGGCACGTCGGCTATCTGCGCCCCGCCGACCGTGAGCCCACCTTCGTCGACGGCGGCGGCTTCGACATCCTGACCGCCCTCCCGGCGATCAAGAACGGCAAGCTCGCCTACGCCAAGCTGTATCCGACCCCGGAGGAGTACAAGCTGGGCGTCGAGGTCCTCGACCTCAAGACCGGCAAGGCCGCCCTCGCCCAGCAGCTCGGCGAGCCGCAGATCCTCGGCCAGACCGGAATCAACGCCAAGCACGCCTTCTGGCTGGTGGACGAGAACCTGAACGACGAGGGCCAGATGGCGGTCCGCCGCTCGGGCCTGGACGGCAAGGGCACGGTGGACATCAGCGCCGAGGCCGGCCCGAAGGCGCTGTCGCCGTTCGACCTCACCGCATCGGACACGGCGGTCACCGTGAACAGCGCACTGCCCGACACGGTGTTCCGCAACGAGTCACTGCCGAAGCTGTGGCAGCTGACCACGGACGGCTCGCGCCAGGAGCGGGTCTCCTGCAACCGCGGCGAACAGATCTCCCCGGCCGCGGGCACCGGCCGCCAGGTGATCTGGATCGACGGCACGACGGGCTGGACCGACCTGGTCACCCGCGAACGTCCCGCGGGCCTGTGCGGCTAGGCCCTGGTGAAAGACGGACCCCCGGCGCCCGGGCGCCGGGGGTCCTTCGCGTTCGTTCACAATGGACCCATGGAAAACCCCCTGCAGGCCGACTGCGGGAGCTGCTTCGGGCTGTGCTGTGTCGCCCTGCCGTTCGCCCGGTCGGCGGACTTCGCGATCAACAAGGACGCCGGAAAGCCGTGCCCCAATCTGCGTACGGACTTCCGCTGCGGCATCCACACCGAGCTGCGGCAGAGCGGCTTTCCCGGCTGCACGGTCTACGACTGCTTCGGCGCCGGGCAGCAGGTCTCCCAGATCACCTTCGGCGGCAGGGACTGGCGCCATGCCCCGGACACCGCGCAGCAGATGTTCGCGGTGTTCCCCGTCGTACGGCAGCTGCACGAGCTGCTCTGGTATCTCACCGAGGCGCTGAAGCTGCGGCCGGCCCGCTCGGTGCACGGTGAGATCCGGCTGCTGCTGACAGAGACCGAGCGCCTCACCGGTCTTGCCCCCGAGGCCCTGGAGAAGCTGGATGTGGCGGCGCACCGGCAGGAGGTGAACGTGCTGCTGCTCCGTACGAGCGAACTGGTGCGGGCCGAGGCCGGACGCAAGAAGAAGGACCGCAGAGGGGCCGACCTGATCGGGGCGAGGCTGGCGGGCGCCGATCTCAGGGGCGCCAATCTGCGGGGCGCGTATCTCATCGCCGCCGATCTCACGGGCGCAGATCTGCGTCTCGCCGACCTCATCGGGGCGGATCTGCGGGACGCGGAACTCGCGGGCGCGGATCTGACGGGGAGCTTCTTCCTCACCCAGCCGCAGCTCAACGCGGCGAAGGGCGACGCGGCGACGAAGCTGCCGCCGGCGCTGACCCGCCCTGCGCACTGGTCGTGACCCACTGGTCGTGACGCGGGCGCAGGACGGGCCTCGAAGCTCTGCTCAGCGGTTGGAGAGGTCGGGCTAGGGCCTGTCGTTTGTATCAGGCCGGATCAGTGAGCGGGGTCTGGTGCGTGCGATCGCAAGGCGGAGGAGGGAGCTCACGCGGAGTGTCGGCGACTGACGACAACGCGGCGAGCGTGCGTGCCAGGGCACGCGAGCCCGGCAAGATCCGAACGACAGGCCCTAGCCGTTGGCGAGAGCCACCACGCGGTCGAGCGCGCCGTTGAACTTGTCGTGGTCGCCGACGAGCGGTCCTGACGAGGTGTACTGCCACATCGTCTGGTACGCCCAGCCTGCCGGGAGGGTGCCCGGCGTGGTGTTGTAGCGGGCGATCCACAGCGGGTTGCTCGCGCCGAAGCCGCCGTAGTTTCCGGTGCACTGGGTCCACCACGTGAGTGCGGTGTAGATCACCGCGTTACGCCCGGTGCGGGCCTTGTACCGGTTGAGGAAGTCGCGGATCCAGGTGACCATCGCGGACTGCGTCTTGTCGAAGCAGGCGTCGCCGTACGGATTCCACTCGATGTCCAGCGCGCCCGGCAGCGTCTTGCCGTCGTGGGACCAGCCGCCGCCGTTGTTCACGAAGTAGTCGGCCTGAGCGGTGCCGGTGGCGGTGTCGGGGGTGGCGAAGTGGTACGAGCCGCGGATCATTCCGATGTTGTACGAGCCGGTGTACTGCTGCCCGAAGTACGGGTTCTTGTAGTAGGTGCCCTCGGTGGCCTTGACGTAGGCCCACTTCACACCGCTGCTCCACAGTGCGGGCCAGTCGACATTGCCCTGGTGGCTGGAGACGTCGACGCCTTCCGCCTGGACGGTCCGGGTGTCACGCGGGAGTTCTCCCTGGCCGTCGTGGGCGACGACGCCAATGCCCAGGTAGGCCGCGCCGCGCGATGGTCCGTCTTCGGCGCTGGCCGCGCCGGGAAGCGTGAGGAGAAGGGACAGGACTGCGAGGAGAGTGCCGGCTGCCGCGAGATGCGACCGGCCGGTCGTTCGGGATCTGTGCACGGGCATAGCGTGCCTCCGAAGACCTCGGTGGGGGGGATCTGGCGATGTGTCGACATGTCGTGGCGGACCAATATGGTGTGGACATGCCAGCTATGAAGCTACGCACGTAGAACCGGGCGGGGGAAGGGGGCAGGGGGCTGCCGTTGGTCTACGCCTGCGAAATACTGGCCGAGCTGCGGCGACGGGAACCGCCGAAAGAAACTTTCAGGATCGGGAAAGCGCGCGAGGGGTGCTGACGTGCACGAAAGCGGTACGGGGAGCGGTGCGGACCCCGAGGGCGGGAGTGGTGTGAACCAGGAATTCCTCGCCCTGGAAAGGGAGTTGGCGGTCTTTCTGCGCCGGGCGCGGGCGTCCTCCGGAGAGATGGCCCGCGAGGTCCATCCCGAGTTGGAGCCCGCCGCGTACGGTCTGCTGGTCAGGCTCGAGGAGGCCGGACAGCAGAGGGCGACCGAACTCGCGGCGTACTTCGGTGTCGGCAAAGCGACGATGAGCCGTCAGTTGCGAGCGCTCGACGAGCTCGGCCTGGTGGCCCGCGAACCGGATCCGGCGGACGGCCGGGCTTCACTCGTCCGGCTCACCGAAGAAGGTCAGGTCCGCTTCCGCCGAGTGAGGGACGCGAGGCGCGATCGGTACGTGAGCAAGCTGGCGGGCTGGGACCGGGGAGAGATCGCGGAACTCGCGCGGCTGCTGCACCAGCTGAACGCACGCGCCGGAAGCTGAGCCCGGGGTCTGCCGGCGGCCGTGCCGCCCGGCGCCGGGCAGGCTCAGAGCTCCGCGAGGATCGCCGTCGCGTCGTCGCGGACCTTCCAGCGGATCGCGTCCCCCCGCTCCTGCGCCGACGTCTCCACCGCCCTGACCCGGTCGATCAGCCCCTGCGGCCCCTCCTTGCGGAGCAGGGCCAGACAGTCGGCCCAGTCGCCCTCCCCGAACATGTCGACCCAGCGCGACGCCCCGTCGGTGAGCGCGGCCACGGCGCGTACCTCGGACCGGGGCGTCGCGCCCGTGACCGCGCGGGCCGCGACCCCCGGGTCCGCCGCCGCCGTGAAGAAGCCGCCCTCCGCGTTGCGCAGCGCGTCCGCCGTGGCGTGCGTGAGCAGCAGTTCGCGCGGCAGGCGGTCGATCCGGTCGTCGAGGACCGGATCGACCGCCCCGTTCGGTGATTCCAGCAGCAGTGTCGAGTCGGAGAGCACCAGATACTCCACCGCCTCCGCCGGGCCGCCCCAGCGCACCAGGACCACCGTCGCCTGCGGCGTACGCACGTGAGAAAGGTCACAGGTGTCGCGGTGGGAGTCCGCGGTGCGCCGGATTGCCTCGGAAAGGATCTCGGTCAAGGGCATATCCCGCCGTGAACCGGACAGTTCGATCAGGGCACCACCGAGCCTGGCGGTGAACCACGGCACACCGTGCACACATCCGTCGTCGCCCGCCGGAGGCGTCACGCCGTCCAGCACCACGAGGGTTCCGCCCTGGCCCGAGGCAGGCAGGGCCACGGATGCCCAGTCCTCGTTGGGTCGCTCGGGGGTGCCGGGGGCGGTGGCCAGTTCGATACGCATGCCACCCAGTCTGCATGACTCCTTCACGATGCCCGCACGACACTGCAACTGGCCCGTACCGGCAGGTCAGAAGGGGTTCCGGGGGAGCGGACGCGCGGGCCGGGGAAGCTGCGGGCGCGCATCCTGCCAAAGCCCGGCCGGAAGATCCAGCCGGTGCCCCGCGCGTCGCCGTATCCGCGGCCGGGGCGAGTTGTTTGCCAACTCCTCAGTGATGTTCACTCCTTCGGGTGGCGGAGCGGCCGATGCGCGCCTCCCTCCCAAAAGCGCTGGAATGGTCGTAAGCCGTACCAGGGGTGGGGCTCTCGCGTGTGACCGGTCGTCATCTCTGCTTCATGGGTGGACGAGTCAAGCAAGATTGCGAGCACCGGTGCAGAAGAAGCGGCCTCGGGGCAACGGCGGCAGACCCTTTGAGACTCCGGGCGGCTCCACGTCCCGGATCCAGGACCCCTCGCCCGAGCCCACCGAACGCGGTCGCGCCAAGCGCGTACGCAACCGTCTCGTCGCCGGCGTCGCCGCTGTCAGCATCGTGGTGGTCGCCGCAGGCGCTCCCGGCATCCTCGCCACCTCCGCCGAACTGAGCGAGTCCCAGCGCCTCGTCACCCTCGCCGGGCTCAACCGCCAGGCCGTCACCCTCGCCCACTCCCTCGCCGACGAGCGCGACGAGGTCGGCGCTTACATCGCGGCGGGCCGCGAGGACCAGAAGGGCGACAAGGCCGCCCGGCGGGTGGTCTCCGCCGGCCGCAGCGCCCGCGTCGACCGGCAGATAGACGAGATCCGCGGCAGTATCTCCGGCGACCACGCCGAACTCCGCCGCGATCTGTCCGCCGTCCCCTCCGTCCGCCGCACCGCGCTGACCGGTAAGGGCACGGCGATGGAGGCCCACCGGGCGTACACCGCCGTCATCGCGAGCCTGCACGCCCTGGCCGACGAGCTCGCCGAGAAGACCCCGCCGCGCGCCGCATCCGGCACCCGAGCGCCCGCAGAACTCGGCCTCGCCGTCGAGCAGGCCTCCGCGACCCGCGGGCTGCTGCTGGCCGCGCTGGCCGTGCCCAGCAAGAAGAGCAGCCCGAGCTACGACCCGATCACCGGACTCCCCGTGCAGGACGAGGGCGAGGGCGACGACACCGCGGACCGTACGCGCAACGCGCTGAGCGCCGCCGCCCAGCAGGCACGGGTGCGTGAACTCGCCGCGCTCGCCGATTTCGACCAGGCCGCGGGCAAGGACGCCCGCGACTCGCTGGCCGCCACCGTCACCGGGGCCGAGGTCAAGACCGCCGACATCTATCTCGCCCGGCTGACCGACCAGCCCGAACTCTCCAAGGCCGACCGCAAGTCCAACCGCGAGAAGCTCGAATCCTCGCTCACCGCCCGCATCGAGCAGATGCGCGGCGTCGAGTCGACCCTCGCCGCCGAGCAGATCGAGCGCTTCGAGCAGCTGCGCGACGACGACGTCACCTCCCTGGAGATCCGGGTCGCGCTTCTCGGCGGCCTGGTGATCGTCGCCATCGGCGTCTCCGCCGCCGTCGCGCGCACGCTCACCCGCCCGCTCGCCGTCCTGCGGATCGGCGCGGCCCGCCTCGCCGCGGCCCCCGAGGTGGAGGAGCCGGTCCGCTTCACCGGGCGCAACGACGAGTTCGCACAGGTCGTACGGTCCCTCAACACCCTGCACGGCAAGCTGCGGGACCTCGGGGTGCGGGCCGAACGCCTCGACAGCGACCGCGGCGACCTGGCCGGTGCACGCGACACGCTGGCCGCGGAACTCGCCGAGGGCCGTGCCGAGCTCAAGGCGCAGACCAACGAGCTGACGGCCGAGCTCGAACGGCTGCGGCACACCGTCCAGCACACCTTCGTCAACCTCTCGCTGCGCACCCTCGGCCTCGTGGAGCGCCAGCTCGGCGTCATCGAGAAGCTGGAGGAGCGCGAGCAGGACCCCGAGCGGCTCTCCACCCTGTTCAAGCTCGACCACATGGCGACCGTCATGCGCCGCCACAGCGAGAACCTGCTGGTCCTCGCGGGCGCCGAGCACGGCCACGGGCATCCGGGCCCCGTGCCGCTCGTCGACGTACTGCGCGCGGCCGTCAGTGAGATCGAGCGGTACGAACGTGTCGTCATCCAGTCGCTGCCGCCGCACGCCCAGGTCGCCGGATTCGCGGCCGACGACCTCAGCCATCTGGTCGCCGAACTCCTGGAGAACGCCACCTCCTTCTCGCCGCCGGACGCCCAGGTCGAACTCTCGGGCTGGCTGCTGGAGAGCGGTGAGGTGATGCTCTCCGTACAGGACAGCGGCATAGGGATGACCGCCGGGCGGATCGCCGAGCTCAACGCGCGCCTGGAGGACCCGGAGGCGTACGAGACGAGGACGGGCCGCGACGGCGAGGGCCTCGGGCTACGGGTGGCCGCGCTGCTGGCGGCGCGTCATGGCGTACGGGTCCAGCTGCGTGAGCAGAAGCAGGGCGGGATCGCCGCGGTCGTCGTCCTGTCGCAGGCACTGCTGCCGACGGATCCGCCGGCCGGTGCGTCGCGCACGGTGAAGATGGCCGGAGCCGCGCCGGCGCTGCATCTGCCCGGATCGGTGGCCGAGGCCAACTCCAATGCGCTGCCGGGCAGTTCGCGGCGTATCGACCCCCTCGTGGTGGCGGCCGAGCAGGCGATTCGCGAGGCGGAGCCGGACGCTCACGAGCGGACGGCGGACGGCGACCCGGAGGGCGGCAGGGTCGACGAAGCGACATTCACCATGCGCCTGCCGGACGTGCGGCCGGAGGCGGATCCGGGACAGGAAGCGGAACCGGAAGCGCCGGCAGTCGCACCCGAGCCGGAAGCCGTGGAGCCCGAGCCCGCAACTGAGCCGGAAGCCGCAGAGCCGGAAGTCGTCGAGCCGGAAGCGGCACTGGAGCCGGAAGCCGTCGAGCCCGATGCCCCGCAGCCCGCCTGGGACCGCGTCACCGACAAGGGCCTCCCCAAGCGCACCCCCAAGGTCGTCAAGCCCACCGCCGCGCCCACCGGCCGCACCGGCAGCGTCGACGCCGACGCCCTGCGCCGCCGTCTCGGCGGCTTCCAGCAGGGCGCGAACGAAGGCCGCCGCGATGCCGAGGCGGAAATCACACAGCAGACAGAAGGCACACCTGCAACTGGCGTACGTACAACAACAGAAGAAGCGGGGGACACAGTCGAGGAGGCACGCAGTTGACTGCGACCGGGGCATTCGGCCTGAGCAGTGAAGCCCGCAATCTGCACTGGTTGCTGAGCAATCTCGTGGAGGAGGTGCCAGGGGCCCGCTCGGTCGCCGTCGTCTCGTCCGACGGACTGCTGCTGCTCTCGTCCGACCCCGCCCGGAACGCCGCAGCGGCCACCACCGAGCGCCCGGAGGGCCCCAGGGGCTCCAGCGCCGACCTCGCCACCATCGTCTCCGGCATCGGCAGCCTCACCCTCGGCGCCGCCAGGCTGATGGACGGCGGCGGCGTCAAACAGACGATGGTCGCGATGCAGGAGGGCAGCGTCTTCGTGATGTCGATCAGCGACGGCTCGCTGCTCGGGGTGCACGCCACCCCCGACTGCGACATGAGCGTCGTGGCGTACCACATGGCGCTCTTCGTCGGCCGGGCCGGACACGTCCTCACCCCCGAACTCCGCAGCGAGCTGCGCAAATCGATGGAGAGCGCTCAGTGACGTCCGCCGCCGAACCCGCCCGCAGGCTCCCGATGCGCGGCGAGGGCCGCCGCCCCGCCCGGGTCCGCCCCTACTCACTCACCGGCGGTCGCACCCGCTTCGGTCATGTGCTGCTGGTCGAGACCTTCGTGGCCGCGCTCGAAGCACCGGCCGAGCGCAGGGAACTGCCGAACGGCGATCTCTCCTCGCGCGTGATGCCCGAGCTGCGGGCGATCGTCGAGCTGTGCCGCCGTATGCGTACCGTCGCCGAGATATCGGCGCTGCTGAAGATGCCGCTGGGTGTCGTCCGGGTGCTGCTCAGCGACCTGGCCGACCAGGGAAAGATCCGCGTGTACGGGACCGGGCACGGCTCCGGCCAGCCCGACCGCGCGCTGCTCGAAAGGGTGCTGAGTGGACTCCGCCGCCTCTGACACGCTCCTCGCCCCGACTCACCCGCAGCCCGAAGAGGAACTGCAGGCCTGGCAGTTGGACCACACCCGGGCCCCCACCGCGACCAAGATCGTCGTCGCGGGCGGCTTCGGCGTGGGCAAGACGACTTTCGTCGGATCGGTCTCCGAGATAACCCCGCTCAAGACCGAGGCGCTGATGACGCAGGCGAGCGAGGAGAGCGACGATCTCACCGCGACGCCCGACAAGCTCACCACCACCGTTGCCATGGACTTCGGCCGGATCACGCTCGACGACGATCTGGTGCTGTACGTGTTCGGTACGCCGGGACAGCAGCGCTTCTGGTTCATGTGGGACGACCTGGTGCGCGGCGCGATCGGCGCGGTCGTGCTGGCCGACACCCGCAGGCTGCCGGACTGCTTCCCGGCGCTCGACTACTTCGAGAGCAGCGGGCTGCCGTACATCGTCGCCGTCAACCACTTCGAGGGTACGGAGCTGTTCGAGGCCGAAGACGTGCGGGAGGCCCTCACGGTGCCGCCCCACGTGCCCGTAGTGATCATGGACGCGCGCAGCCGGATCACCGTGGTCGAGTCCCTGCTCGCGCTCGTCGCCCACGCCCTCGAAGCAACTCCCGACTAGCTACACAACGGAGAACCCCGCCATGCGGAAGATACTCATCGTCGGAGCCGGCCAGTCCGGTCTCCAGATCGCGCTCGGCCTCCAGTCCCAGGGCTATGACGTCACCCTGATGTCCAACCGGACGGCGGACGAGATCCGGTCCGGCCGGGTCATGTCCACGCAGTGCATGTTCGACACCGCGCTCCAGCACGAGCGGGATCTCGGCATCAACTTCTGGGAGTCCCAGGCCCCGCGCATCGAGGGACTCGGCGTCTCCGTCGCCGCCCCCGACGCCTCGCGCGCCGTCGACTGGGTCGGCAGGCTCGACGGCTACGCCCAGTCCGTCGACCAGCGCGTGAAGATGGCCGGCTGGCTGGAGACCTTCGCCCAGCGCGGCGGCCAGCTCGTCATCCATGGCGCTGCCGTGTCCGACCTGGACTACTTCTCCCGTACCTACGACCTGGTGCTGGTCTCGGCGGGCAAGGGCGAACTGGTCTCGATGTTCGGCCGGGACGCCTCCCGCTCCCCGTACGACGCCCCGCAGCGCGCGCTCGCCGTCTCCTACGTGCACGGCCTCGGCCCCCGCCCCGAGCACCCCGAGTACGACGCGGTCCGCTGCAACCTCGTCCCCGGTGTCGGCGAGCTCTTCGTGATGCCGACCTTCACCACCACCGGACGCGCCGACATCCTCTTCTGGGAAGGCATCCCGGGCGGCCCGCTCGATGCCTTCCAGGACGTCAAGGACCCCGCCGAGCATCTCTCCCTGACGCTTGAACTCATGGAGAAGTTCACGCCCTGGGAGTACGCGCGCGCCACCAAGGTCGAGCTGACCGACGAGGGTGGCACCCTCGCGGGCCGCTACGCCCCCACCGTCCGCAAGCCGGTCGGCCGGCTCCCCGGCGGCGGCCTGGTCCTCGGTGTCGCCGACGTCGTCGTGGCCAACGACCCGATCACCGGGCAGGGCTCCAACTCGGCGTCCAAGTGCGCCGCTTCGTATCTCGCCTCGATCACCGGGCACGGCGACAAGCCCTTCGACGAGGAGTGGATGCAGTCCACGTTCGACCGCTACTGGGACACCGCGCAGCACGTCACCAAGTGGACGAACGCCATGCTCGGCGTCCCGCCGGAGCACGTACTCAACCTGATCGGCGCGGCGGGCCAGCTGCAGCCGGTCGCCAACCGGTTCGCGAACGGCTTCAACGATCCGGCCGACTTCGAGAACTTCTTCTTCGAGCCGGAGAAGACTGCCGCCTATCTGGCCTCGGTCGCCGGGGCGTCGGCAGGCGGTTCCGCCTCCGAGTAGCCGGTGTCCGGTCCCGCCGTGGCTCCGTCCGGGAGCTGCGGCGGGGTGTACGAACTCAGCGGGCTGCCGTCCGGGTCCGGGCGTACCGCGCCGAGCAGCGGATTCGCCGCGATGGGGGAGACCTTGACGGTGGCGCCGGGGCGCGGGGCCTGGACCACCATGCCGCCGCCCAGATAGATCGCCACATGGGTGGCCTCGGGGAAGTAGACGACCAGATCTCCCGGGCGCAGCGAGCGCAGCGGGACCTTGGGGAGTTCCTGCCACTGCTCCTGGCTGGTCCGCGGGATCTCGAGACCCGCCTTCGCCCAGGCCTGGGACGTCAGCCCCGAGCAGTCGTACGACTCCGGTCCCTCGGCGCCCCAGAGATACGGTTTGCCGATCTGCCCGACCGCGTACTGAAGCGCCTGTTCGCCTTCCTCGGTGGGCGTGCGGTCGGCCGCGAGCGCGCCCGACGCGATGAGCTTCTCCTGGGCCTTGTCGGTGCCTGACTGCTCAAGTGCGGTCAGCCCGGCGAGCTGCTCGGGGGAGAGCGAGGCGAGCATCGCCTCGACGGCCTTCAGCTTCGACGCCGCGGCGTCGCTCGCCTTCTTCTGCCGCGCCGCGAGGGTCTGCTCCTTGTCGAGGGCCTTGCGGGACGCGGTCTCCAGCCCGGCCGCCCGCCGCGCGCCCGCCTCGAGCCTGGTCGTCGTCGCCAGCCGCTCACTGGCCGCGCGCTCGATCAGATGGTCCTGGTCCAGGGCCTGGCGCGGGTTGCGGGCGAGGAGGAGCTCAAGATACGACGAGAGCTCGGACCGGCCCTGGTACTGGAGCCGCGCCAGCCGGCCGGCTTCGCCGTGGCTCGCGGCGACGGCGTCGCGTGCCGTAGCGAGTTCACCGCTGAGCCGCGCCGTCTCGGCCCGCTGCTTCGTGAGTTCCTCCTCCGTCGCGTTGTACGTCTCCCCGGCCTCCTCCGCCTGCCGGTACAGGGTCTGAAGCTGCGTCAGCATGCGGGTGAGCTTCGCCGTCGTCTGATCGGCGGGCTGGACAACGGGCTCGGTGACCGGGTCGGCGACGGGTTCGGCCGCCGCGGGCACCGCCGCGAGCGCGGTCGCGGCCACCAGCGCCGCCGTACAGACGGATCGGAGCACGCTGCCTGACATCTCGTCACCTCCGGCTGCGGGGTGGGCCGTCCGCCCCACAGCCGAGCCTGCGAGGGCACAACCGAAAGCGCCCGGCGGGTGGTCGATTCAGCGCAACGCGGTCACCCCACAGGGGGGAGTGCGAGCCGACTCCGGCGTGTCAGTCCACCGGCAGCGCGTAGAAGGTCCGCTCCCGCTGGACCACGAGCGTGCGGCCGCCGCCCTGCAGCGGCACATAGCGCGAGCCGCCCGGGGCGTCGTCCACGCCTGCCTCCTGGAACTTCCACAGCCGCCTTCCGTCGCGCGCGGCGAACGCGGTGAGCTGCGCGCCGTCACCCGCGAGCACCGTGCCGCCGCTCGCGCTGACCGCGGTCGCCGGGACGCTGCTCCACACCGGCGCCTCCGTGGAGCGCCGCCACAGCGCGCGGCCCGTCGCGGTGTCGACCGCGCACACCTCCTGATGACGGTTGGCGGTATAGAGCGTCGAGCCCCGCAGGACTCCCTTCCCGAACGGGAAGACTCCCGTCTCACCGGCCGCGGGCGCCGCCGCGGCCAGCCGCCACAGCCGCGCGCCGCCGCGGCTGCTGTACGCGTACAGCTCGCCCGCCGACGCGGCGAAGACCTTCTCCTGCGCATCGCCGGTCACGGCCGCGGTCGGCACGATGCCGGGGAGCGCGAGCGTCTGCTGCTGCCTGCCCGTCTTCCGGTCGAAGACCAGCAGTACGGACGCGCCCTTGGACGCCTTGCGCTGCGCGGGGGTGAGCGATGCCGCGTCCTGTCGTACGACGATGTCGGCGGCCCGGACGGCGACCAGCTCGTACCGCGGGATGCCGGGCGGCAGGCCCTTGGTGATCTGGGTGCGCCACTGCCACGTGCGCGCGGCGAGGTCGTACGCGAGGAAGTGCGCCGTGGTCGCGGCGCCCTTCTTGATGTGGCCGGTCATCCAGAGCGTGCTGCCGTCCCAGCCGGTGAGGCTGCCGACGGTCAGACTCCCGCCGGGGCCCACGAGGGTGGTCTTGGCGACCCGGTGCTTGATCTGCCCGTCCCGTACGGAGATCCAGAGGAACTCGGCCTTGCCGTCGACGAAGCAGAGCTCGCCGTCCACGGGTACGGCACGGGAGGTCGAGGCTGCCGCCTCGATCTGCCAGAGGCTGCGGCCCGTGCGCACATCCACGCCGACGGCCTGGTCGCCGCCGGTCAGCACCAGCACACGGTCGCCCACGACGGTGGCGTTCGGCGGCGTGTCGTCGTCCTTGCCGGGGTGCTCGTAGCGCCACGCGGGCTCGGGCGGCACCCCGGCGACACGGGCGCGCGGGGGTGTGGGGGAGGGCTTGGGCTTCGGTTCTGATGCGTCGTCACCGAGCGCCCACACGGCGCCGCCGCCGACCGCGATCCCGGCGACGCCGGCGGCGATCCCGACGAGCAGGGCACGCCGATCGGGCGCGGCGGGTGCGGGTGCCGGGGCGGGTGTCGGTGCGGGCAGGGGCACGGGCAGGGGTACGGGATGGTGCACGGCAGGCAGCGCGGCGGGCAGCACCGAAGCGGGCGGCACCGAGGCGGGCGGCGGTGCGGTCGGCGCGCTCCGGGCGGCGGGCACCCCAAGGGCAGCCGTCACCCGATCGAGCCCGCGCCCGCCGCGCCCGCCGACGACGAGGGTGTCGCCGTCAGGGATGCCGCCGGGATGCTGCGCGGGGATCGCGTCGCGGGGCCCGTCGCCCGTGGGTGCCGGGTGCTGCCCGGCTGCCGGGCCACCGCCCGGCGCGGACGGGCGCCCGTCGCCCAGCGCCTGCTGCCCGGCCGCCGCGCCGGCGGCCTCGGCGCCCGCAGGCACCGCGGACTGCCCGGCCACCGCATCCGGGCCCGCCCACTCGCCCCCCGCCCGCAGCGAACCCACCGCCGCCGCCTGCGACTCCACCGCGGTCACCAGGCCCGGCGGGAGCCAGCCGTCGCGGGCCAGGGCCGCCGCGCCCTCCAGGGCCAGTTCCGCCGCCACCGTGCCCGCCGAAGGGCGGTCCTCCGGGAGCTTCGCCAGACAGCTCGCCACCAGGGGCCGCAGTTCACCGGGTACGCCGTCCAGTTCCGGCTCGGCGTGGGCGATGCGGTCCGCGTCGCCGAGCGGGGTCATGCCCGTCGCCGCGTACGCAAGCAGCAGACCGAGTACGAAGATGTCGGAGGCCGGTCCGGGCTTCGCGCCCGCCGCCTGTTCCGGGGTCAGATAGCTCAGCTTCACGGTCAGTTGCCCGTCCGGATGCGCCTGGGCGACGGCCGCAGCGCCCAGGGCCCCGAAGGCCGTGAGCCGCGGCCCGTCCGCCGCGAGCAGCACGGTGTCGGGTGCGAGACCGTGCAGCACCGCCCCGCCTGCATGCACCCGCGACAGGGTCTCCGCCAGCCCCGCGCCCAGTATCCGCAGCGCCCGCTCCGGCAGCGGACCGGCGAGCGCGATCGCCTCACGCAGGCTCAGCGCCGGGACGTGGGGGCTCGCCGTCCACATCGGCTGCCCGTCGGTGCTGGACTCGATCGGCGCCACCCAGCCCCCGGCCAGGCGCTCCGTCCTGCGTGTCTCCGACCGGAAGCGGCGCCGGAACGCGGTCAGTTCGGCCAGCTCCGGCCTGGCCACGGAGACGACCGAGGTCGAGCCGTCCGGCCCGTACGCGAGATAGCGGACGCAGATCGCCGACTCCCCGAAGCGCGCCAGCGCGGTGTAGGGACCGATCTGGCGCGGATCGTCCTGGTGCAGCTGCTCCATGGCGAGCATCCCCCCTGGCTACAAGTCCTGGGGCGTGTCGCGAAAGTCCCTCCTGGCCCGCCCTTCGGGCGGACGGAGTAAATTTCGCCACACGCCCCAGCGATCTTATGGCGCGCTGTTCGGCTTCGACCAGGGCCACTTCGGCGTGCGCCGCTCGACGCCCCCGGGGGCGTACTCGTACTTCCAGCCGCGCTGCAGACCGAGCCGCTTGGTGTAGCCGGAGGGGACGCGCCGGTAGGTGTGCACCGTCGGCGGCGTGCCGTCGTCGTTCGGGACGGGGATCTTGTACCACTTCGGGGGATGGCCGGTCGGCCCGACCAGCACCGGCAGGACGCGCCCGTCCATCGGCCCGCCCTCGAAGGGGGTGTTCTCGCTTCTCACACGGGTCAGTCTCACGCAGGGCCCGTCCGCCGCCGTCACCGGGCGCGCCGCGTCGTGGCATGCACCCGTTGGAGTGCAGCCCGGGGCCCACTCGGCAGGCACCGTTGACGCCTCAGGGGCAGTGGCGTATCACTTTCGGCTACTGCCATAACCCCCTCGTTGGGCCGGAGGTGTTCGTCCTGTGAGACCGCGTCGGCCCGGGAGACGCTGATGCGTGAACCCGAACCGCTGGGTGTACCGCTCGCCGACGTCCTGCTCCTGGGCGGCACGGTCGCACCGGGACCCGGCGGCAGACCGGCCCTGTGGAATGTGTCCACGGGCAGGCCCGCATGTCTCACCGCAGTCGACCCGGCCACCGGCGAACAGCTGGTCAGCGCCCCGCTCGCGGACGCCGACGGCGCCTGGGCCGTGACCGCCGCGCCCGACGGCGTGTATGCGGGGACGTACAGCAACGCGCATCTGTATCGCTGGCGGCCCGGCGCGGGCGACGACGAAGCCGAGGACCTCGGCCGGCCGCTGGAGGGGGAGAACTTCATCTGGTCGCTGGCCTGCGACGCGGACGGCGCGATCTGGGGCGGCACCTTCCCCGGCGGAAGGGTGTTCCGCTTCGATCCGGCAGCCAAGGAGTACTCCGACTTCGGGCAGGTCGTCGCGGACCAGACGTACGTGCGGAGCATCGCCTGCGCAGGCGGCAAGGTCTACTCCGGTTCGTACGCGGCGGCCCATATCGCCGAACTGGACCCGGCGACCGGCTCGGTCACCGAACTCCCCATGCCCCCCGGCCTCGACTCCGTCGAGGGCAGGGCCGTCTACGACCTGGACGCCTACGACGGACGGCTGTACGCCCGCATCGGCTCCGACCTGCCGAGCCCGCTCTTCGTCTACGACCTCCAGGCACGAGCCTGGACGGACGAGATCCCGGGCGCGCACGGCCTGACGATCGCCCCGCCCGACTCCGGCGGCGGCATCCATCTCGTCCAGCACAGCGAACTGCACCGTTACGACCCGGCCACCCGGCAGCTCAGCAGCACCGGTCTCACCTTCACCGGCAAGATGCAGAGCGTCCGCTCCTTCGGCTGGGCCGAGCTGGTGCTCGAGGACTGGCCCGGCAGCAGCGTCGTGGGGACGCTCTCGCGCGGCGAGATGTTCCGCTACAACCCCGCCACCGGTGCGTATGCGATCACGGACACGGGGATCACCAAGAGCCCGATCGAGATCCTCGCGCTCGGCGCGGGCGACGGAGAGACCGTCTACGCGGGCGGCTTCCTCAACGGCGGTCTGGCCTCGGTGAACAGGGCCACCGGCGTGACGGAGTTCCACCGTTTCGGGCAGACGGAGTGCATCCTGCAGGCGTCCGACGGTTCCGTATGGCTCGGTCTCTACCCCGAGGCCAGGCTCTACCGATACCGGCCCGACCGGCCCTGGAACAGCCCCGAATACTCACCGGGCGGCCCGCCCGGCACCCCCGTCAACCCGGAGCCCGTCCTCAACCTCGCGCCCCACCTCCAGATGCGCGCCAAATGCCTCGCGGAGGCCGACGGGAAGATCGTGGTGGGCACGGTCCCCGAGGGCGACCGGCTCGGCGGCGGGCTCGCGGTCCTCGATCCGGAGAGCGGGACCTACCGGTTCGTCCGGCATGTGGTCCAGGACCAGTCCGTGTTCTGCCTGACCGCCCACGAGGGTGTGGTCTACGGAGGGGCGTCGATCACCGGAGGGCTCAGCACCACCGAGTACACCCGGGAGTCGGGCGCGGTGTTCGCCTGGGACGTCCAAGCGGGCGAAAAACTCTGGGAGTTGGAGCCCGCCCCCACGGAGCGAACGGTCAGCGCCGTGGCGATCGGCCCCGACGGAAGGCTGTGGGGCCTTGCGGGCCACACGCTCTTCGCCGTCGACCTCGACACCCAACAGGTCGTGCGCCACTACAGGTTGGGCAGCAGAAGCGCGGCCGGGTCCATCGTGATCTCCAGGGAAAGGCTCTATGTGAGCGTGGACAATGCGTTGATCTTCCGAGTCGATCCCCACGTGGAGGACGATGAACCGGCGCTCGTAGTGGGCTTCGTGCACAGGAGGCTGTGCGTTCACAGTGACGGCAGTCTCTCTCTGAACCGTGGCCCCGAGCTGTTCCGGGTGGATCCCCGTTACTGACTCATTGACAGGCCAAATCCCCCGCGACTAGTTTCGGCCCAGGCCGAAACAGCCGCGCTCCGTGCTCCCTTCTCATCAGGCCTTCCGGAGGCCCCCATGAAGACAGGCTTCAAGCGCGCCACCGCACCTCTCGCACTGTTCATGCTCGCCGCCTCACTCTCCGCCTGCGGGAGCGGCGACGGCGGCTCGGACTCGAAGAAGGTCACCGTCTGGATGTATCCGGTGATCGCCGACCCGAAGGCCAGTGCGGCCTACTGGGACGGCATCGAGAAGGCCTTCGAGAAGGCGGCACCGGGCACCAAGCTCACCGTCGAGCAGCAGCCGTGGGACAACCGCGACCAGAAGATCGCCACCGCGTTCAGCGGCGGAAAGGGCCCGGACGTCGTCCTGCTGACGCCGGACCAGATTCCCCAGTTCTCCGCCAGCGGCGCCATCAGCCCGGTGGACGGGGCGCTCAAGGCCAGCGCCGGAAAGTTCCTGCCCGCGACCATGGACGCGATGAAGCAGGACGGCAAGATCTACGGTGCGCCGATCTACCAGACCATCACGACCACCATCTACAACAAGAAGCTGCTGACCCAGGCGGGTGTCGCCACACCGCCCGCCACCTGGGACGAGATCAAGGCCGCCGCCCCCAAGCTCAAGCAGAAGGGCATCGCGCTCCTCGACTACTCCGCCAGTAACGAGGCCTCGCTGAACCTCAACTTCTATCCGCTGCTGTGGCAGGCAGGCGGCACCGTCTTCGCGAAGGACGGCAAGAAGGTCGCCTTCAACGGCCCCGAGGGCGTCGAGGCACTCACCTTCCTCACCGAGCTCTACAAGGCCGGCTCGGTCCCCAAGTCGTCGATGACGAACACCAACATCCTCGCCGACCAGGCACTCGGCAAGCAGCAGGCGGCCATGGGCTTCTCCGTCGTACTCGCCGACGCCGAACTGGCCGCCAAGACCTGGGGCGCCGGGAACGTGGTGGTGGGCGCGCCGCTCAAGGGCCCTGCCAAGGAGGTCGCGTTCGGCATCCCCGGTGCTCTCAGCGTCAACGCCAAGTCCAAGAACACGGCGGGCGCGGAGAAGTTCCTCGCCTTCATGACCGAGCCGGAGCAGATCAAGTCCCTGGGCAAGGCCAGCGGTTACTTCTCACCCCGTACGGACGTCAGCGTGCCGAACGCGTCCCCGTACGCGAAGCAGTACCAGGCCGCGCTGGCGGACGTCACTCCCGGTGAGCCCAATCCTGCCGCGCGCCAGCTGATGGGCCTGCTCGCACCGGAGATCCAGGCGGCGCTGCTGGGCAAGAAGAGCCCCAAGGAAGCGCTGGACGCCGCGGCCAAGGCAGCCGACGACCTGCTGGCGCGACAGCGTTGAGCGAGGCAGTCACGGACGAGGCTGTCCCGGACGAGGCAGCCACGCGCAAGTCGGCGACGCGCGAGGCTGCCGCACGCCGGCCAGGCGGCCGGCGACAGGGGCGACGGCGCGAGGCCCTGGTGGGCCTCGCGTTCGTCGCCCCGATGCTCGTGCTGTTCATCGTCTTCCGCTTCGGACCGACGCTGGGCGCGGCCTTCCTCTCGCTCACCGACTACCGCCTCAGCGGCGAATGGCAGTTCATCGGGGCCGAGAACTACACCCGGCTGTTCGGCGACGACCTGTTCTGGGAGAGCCTCGGCGTCACCGCCTTCTACACCGCGATCTATGTCCCGATGACCGTGCTGCTCGCCCTCGGCACGGCCGTGCTGCTGCACCGCACCATCTGGCTGCGGGGCTTCTTCCGCGGCGTCTTCTTCCTGCCGTACGTCACCAGCATCGTGCTGGCCGCCGTCATCTGGAAGTGGATCTACGAGGTCGACGACGGGCTGCTGAACGCCGCACTCGGCGCGATCTCCATCGGGCCCATCGACTTCCTCGGCGACGATTCGCTCGTCCTGCCCTCCATCGCGGCCACCTCCGCCTGGAAGGGCTTCGGCTACACCATGCTCATCCTGCTCGCCGGACTCCAGTCCATCCCGCGCGAGGTCACCGAAGCGGCCACCGTCGACGGCGCGAGCGCCTGGCAGCGCTTCCGCCTGGTGACCCTGCCGATGCTGCGGCCCGTGCTCTTCTTCGTCCTCGTCATCGAGGCGATCCAGGCCTTCCAGGTCTTCGACGCGATGTACGTGATGACGGCCGGCGGACCCGTCAGGGCCAGCTACTCGCTCGTCTACTTCCTCTACGACTCGGGCTTCAAGTACTTCGACTTCGGCTACGCGAGCGCGGTCGGCCTGATGCTCTTCGTCGTCGTCCTGGTCTTCTCGCTCATCCAGCGCCGGCTCATCGGCAGAGAGGCGGACTGATGGGAGGCCGGCTGAGACTGCCCGTGCTGCTGATCCTCGTCGCTTTCGTGACCGTCACGCCGTTCGCGGTCATGGTCCTGGTCGCCTTCGCCCCGCCCGGCGGCCAGACCCTGCCCGGGGCCTTCGACATCACCCGGGCGACCTGGCAGAACTTCTCCGACGTCCTGGCGGGCGCGGACATCACGCGCTGGGCCCTCAACTCGCTGATCTACTCGCTCGTGTCGGTCGTGCTCATCCTGCTGTTCTCGTCGATGGCCGGATACGCCTTCGCCAAGAAGCGGTTTCCTGGCCGTGAGGTGCTCTTCTGGGCGTTCCTGGCGACCCTGATGGTGCCGTTCCAGGCGACCCTCATCCCGTACTACATCCTGGTCTCGAAAATGGGCGGCGTGGACACCTACTGGGGTCTGATCGTGCCGACCCTGGCCAATTCCCAGGCCGTGTTCCTGATGCGGCAGTTCATGTACCAGCTGCCGGACGAGCTCTTCGAGGCCGCGAAGATCGACGGCGCCTCGGAGTGGCGGATCTACACCACGATCGTCATCCCGCTCATCCGGCCGATCCTCGCCACTCTCGGTGTGTTCGTCTTCCTCTGGCACTGGAACGACTTCCTGTGGCCCCTCGTCATCGGCCAGTCCTCCGAGATGCGCACGCTCACCGTCGGCCTCGCCACCCTCGCGGGGGAGGACGTGGCGATCAACCAGATCATGGCCGGGGCGACCATCACCGTGGTCCCCTGCCTGCTCGTCTTCGGGCTGCTTCAGCGCTATCTGACCGACTCCATCGCCACGACCGGCCTCAAGTCCTGAGACCCGGCAGCACCTGGGTCCCGAAGGTCTCGATCGCGCTCAGGGCGTCCGCCTGCGGCATGCCGGGCGGCTGGATGCGCAGCACCACTGCGTCGGCGCCCATGTCGGCGTACGTCCCCAGCCGCTGTACGCATCCGTCCACCGAGCCGATCACGGAGCGCGCCTCGATGTCGTCCCACTGCTGGGCGTAGCGCGCGGCATCGGCCGAGGTGCGCTTCCAGTCGCCGTAGGCGTCGTACAGACCGCGCAGCGGGGCTTCGAGGGCGGCGCGGGCCTGCTGCGAGGTGGCGGCGGCGTACCCCTCGCGGCAGACGATGACCTCGGCGCCGAGACTCGCCGCGCCGCGCGGGTAGGAGCGGTACTCCTCGATCTTTTTGGGCAGTTCGGAGTCGAGCTCGTTGAAGGACGTCGTCCAGCCGTCGCACATCCGTGCCGTACGCTCCAGGGCCGCGGAGACCCGGCCGCCGTTCCAGATCCGGGGCCGCGGGGACTGCACCGGGCGCGGCGAGAGAAACGCCTCCTCCACCGAGGTCCAGCGGCCGTGGTGGGTGACCGTGTCCTCGGTCCACAGCCGGGTGACCAGCTCGAGGCACTCCTCGAAACGGGACACGCGCTCGCGCGGCTGAGTGCCGTACAGGGTGAACTCCTCGGGCCGGTAGCCCAGGACGAAACCGGCCGTGAGCCGCCCGCCCGACAGCACATCGATGTGCGCGAGAGTCTCGGCGAGCCACACCGGCTGATAGACGGGCGCGATCAGCCCGGCCGTGGCGAGCCCGATCCGCTCGGTGTGCGCGGCGAGATAGGCCAGTGAGGTGAGCGCCTCGTGGTAGCCGGGCCGGTGCAGATGCCGTTCGCCGAGCACCACCCAGTCGAAACCGGCCTGCTCGGCCAGCCGCACCTGCTCCACCGCATCGGCGAGCCGGGGCCGGTCGGCCTTGTCCGCGTAGAGGTTGACGTACAGGCCGAGACGCATGGGACGCTCCTTTACGGTCCGGGCCGTAAAGGCTAGCGTGTCGCCAACGACCGCAACAGACGGGAGAGATCGCCCATGTCAGCGATGCCCATGTCTGCGACGGAGGGCCTGGTGCGCAGGCTGCGCGGCACGGTTGTGCCCGCCGTGGCCACTCCCATGGACCCTCGGGGAGTCGTGGACCTGGACGCGCTGCGGGGCTATGCGGAGAAGATCGCGGCCGGGCGGATCGGCGGCGTGGCCGTCTGGGCGCACACCGGCCGCGGTCTGTATCTCTCCGAGTCCGACCGCCATCAGGTGCTGCGCATCTGGCGGGAGGCGGTCGACGGGCCGATCGTGGCAGGTGCGGGGGTGCCACGATCGGCCCGGGCCGGCACCTTGCGGGAGGCCTGGGACGCGACCGTCGCCATGGCGGTCCAGGCGGCCGGCCTCGGCGCGGACGCCGTCATGGTCTATCCGCTGCCTCACTTCGCCTCGCGCCCTCAGGGCGAGTCGGAAGCGGTACGGCTGCACGAACGGGTCGCCGAGGAGAGCGGGCTGCCGGTGCTCGGCTTCTTCCTCCACGGCGAAGCGGGCGGCTATCCGTACCCGCCGTCCCTGATCCGCCGACTGCTCGCCCTGCCGTCCGCCGCCGGGATCAAACTCGCCACGCTGGACCGCGCGATGGCCTGCCAGGACGCGATCCACGCGGCGCGCGAGAGCGGGAAGCTCGTCGTCACGGGCGAGGACCGGATGTTCGGCCCGTCCCTGATGTGGGGCGCCGACTCGGCACTGGTGGGCATCGCGGCGGCGAGGGTGTCACTGACGGGGGCGGTGCTGGACGCGTGGACGGCGGGGGACTATGGGGCCTTTGTGCGGGCGTCGAGGCGGCTGGACCGTTTCGCGGAGGCGACGTTCCTCGATCCGATCGAGGGGTATGTGCAGCGGATGCTGTGGGCGGCGGTGTGGGAGGGGCTGATTCCGGAACATGCGGCGCATGATCCGTACGGACCCGAACTCCTGGCGGGGGAACGCGAATCGGTGATCGCGTGCTTGGAGGGGCTGGCGAGGGAGAGCGGCTAGGGGGCCTGCGGCGCTGTTCCCCACCCCGCCCCTTCCCGAACTGGGGGCGAGCCCCCAGACCCCCGGTACGGCCTCCGGCGGTGTCCTCAAACGCGGACGGGCTGAACTTGCGGCTCGGCCGCATATTCAGCCCCGCCGGCTTTTGAGGCGCGGGGGTCTGGGGCGGAGCCCCAGTTACGGGAAGGGGCGGGTAGGGGAAAGCGCCGCAGGCAGCCCGAACAACCCCACCGCGTTCCCCCACAGCACCCTCTCCCGCTCCTCCGGAGTGAAGCCCGCATCGCGCACCACCCCCAGCGCCACACACGGATCGATCAGCGTCGCATCCGTACCGAACAGCAGGCGTTCCACCGGCACCCCCGCCTCCCTCGCGTAAGCGATGCGGCCCGCGTCCGTCGCCGTGCGGCAGTGCTCCAGGTACAGGCGGTCGCACGCGGCCGCCGCGTGGGCCGCCTCGCGCCAGGCGTCGCCGCCCGCGTGGCCCATGATGACGCGCAGGCCGGGGCGGGACGCCAGGAGTTCCGGCAGGAGGGTGACTTCGTCGCCCCAGGTGTGCAGCAGCAGTGGTACGCCCGCCTCGGCGACCACGTCGAACGCCTCCGCCATCGCCCGCGCCCCGGGCAACTGCCCCGGATAGTGGGTGTGGATCTTCGCCCCGAGGAACCGTCCCGTGTCCAGACAGCGCCGCAGATCCGCCGCGCTCTCGTCGGGCCGGTTGGGGTTCACCACGGCGTATCCGTACAGCCGCGGCTGCTGCGCGAGCACCTTGGCCAGCGCCGCGTTGCCGCCCACCGCGTCGTACACCACCGCCTCCGACGCCGAGACAACCTGCAGGTCGATTCCGTACCGGTCCATCTGCCGCAGATTGGTCTCCGTGTCCCCGCAGGTCAGATGGAACTGCCAGCGGCCCACATGCGCATGCACATCGATGATCGGCATCAGACCAGCAGCTCCTCGACGTTCTTGGTGGCGATCGCGGCGCGGTCGTCGTCGGAGATGTCCGCGTACCGCAGCCGCAGCGTCTGCGGTGAGATGTCCATGAACGGGGTGCGCGAGCCGAAGACCAGATGGCGCGGGCCCACCGTCTCCACCACGCGCTCGATGGAGTCGGGCCCCGACAGCATCCGGGTGGTGGCCCGGAATCCGGGTTCCTCGCGGGCCAGCAGCAGGAAGTCGGCCAGCAGATAGGCGTGCAGATCGAGGAAGACCACATCCGCGCCGAGACCCATGAGCGGCGGACCGTAGCGGCGCGGGTCGCCGTCGTGGAGGAGTGTCAGCCCGCGTTCCAGCGCGAGCGAGACCACCCGCCGGTAGCCGGGGAAGCCGGGTTCGGCCATCTGCTCGATCGTGAACAGGCGCAGGAACCGCACCCCTGCCGTGGCCAGTTCGTCGAGCCGGTCCTCCGCGGTCAGCGCGTCCCGTACGTCGATCGTGCCGACCGGCAGCAGTTCCGGGCAGCCGGCGAGATCGCGGACCGTCTCGGCGTTGCCTTCGCCGTCGTCGAAGAGGGGGCCGCGCGTCGAGAGGGCCAGCGCGGCGGCGACGGGGGAGCGGCTCAGCCGGTCGCGGACCTCGGCGAGCCCGATGTCGCGGTGGTGCCGCGGCCACGGCCCGTACAACACGTCCACGTCCCAGCCGATGTACTCCTCGGCGGACGGAGTCAGCCACTCGTACGCGCTCATCGTGTTTCCCCGTCGGCCAGGGCCCGGGCGATCCGGTCCACGTCGTCCTCGGTGTATCCCTCGTTCCACTGGAGCACCAGCAGCGTACGGTCGATCAGCCCCTCGGCACGGGGACACAGGCCTGGCGGATATCCGGGCAGTGCCGGATTGGCGTACAGCGGGCGCTCCAGGTATCCGGGCAGGGCCGGAATCCCCGCGGCCTGGAGCTTCTTGGCCCAGCGGGCGTTGTCTTCGACCAGGAGCGGGACCACCCACCAGGCGTGACCCGTGCGGTGCCCGGGCATCTCGACGCCCGGGATCGCGGCGACCGCGGCGGCCAGCTGTTCCGCCCGCTCCCGGCGTACGCGTACGACGTCCGCGACCTTCGTGAGCTGGGCGCGTGCCACCGCCGCGATGAGCTCGGGCATCCGGTAGTTGAGGCCCGGCTCCCGGTGGATGCGGCCCTCCGTGCGGTCCCAGCCCTTGTCCATGAAGAGCCGCATATGGCGGGCGAGTGCCGGGTCGTCGGTGAGCGCGAGACCGCCGTCGCCCGCTGTGATGTGCTTGTACTGCTGAAGGCTGAAGCAGGCGATGTCGCCCACCGTGCCCAGCAGCCTGCCCCTCGCGTCCTCGCCGAGCCAGGCCTGCGCGCAGTCCTCGATCAGGACGAGTCCGTGCCGGTCGCACACCGCGCGCAGCGCGTCGATGTCCGCCGCGCCGCCGAAGAGATGCACGGCGATGACGGCCTTGGTGCGCGGCGTGACGGCCGCCTCGACCGCGGCGGGGTCGATATTGCCGTCCTCGGGGCGTACGTCGGCGAACACCACACGTGCCTGCTGCGCCAATACGGGCGCGACTGTGCCGAAGTCCGAGATCGGAGTGGTGATGACCTCGTCGCCGGGGCCGACCCCGGCCGCGGCGACCGCCAGATGCAGCGCGGCCGTCCCCGAACTGCAGGCAACCGTCTCCGCGCGGGAGTACAGCCCGCTCATCTCGGCTTCGAGGGAGCGTGCTTCACTGCCGAAGGCGCTGCACAGCACAGTGGAGTCCAGTACGCGCAGGACCGCGGCCCGTTCCTCCTCGCCGAAGGTGCGGCCGCGGGGGTCGAGAACTGTGGGCAGCGGCATTTCCCGTTCGGGCATCGGGGCACTATCCTCTCCGCAAGCATGCGGTTATGGCCTGGGCCGAAATTAGAACCGCGGTTGCCGGGCGTCAACCCCGTCCAGGCGGGCGTCAACCCCGTCCAGAAGTACCGCAGAACCACTCCAGAAGAACGGAGACCGGCCGATGGCTCTCACGGTCGGCGTGATCGGTCCCGAGGACCTTGTGCCCAAAGTGGTCGCGGTCGGCGGCTCGTCGGGGGCCGACCGTCTTGTGCCGCTCCCGTACCGCCACGAGGACGAGACCCTCGACGTGGTCGCCGGGGCACAGGCCGGCGTGGACGCGCTGCTGTTCACCGGCGTCGTGCCGCACACCCTGGCCACGGCCGCCGGGCTGCTGGACCGGCCCGCGATGTATGTCCCGTACAACGGCGCGACCCTGCTGCGGGCGCTCGTCGAACTGCTCCGTCTGGGCCACGACGTCTCCCGGATCTCCATCGACACACTGCGCCGCAGCGAGGTCATGGAGACGCTCACCGAGGCCAAGCTGCCGACCGAGCATGTGCATGTACTGCCCTACCGGCCGGGTCTGACCTCGCAGGATCTGGCCGAGTTCCATCTCGCCGCCCGCGACAAGAAGCAGACCAGAGTCGCCCTGACCTGCCTCGGCTCGGCCTTCCACCTGCTCGACCACGAGATGCACGCCGTACGGCTCGCGCCGTCCCGGCACTCCATACGTTCCACGCTCCAGGCTCTCGTCCTGGCCACCGCGGGTGCGCACAGCGGAGACGCCCAGGTCGCCCTCGGCATCATCGACCTCCCGGCCGCTGACCGCGAACTGGCCGCCGACCTGCGGGTGCTGGGCGGCAGCCTTGCGGATCTGCCCGACGGGGAGCGGCTGGTCGTCACCACCCGCGGCGTCCTGGAGGAGGTGAGCGAGCAGTTCACCCGCCTTCCCTTCCTGGACGACCTCGCCGCCCGGCACGGCACCGCGCATGTGGGCTTCGGGCTCGGCCGCACCGCTGCGGAGGCCGAATCGCTGGCCAGGCGCGCGGTCAACCGGGCCCGTTCGGTGGGCACGGTCGCCGGGGTCGTCTCGATGACCGACGACGTGGACATCGTGATCGACGCGGAACGGTCCTCCGGGCCGGCGGTTTCCGGCCCGGAGAGCACGGTCACCCTCGCCCGCCGTGTCGGACTCAACGCCAAGACCCTGGACCGGCTGCGCGAACTGGCCGCGGAGGCGGACGAAGGCATCACCGCGCACCGCGTCGCCGAGCACCTCGATGTCCAGCAGCGCACGGCCCGCCGCATCCTCAAGCGCCTGGAGCGGGCGGGGGTTGCCGTGCCGACGGGCAGCCGGCAGCAGGGACAGACCGGCCGCCCGCCGATCGTCTACCGCGTACGCCTCTGAGCCCCGTCCGTGAACCCCGTCCGTGAGCCCTGTCCCTGAGCCCGCCCCGAGCAAGCCACGAGCCCGCCTTACGGTCCGGGCCGTAACTCGAAGGAGCCGTGCTTGAAGATCGCCTCGGTCCACACGCGCGTCGTCAGGGCCCCCTACCGACGCCCCTTCGTCATCAGCAGCGGTACGAGCCCGGAACTGATCAGCCTCGTCGTCGAAGTACGCACGGCCGACGGCGAGTCCGGCTTCGGTGAGGCGTCCCCGATGACCGCCTACACCGGAGAGACCCTCGCCGGTCTCGAGGCCGCGCTCACCGAGCATGCCGCCCCCGCGCTCATCGGCCGGGACCCCCGCGATCTGGCGGGAGCGCACGCCGCCATGGACACCGCCATCCGTGGCCAGCACCTCGCGAAGGCGGCGCTGGACATCGCGCTGCACGACCTGACGGCGCGGGCGGCGGGCTGGCCGGTGCATCTGCTGCTCGGCGGCTGCGTCCGGCCGCGCGTCCCCACCACCTGGGTGGTCGGACTCGGCACGGTCGAGGAGATGGTGGAGGAGGCGACCGCGTACGCCGCGAAGGGCTTCACCCACATCAAGGTCAAGGGCGGCGAGGACCCGGACCTGGATGTGGGGCTGGTCCGTTCCGTACGCCGGTCGGTGCCGGACTCCGTCGAACTCTGCCTCGACGCCAACGAGGGCTACGACCCGGGTACGGCGGCCAGGACTGTGGCCCGGCTCGCCGACGTGGGCCTCGACCTGGTCGAACAGCCGCTGCCGCGCTGGGACTTGACCGGGATGGCTGCGCTGCGCGGCAGTGGCGGTGTGCGCGTGATGGCCGACGAGAGCATGCAGTCGCTGCACGACGCGCTGGAGATCGTCCGCCGGGGGGCAGCGGATGTCCTCAACATCAAGATCCTCAAGGTCGGCGGGCTCCACCGGGCCCGGCAGATCGGCGCCCTGGCCGAGTCGGCGGGCCTCGCGGTGAAGATCGGCACAATGCCGGAACTGGGCGTTGCCTCCCTGGCCGCGACCCACCTGGCGGCGGCGCTCCCGCACGCGACGGTCCCGGCGGACCTGGTGGGCCCGCTGCTGGTGGAGGCGGAGCCGCTGGCACCGAGCGCGTTCGCGACGACGGCGGACACGGGGTGGGTGGATGTCCCGCTGGGTGCGGGCCTGGGCCACGACCTGTGACGCAGCCGGGGCTCCGCCCCGGACCGCTGTGGCTGGGGTTCCGCCCCAGCCCGGCGCCCCTACAGCAGACCGTCGCCCACAACTGCCCCCACCTGTCCCGCCAGCCTCGCCACCGGACCCGACGGCGTCTCCAGCGCCACCAGTTCCCGCACCGCCTCCGCCGTCTGGTCATCCGTCGCCGCCGTCGCCGCGAGCAGCGCGATCAGGTGGTCCAGCAGCCAGTCGCGCAGCTCGTCCGCCGGCGGCTGCTTCCCCTCGTCCAGCCAGATCAGCGACGCCGCCTCGACCGCGGCGATCCACGTGCGCACCATCATCCGCAGCCGCGGTCCCGGCCGGTCCGCGCCGATGTGGACGAGGATCTGTTCGGCGGCGGCCCGCCGCACCTCGTCGACGATCGCGGTCGTACGGGACGTCTCAGCGACGCTCCCGCCGCGGAGCAGCGCGCTGAACCCGGCGTCGTGCTCGTCGACGAAGACGAGATAGCGGTCGAGCACCCGCGAGACCCGCTCGGTCGGCGGGCCCGCGGGTGGCTCCGTGAAGCACAGTTCCAGCTGGTCGGCGGCGGATCGGAGGGCGGTTTCGTACAACTGCTGCTTCCCGCCGGGGAAGTAGCGGTAGACGAGCGGCCGGGAGACCCCCGCCGCCTCGGCCACGTCGTCGAGGGATATCTCGTCCGGCGGCTGGTGCGCGAAGAGCGTGAGCGCGGCCGCGAGGAGCTGCCTGCGGCGCTCCTCGACGCTGAGCCGCCGGTAGGCAGGGGCAGGGGTCGCTGGAGCGGGACTGGTCATGCTCGCAGCGTATGCCCTGTCCGGGATCAGGCGAGGAGTCCGGAGCTCTTCCACAGCCTGCGTCCGGGCCCCCTCAGCACTCCGATGTCATCAAGGAAGTCCGTCAGCCGCTTCGCGCCCGACTGCATCACCTCTCGCCGGTGTCCGCTCGCCTTGACCTGTGCGACCGCCTCGCGCCGGTCGAGGCCGATGTTCGTGTACACCTGAGGGTTCACGAAGCAGATGGAGAAGACCCGAGCCGCCTGGCCGCAGCTGAGCCGGGTGAACTCCTGCTCCCAGCGTGGCGCGGTCACCATCTGGCGGCGCAACTCCTCGCGGGCGTAGCGGACATGGCGCGCCTCCTCGACCACATGGATACGGGTCACGCCGCGCACCAGGGTCTGGACACGCTCGTCGGGGAAGGTCAGCCGCTGCATCCAGTCGAGGATCTCCTCGCCGAGCAGCGTCGCCGCGAACGAACCCGGTGTCGTCGAGACCGTCTTCAGCACGCGCGCGAGATTGTGGTAGACCCGCGGTACGGGATACGTCGGCGCCCCGCCCTTCTTGATCATCCTGGCGAACATCATCGAGTGACGGCACTCGTCGGCGATCTCGGTGAGCGCGTACCGCACATGGTTGCTGGTCACGGACTTGTCGTAGATGTGGCGCACCAGCAGCTGCATCAGGATGATCTCGAACCAGATGCCGAGCGAGGCGAGTGCTGCGGCTTCGTGCCGGGCCAGGTCGAAGCGCTGCTCCTCGGACATCGTGTGCCACAGCGGGGTGTCGTAGAGGGAGAGCAGCTCCGGCGGCCAGAACCATTTGCCCTCCTCGGCCGGGGAGTCCCAGTCGAGTTCCTTGTCAGGGTCGAAGGAGTGCTTGGCGGAGGACTCGAGCAGGCGCTCGGCGACCTGCTCCCGGTCCCGGAGCGGGCCGAGTGCGTCGCGGAGCTGCCGCATGTCGCGTTCGGTCACTGTCGTCATGGCTGAGGGCACCTCGGGGTGGGGCGGTGAAAAGGTTGCTCCTTATGAGACTGCGTGTCAGTAAGCTCGTCAATCCCTTGTGCGCGACTTGTTGACGAAGCGTCTACCAACGTGTGAGCCTGCCAACTGTCCTTAGGTGTACGGGATATGAGGCGAAGGAGCCTTCCGTGTCGACGTACGACCGCTACACAAACGCCCCCGAAAGCCTCCACTGGCAGGTCCCGGCCTCCGGCGCCGCCCGCTTCAGCTGGGAGTACGAGGACGGCCGTGACCGGCTCCTCGCCCTCTACCAGAAGGGCAAGGACAAGCAGTGGGACGGCACCAAGCGCATCGACTGGGACCTGGAGGTCGATCCGTACGACCCGCTGGGCACCCCCGACGAGGCGCTCACCCTCTACGGCTCCCGCCACTGGGCGAAGTTCACCGAGAAGGACAAGGGTGAGCTGCGCAAGCACTACACGTCCTGGCAGTTCAGCCAGTTCCTGCACGGCGAGCAGGGTGCGATGGTGTGCGCCGCGCGGATCGTCGAGTCGGTTCCGGATCTGGACGCGAAGTTCTACTCCGCGACCCAGACCATGGACGAGGCCCGGCACGCCGAGATCTACGGCCGGTTCCTGCACGAGAAGATCGGGATGCTCTACCCGGTCAACGACAACCTGCAGGGACTGCTCGGCGACACCCTGCGCGACTCCCGCTGGGACATGCCGTATCTGGGCATGCAGGTCCTCATCGAAGGGCTTGCGCTCGCGGCCTTCGGCCTGCTGCGGGACACTACCGACAAGCCGCTGCCCAAGCAGATCCTGGCGTACGTCATGCAGGACGAGGCCCGCCATGTCGCCTTCGGGCGGATGGCCCTGCGCGACTACTACAAGGAGCTCAGCGACGCGGAACTGCGCGAGCGCGAGGAGTTCGTCATCGAGGGCTGCTATCTGATGCGTGACCGCCTCAGCGGGGTGGAGGTGCTGGAGAACTTCGGCATCCCCAAGCAGGAGGCGGCGGAGCTCTCCGAGCAGTCCGAATATCTCCAGCTGTTCCGGAAGCTGCTGTTCAGCCGGATCGTTCCGTGCGTCAAGGACATCGGGCTGTGGGGCGAGCGTCTGCAGCAGGCCTATCTGGACATGGGCGTCTTCGAGTTGGGCGACGCCAACCTCGACCTCCTGATGTCCGAGGACGAGGAGATCGCCGAACAGCTCGACCGCGAACGCTTCGCGGCGGAGGAAAAGGCGCGGGTCACGGAGGTCGAGGAGGCGATAGCGGACGGCGCCCAGGATTCCCAGGCGTTCCCAGGCGTTCCCAGGCGTTCCTAGGACGGCGGCGGGAACGACGTCCGCAGGGTGAACGCCTCAGGTGTCGGGCCGTGTTCGCGGATGTGGAGCAGGCGCTGTTCGGCCTCCTTCACCGTTGGGCGGTGGCCCGGCTCCACCCACCACAGGGTCGTCATGACCTCTTCCACCCGCTCGAAGAATTCGTAGCGGCGGCCCAGCAGCTCGCGGTGCTGCCCCTGGTACATGAATGCCGTCAGCGCGTTCGTGTTCCGCCACACCGACATGTTCACCATCAGCCAGTCGTCCGCGAAGATCCGCAGATCCGTCGCGTTCCCGCTCTCCTCCTTCAGCCGCCAGATGAAGCCGTCGGCCGCGTCCGCGACCGCGTTCACCGGGTCGAGGCCGTCGACGAAGTCCTTCAACTCCGGGGAGTCCAGCAGGAATTTGAGTCGGGCTATGTTCACCTGGGCAAGTTCGTAGGGCCTCTGTTCGTTGGTCATGAGCGCACCATAATCGTGTGCTTCTCGGCCGCCACTGATATTTCGAGGAGCGAGATGTCCGTGCCGCGAGCCGTCACCAGTTGCAGGCCGACCGGGCAGCCGTCGCTCGTGAAGCCTGCGGGAATGCTTGCGGCCGGGTGGCCGCTCAGGTTGAACGCCCAGGTCAGGGACGTGGAGTAGAGCTCGCCCGGGCCTTCGTGGCCGTGCGGGCGGTTCGGGGTCGCCGGGGTGAGGAGCAGGTCCGCGTCCGCGAACAGGTCGGCGAGGCGGCGGTCGTTCTCCGCCCGTACGCTCGCACCTGCCGCGGGCCGGCCGCGCCGGACCGACTGCCAGGCATCCTTCGGGTCGAGCAGAGCCGGCGGCTGCCCGTCGAGGCGTACGATCCCCGCCGACACCAGCCGGTCCACCGCCGACCGCGCCACCGACTCCACCTCCGGGTCGGTCTCCGCGAACCCGAGGTCGGGCGACCACCGTGCCCGTACCGGGAGCGGCACCCGCACGTCCTCGTAGCCGTCCAGGACACACCGCAGATACACCCGCGCGTCGGCCGCCGAGCGGGTCAGCACACCCGCCGACGCCAGGCCCGTCCGATCCGGCGACGGCAGCAGCCCGTTCGTCGTCTTCAGGCCGAACACCCCGCACCAGGCCGCCGGGATCCGTACCGAACCTGCCCCGTCGCTTCCCGTGGCCAGCGGCACCATTCCGGCTGCGACGGCCACCGCCGAACCCGCCGACGAACCGCCCGGCGTACGGTCCGCCCGCCACGGGTTGAGGGTGGGGCCGTGCGCGCCGAGGCCCCAGGTCTGCCAGTACGTGCCGGGGCCCGGAACCGACGTCGAGCCGACCGGGACCGCGCCTGCCGCGATCAGCAGGCGGGCCGCATACGACCGGATGCCGGAACGACCCTTCACCGCGAACGGCAGGCCGCACAGCGGGAGTTCTGGGTCCGACTTGTGTGCGAGAGCCCGCTCGGGCCACACCTCGATGAACGCACTCAGCCCGGGATCGAGCCGCCCGATCCGCTCCAGCGCCTGTTCCACCACCATCCGGTCAGTCTCTCAGCGCCGCCTCCATCACCGCCCGCGCGATCGGCGCCGCGCTGCCACCGCCGCTGACGTCGCCGCGCACGAGTGACGCGTCCTCGACGACCACCGCGACCGCGACCGACGGCCGGCTCGCGTCGTCCGCCTGTGCCCAGGAGATGAACCAGGCGTACGGCGTACCGGCGTTGCCGAGACCGTGCTGTGCCGTGCCGGTCTTGCCACCCACCCGCGCCCCCTCGATCGCGGCGTTCTCGCCCGTGCCCTCCTCGACGACCCTGACCATCAGGTCCTGGAGCTGCTGAGCGGTCGCCGGGTTCATCGCCTGGTGGTACGAGGCCGGGGTGGTCTGGATGAGCGTGTGGCCGTTCGACCGGGTCACCCGGTCCACGAGATAGGGGCGTTTGAGATCACCGCCGTTGGCGACCGCGGCCGACACCATCGCCATCTGGAGCGGCGTCGCCGTGGTGTCGAACTGCCCGATGGAGGAGAGCGCCACCTGGTCGACGGTCATGCGCCGGTCGAAGTTGGACACGGCAACCCCCGAAGGGATCCGCAGCGACGGGTCGTTGAAGCCGAACCTGCCGACCGTGTCCAGCATTCCGGCCAGCCCCACCTTCACTCCGATATGCGCCAGCACGGTGTTGCAGGACCACTGGATGGCGTACGCGAGCGAGGCATTGCGGCAGCCGGTCGCCGCGTTGGGGAGTGTGGTCCGGGTCCCGGGCAGGACATACGGATCGGGTGCACCGCTCGGCGCGTCGACATCGCTGACCACGCCCGAGTCCAGCGCCGCCGCCGCCGTCACGATCTTGAAGGCCGAGCCGGGCGGATAGGTCTGCCGGATGGCCCGGTTGAGCATCGGCTGATGGCCGGACTCATTGAGCCTCGCCCACGCGGTCTTGACCGCCGGCCCGGTCCCGGAGAGCTCCCCGGGGTCGTACGAAGGGCTGCTGACCAGCGCCAGGATCTTCCCGGTCGACGGTTCGACCGCGGCGACGGCGCCCCGCTTTCCGCCCAGACCGTCGAACGCGGCCCGCTGCATCGAGGGCTTGATGGTGGTGACGACCTTGCCGCCGGGGGACTGGCCGCGGCTGATGTCGTTCCAGAAGGGCAGCGGCGCGAGCAGCGAGGCCGTGCCGGACAGGATGCTGTCCTGGGCGTTCTCCAGGAGGCTGGTGCCGTACGTCTGTGAGGAATAGCCGGTCACGGGCGCGTACAGCGGTCCGTCGGTGTAGGTGCGCTCGAAGCGCAGCTGCTGGCCGCTGTCCTTGGAGCCGGTGACGGTCTGGCCGCCGACCACGATGTCCCCGCGTGGCTCGGCGTAACGGGCAATCGCCAGGCGCCGGTTGGCCGGGTTCTTGTCGAGCGAGGTGGCCTCGAGGATCTGCACCCGGGCGGCGTTGACGAGCAGCGCAGCCAGCAGCAGGAGGCACAGGGCGGCGGCGCGCCGGATGTAGCGGATCACCGTTCGTCCTCCAGGTCCCGGTCCAGGACCGGGGCGAGGACCGGGTCGAGGGTCACCGGCTCGGGCGCTTCGGGGTGCGGCGCCCGGGCCGAGTCGCTGACCCTGATGAGCAGCGCCACGATGATCCAGTTGGTGACGACCGACGAACCGCCCTGCGCCAGAAAGGGCATCGCCATGCCGGTGAGCGGAATCAGGCCCATCACTCCGCCCGCGATCACGAAGACCTGGAGGGCGATGATCGAGGCGAGGCCGACGGCGAGCAGCCGCCCGAAGGGGTCGCGCAGGGCGAGTCCGGCGCGGTAGCCGCGGGCCACCAGGAGCCCGTAGAGCAGGAAGATCGCGGTCAGGCCGACCAGGCCGAGCTCTTCGCCCGCGGTGGCCAGGATGAAGTCCGACTTGGCGGCGAAGCCGATGAGGGCGGAGTGCCCGAGGCCGAGGCCCTCGCCGAGCATTCCGCCCGCTGCGAAGGCGAAGAGCGACTGGGCGAGCTGGCTGGGGCCCTGGCCCGCATCGATGGTGGCGAAGGGGTCGAGCCAGTCCGTGACGCGGCTGTTGACATGTGGTTCGAGGGAGCCGACGGCGAACGCACCTGCCCCGGCGAGCAGCAGGCCCACCGCGATCCAGCCGGTGCGTCCCGTCGCCACGTACAGCATGATCACGAATAGTCCGAAGAAGAGCAGCGAGGTGCCGAGGTCACGTTCGAGGACCAGCACGGCGACGCTGAGCAGCCAGATCGCGACGATGGGGCCGAGCACCCGGCCGGTGGGGAGCTGGAGCCGCCAGATCCGGCGGCCGGTGTAGGCCAGGGCGTTGCGGTTCGCCGCGAGATACGAGGCGAAGAAGACGGCGAGCAGGATCTTGGCGAACTCGCCCGGCTGGAAGGAGAATCCGCCGATCCGGATCCAGATCTTGGCGCCGTTCACGGCGGGGAAGAGGATCGGCACGATCATCAGGACGAGGGCCGCGGCGACCGAGAGATATGCGTACCGCTGCAGCACCCGGTGGTCGCGCAGCAGGCCGACGGCCGCGATGAACAGCGCGACGCCGATGGTGGACCAGATCAGTTGGGTGGGCGCGGCCACGTCGCGCGGGGTGTCCAGGTCGAGGCGGTAGATGAGCACAAGGCCGATGCCGTTGAGCAGGACGGCGATGGGCAGCAGCAGCGGGTCCGCGTAGGGGGCGCGCAGGCGTACGGCGAGATGGGCGAGGAGAGCCAGTACGCCGAGGCCCGCGCCGTAGCCGGCGGCGTCCGGCGGGACCGCGTTGTTCTTGGTCAGGCCCACATCGACATAGCCGTATACGGAGATGAGGACGGCGCAGACGAGGAGCGAGAGCTCGACGCCCCGCCGCTTGGGGAGGCGAAGGTCGGGCGGGGGAGCGTCCGCCGCCCTCGTCGTCGTTGCGGTCATGCTTCGCAACGTAGCCGGGGCTCGGCCCCGGACCCCGGTCCTCCATCGTGGGACGGGCCGAATTCAGCCCGTCCGGCCGTGCTCCGCCGCGTTGTCGGCCATGTCGCCCGCGTCGTCCACGAACCGCACGTACTCCGGCAGCGTCAGCCGGGCCACCGCGCCTCCCTCGGGTGCGTTCAGGAAGCGCAGCTCCGCGCCGATCACTGCCGACTGGCCGACCGCGATGGTCAGTCCGAGCCCGTGGCCCTTGCTGCCGCCGTCCGTACGGAAGCGCTGGGGCCCGTGATCGAGGATGTAGTCCGGATAGCCCGTGCCGTGGTCGGTGACCGTCACCACAGCGCCGTCCACGGTCAGCACCACCGGGGGCTTCCCGTGCTTGTGGGCGTTGGCGATCAGATTGCCGAGCACCCGCTCCAGCCTGCGCTTGTCGGTCTCGACGGTCGCGTCGCGCAGGACCCGTACCTCCGTGTCCGTCGCGGAGGCCCGCACCACCCGCTCGGCCAGATGCGCCAGCTCGTGCACATCCAGGTCGACCGTCTCGCTGCCCGCGTCGAGCCGGGAGATCTCCAGCAGATCCTCCGTCAGCGAGCGCATCGCCCGCACCCGGTCGCGTACCAGCTCGGCCGGACGGCCCTCCGGCAACAGCTCGGCCGCGGCGCTCAGTCCGGTCAGTGGCGTACGCAACTCGTGCGCCACATCCGCCGTGAACCGCTGCTCGCTCAGCAGCTTGCCCTGCAGGGACGAGGCCATGGTGTCCAGCGCCCCGGAGACCGTCGCCACCTCGTCCTGGGGGCGCGAAGGGTCCTTGGTGCGCGGGTCGTTGACGCGCGTGTCCAGATCGCCCGCGCTGATCCTCCGCGCCACCTGCGCCGTCAGATGGAGCCGGCGCGTGACGCGGGTGACGGCGAACGCGCCCACCAGCAGCGTCGCCCCGATGGCCAGCACCGAGGAGCCGACGATCGCCTGGTCCAGGCCCGAGATCGTGTTCGCGCTGGTGGTGTAGTCGACGCGGACGGCGAGCGCCCGGCCGTCGGCAGGGCCTGCCGCCCACATGGTGGGGTGGCCCCGGAAGCTCTCGACCATCGTGCCGCGCTTCCCGCCGATCGCGAGGGCGCGCAGCGACTTGGGAAGCCCCCGCGGGTCAACGCCCCCGTAGCGGGGGACCGGCTCGCCCGACTCGTACGCCCGGGTGACCTCGACCAGCCGGGCCAGCGCCTTCTCCCGCGCCTGATCCACTGTCTGCCGGGTCACCGACGCATGCACCAGTACGCCGAGCAGCGCGGCGAGCGCGCAGCACATCACGGTGATGAAGACCGCGGCCTTCCAGGTGAGGGTCGCGGTCCAGCGGGGCAGCCGCGGCCGCCTCACTGCGGGGCCGCCGACGGCTCGGGCACGGGGGAGCGGGACGGCTTGACGCGGACGATCTCGTCGCGGGTCGGGAGCATCGCGTGCTGCTGCTCGTCCCAGGACCAGGCCGTGCGGTACTCGTATCCGGGGATGCCCGCCGAGACCGACCGCATGATCAGATCCCGGCCGGCCAGATCCACGCTGACGACCTGGTCGGAGGTGGACATGATCCGGGTCAGCCCGCCCTTGCCGGGCATGTAGACGCGCACCGCGGTCTGCTGCTCGGGCATCTTGATGCCGACGATCAGCTCCTCGTGGCCGTCACCGGTCAGATCGCGGTAGTACGGCGTGAGCACGGGGCAGGACTTCGGCTTCTGCTTGCACGTACCGAGCTTCTGGACGGTCTCCTTGTAGAGGCCGTCGACGCCGGTGAACTGATCGGGGTGGGCCTTGGCCTCGGCCTGCACCACGCCGACGGCGTCGAGAGCGCGGACATCGTCGCCGGGCACCTTGATGCCGGCGACGCGCTCGGTGTCCGTCTCGCCGTAGTCGTTGGGCGGCGCGGTGACGGGAGGCAGATGGGGCCACAGCCGTACGGGGCCGACGGCCGTGGGGGTCGCGCCCGCGCTCTTGATCCGTCCCTCGTTGCCGCAGCCGGACAGCAGTACGGCTGCGGTCGCCGTCAGCAGCACGGCGTACAACAGGCGGTGGGACCTCGGGCTCAAGATTCTCCTCGCCGGGCGGTCGCCCGGGGTGCGGCTCTACTTCACCGGGCCGGCGAAGAAGATGATGCTGTCAGTGCGATGACCACCTTATTCGCAGGGAAGTCCTTTTTGTCCAACCGTCCGGTCTCGCGGATCTTGAACGTGGCTGCGGGCCCGCGCGACCTGCCTGTTCGGTCCGGGCCGGTCCGTGCCGGGACCGGCCCCCCGACCCTCGTCAGGACTGGTACGGCTGCTGGCCGGGCTGCTGCTGCGGCTGCCCGTACCCCTGCCCCTGCCCCTGGGCCTGACCGCCCGTGCCCTGGGCCTGCAGCTGCTCCGCCTGCTCCTTGGTCACCCGCTGCTCCGCGCCGCAGAAGGTGCACTGCGTCGCATAGCTCGACGAGATCGGGAACAGCGGGATGAAGAAGAGTGTGAACTTGGTGACGCGCCGCCTGAGCGTGTGCGCGGCGGGGTTGCCGCAGTGCCCGCACACCAGCGTGAGTATCGCCAGCTGGTAGAGGTAGCCCCGGGTGCCAAAGACGATCATGCTGTTGGTCTCTCCCTCGTCAGTGCCTGCCGGCACAGGGCCAGCAGCTTCTCGTCCGTAAAGATGTCATGGCTGCCGTAGCCGCCGTCGATCGCGTTGTGACGTCGTACCGAGTTGAGCTCTTCGCGCAGAATGCGCTCGGCTCCGTCCGCCGTCGGCCGTGTCCGTTCCGTCAGGCACTGGGCGATCACGACCCGGGTGTTGGGCAGTTGCTCCCATGCCTTGAGCAGCACCGGCCATGCCCGCCCGGCATCGCCCGTCACCCGCCACAGCGCGATCGCCGCGTCCACCCGGGTCCACGGTTCCGCCGCGCGCAGCAGGTCACCCAGGGCCGGAGCGGCCTCCGCGCCCGCCGGGCCGAGCGCTCCGAGCGCCGTCGCCGCCGAGCGCCGTCCGCCGGAGTCCGTCTCGGACAGCGCGGCACACAGCACGGGCAGTACGGCCCCGGCGTCACCCTCGATCGCCCACAGCGCGCCCGCCGTTCTCGCCGCGAGTGACGCCGAGAAGCCGGAGCCGACGCCGACCGAGCGCAGCAGCGCCCGCAGGTCCGGTATCGCATCGGCGGCCTCGGGGCCGAACGCGGTCAGCGCCCGCAGTGCCGACTCGGCGACCCACTCCCTGCGGTAGTCGGGCGCGCCCCGCAGGACCCGCAGCACCTCGGGCGCCGCCTCGGCGGCCCGCAGTGCCGCCAGTCCGTACAGCAGCGGTCCGGCCCGGTCGTAGAGCCGCTCGTCCAGTTCGATCCCGCCGAGCCTGCGCCGCAGCGCCGGTGCCAGCGGTGCCGCGGCCGCGCCCAGATGGTCCAGGGCATGGCCCAGGTCGTGCGGCGGCTCGGGAAGATCCAGCGTCCGCGCCAGCACCGGCACCGAACGCCGGTCGCCCGCCCGGGCCAGCGCCACCAGCGCACTGCCGAGCGTGGGCGGCCCGCCCTGCCATTCGCGCACCCAGGCCCCGGGGTCGGCGGCCACCCGGTCGGCCAGCGCGTCGGCGGCAGGGGCGGCCAGGCAGAACAGCTCCCCGAGCGTGTCGGCGGCCGCGTCGGCCAGCCGTTTCTCCGGGTCGGCGAGCTGTTCCCCGATCAGGCCTACCAGCTCCCCGTACGCACCGCGCCAGGTCCGCAGCAGCCCGCTGCTCATCCGTACGGCATCGATCCGCTGCCCCCAGTCGGGGCTGCACAACTGGTCGGCGAGCAGCGCGATCCGGTCGTCCACGCGATCGCCGAGACCGGAGTGCAGCGTGCGCAGCAGATCAGCCGTCCAGGGGGCGCCGCGGCCCACCGTGTCCGCCTCGTGCGCCTCGCGCAGCCGCCCGAGCAGGGTGGGCGCGGGCGGCCGCTCGGGAACGGGCTCCGCGACAAAGGACGCGGCCACCGGCTCGGCGCGCAGCTCACGCAGCAGGCCCGTCACCCCCGGCACGACATCGGCGGGCAGCGCGTCCGGCGCGCAGCGGGCGAGCTGTGCGAGCGCGGCCAGCCGCAGCCCCGGGCCGCGCGGCACCCGGGTCAGGCCCAGGAGCCACTGCACCACTTCGGGCGCGAGCCGCCGGTGCCGCAGCGCTATCCGGCCTCCGGCCTCGACACAGGCGAAGCGCACCTCCGCGTCCGGCTCGGCGCCGAGGCGCTCCCGCAGCAGGGACAGCACCAGTTCGGGATCGCTGTGCAGGGTCGCGAGGGCGAGCGGCGCCGTGAGCCGCACCCCGCGGTCGTCGGCGTCGAGCAGCGCGAGGAAGACGTCAGCTCCGGCCGTCACGGCGGATGCGGCCATCGCGTAGTTCGCGGCGTACTCGAACTCCTCGTCCTCCGGGTCCAGTTCGTCGTCGTCCAGATCGATGCCGCCGATGCTGGTCAGCAACTCGACGATGCCGCCGCGGTCCTGGACCGCCGGATTCGCCACGAGTTCGAGGAGGAAGGGAATGCAGGCGAGCGTCGAGTCGTACACATCGCCCTGGTGATGCACCGCTCCGTACATCCCGTCGAGTGCTGTCTCACGGTCCTCCGGGTCCGCCGATGCAAGTCCGTACAGCATCTCCGGCACATCGTCCGCCGGACCGTAGGCGTGCCCCAGTGCTGCCCAGTCGACCTCGTGGATCCCCCCGAACACGCTTGCCCCCTCCCAAGAACCTTGCGCTCGGGAAGAGTGTGCACCACCGCTCCGGCATCGCGTGCTTATTGCCCCGAAGGCCCCGGGGCTGTTCCCATGGTCGGGGGGTGGTGGCATGACGGGACTTCGCGTCACACCGGCACGCAGGCAGGGCCGGGACCGGCTGTACGTCAGCCTCCCGGACGGCCGCAACGTCGCCTGGTACGACAGGGACAGCGGCCGGGTCAGCCTGGTCTCCGAGCGCCACCGTGCCGATGTGCTGGCGGCCCTGGCCCCCTATCTGACCGGCGATGTCAGCGTCGGACCGCCGCCCGTACCCACCTCCGCCGATCTCGCCAGGCTCTCCCTGCACCCGGACGACGACCTGGCCCCCAACCGCCCCGGCGAAGGACTCCTGGTGGAGCTCGACTCGCTCCCGGCGGGCGGCCGCCACTTCCGGCAGGACCCGCGCCGCGTCGAACTCGCCGCCCAGCAGCTGCTCGGCGATGCGCTCGACCAGCTGGAGGGCGCGGGCTGGCGGATCCTGCACTCGGTACCGCTGCCGGGTGCCGACCGCATCGACCATCTGGCCGTCGGTCCCGCCGGACTGCTCGCCGTGCACACCCTGGCGGCCCGACGGCAGCGGGTGCGCATCGCCGACCCGATGGTGCGGGCCGGGCGCGGCGGGCCGAGCCCGCTGCTGCGGCTGACCCGCCGCCGGGCCGAGCGCGCGACCCTCGCGCTGGCGGCGGCGGTACGCCCGGTCCTCGCCGTGGTCGGGGCGGCGCGGCTCGATGTGCTGCCCGTGCCGCCCGACATACGGATCATCCGCGACGACGAAGTCCCCGCGCTGGCCAGGCTCGGCGGCGTACTGAAGCCCGCGGACATCGAGGCGCTGTACGCGACGGCACGGGACCGCCGTACCTGGCTGCGCGCGTAACCGGGGCGGATCAGCTGAGGTTGTCGCCCCAGCCGCTCTGGATCATGGTCTGGAACGCCCACGCGCCGTCGCGCTTGATCAGGATGTCGGCGTACCGCAGCTGCTGCGTCTGCCCCTCCATCGTCATGGCCGAGTCCGTGAAGACGACGGCCATGGCGGGGGAGAGGAAGACCGGCGTACGCGTCGACTCGAAGGTGATGTCGTCGCTGCCGTCCCCCATCACCTGGCTCATCGTCTCGATGAACTGCCGCCGGTCCCACTGGGCCGACGCGCCGTTGCCCGCCGAGTCGTCGCTGACCAGGTTGAGCGGGAAGACGGCGAGGTCCGCCATGCGCTCGACTTCGCGCTTGGCACTGTGGGCGTCGTACGCGGCGAACCAGGCCTCGATGCTCGCGAGCTCTTCGGGGGTCGGGGTGTATCCGGTGCCGGGCAGAAAGGTCACACTGTCTCCTCAAACTTGACTACGTGAGGAGTTGTATCCCCTGTGGATGCACTGGTCAAACTTGATTAATCGTGGTCCTCGGGGAGCCGCAGCCGCAGCACGGTGGTCACCGTGTGCCGTGTCGTGCCTTGCTCCACCTCCGCCGTCAGGCCTGGCGCCACGGTTCTGTACTCGACCTCGCCCACGCCGACCGCCGTCGCGGTACCCGTGTTCGCGCTGGTCACCGTGGTGAGCACGGCCGCCGCCTGCGCCCGCAGCGCCGGGGCCAGCGGGCTGGACACGACGGGGGTGTCGTCGTCGGGCAGTACGAGGACGAGTGCGGCGGGTCGCGCCGTCGGCCCGGTGAAGCCGACGACCGCCGCGTCGCGCGCGTACGTGTGCCGAAGCTTCCACCACGCGCGCGTGCCGCTCCGGTACGTCTGGTCCAGCCGCTTGACCACCAGACCCTCGACACCGATCGCGGGCAGCGACTCGAACCAGGTCGCCGCCTCGTCCGCGTCCAGTGTCATCGGCACGGGCTGCAGCGGCGGCCCGAGCGGGCCGAGCAGCGCGACCAGCCGCGCGCGCCTCTTCTCGTACGCCGACAGCCGCAGATCCTCGCCGCCCTCCGCCAGCAGATCGAAGGCGGCGTACGAGGCGGGCAGCCGGCGCGCGAGGACGGGGGCGCGCCCCGCGGTGGCGGCGGCGCGCTTCTGTACGGAGGCGAAGTCGGTACGGCCCTCCGTCCACACGACCACCTCGCCGTCCAGCACCGTGCCGTCCGGCAACTGCTCTGCCGCGTCCGCGAGATCAGGAAATGCTGCCGTGATGATCCGCCCCGAACGTGCCTGCAGCAGCACCTTGCCGCCGACCCGGAAGATCACCATCCGGTGGCCGTCGAACTTCGGCTCGTACGCCAGGCCGTGCCCGCGCGGCAGCACGCTCACCGATTCGGCGAGTGCGACCTTCAGGGGTGGGCGCGGCACGCTCATGGCAGCGGCCTCGCGCGGTTGAGATTGATGAGCGGGCCGAGCAGGTCCCCGTACCGCTCCAGCCGTGGCGCGATGTCGCCGATCCGGAAGACGAGGTTCTGGTGCGCCTCGATCTCCTCCCAGGTGATGGGCGTGGACACGGTCGGCTCGGTGCGGGCGCGCAACGTGTAAGGGGTCGCGGTGGTCTTCTTGGCGGAGTTCTGGCTGTGGTCGACGAAGACCTTGCCGGGCCGCAGGGAGCGCGTCATCCGGTGCAGGATCAGCCCCGGCTGCTCGGCCTCGCCCTCGACGGCCAGGCTCTTCGCGTACGCCGAGACCTTCTCCGACGGGGTCGGCTCCAGCGGTACGAGGACGTGCAGGCCCTTGGAGCCCGAGGTCTTGGCGTACGCGTTCAGGCCGTCGGCCGCCAGCCGCTCACGCAGCCAGAGCGCCACGGCGCAGCACTCGACGATCGTCGCCGGGGCGCCCGGATCGAGGTCGAAGACCATACGGTCGGCGATCCCCGGCTCGTCCGCCTGCCACTGCGGCGTATGGAACTCGACCACCAGGTTCGCCGCCCACATCAGCGACGCCAGATCCTGGACGACGACCTGGTGCGCGTGCTTGTCCTCGGAGCGCGGCACCTCGACGGTCCGTACCCAGGACGGCGTACCGGGCGGCGGATTCTTGGTGAAGAACAGCTGCCCGTCCGGGCCGTCCGGATATCTGAGGAAGGACAGCGGCCGGTTGTGGAGATGGGCGAGGATCGCACCGGCCGTGGTGGCGTAGTAGTGCAGGATCTCGCCCTTGGTGGTCCCGGTGGCGGGGTGGAGGACCTTCTCCAGGTTGGTGAGCGACAGGCGCCGCCCCTCCACCTCCGTGATCGGCGTCATACGATGAGAATCCCACGAATCCTGGAATTTCGGATGAAAGGGATCAAACGTGCGATCCATATGGAACGGTGCGATCTCCTTCGGCCTGGTCAGCATCCCGATCAAGCTGGTCAACGCCACGGAGAACCACTCCATCTCCTTCCGCCAGATCCACACCACCGACGGCGGCCGGATCCGCTACCGCAAGGTCTGCGAGCTGGAGGAGAAGGAAGTGCCGGCCTCGGAGATCGGCAAGGGGTACGAGGACGCGGACGGATCGATCATCCCGATCACGGACGAGGACCTGGCGGCCCTCCCGCTCCCGACGGCGAAGACGATCGAGATCGTCGCGTTCGTGCCCGCGTCGTCGATCGACCCGCTCCAGATGGACGCGGCGTACTACCTGTCGGCGAACGGCGTCCCCGCCGTCAAGCCGTACACCCTGCTGCGCGAGGCGCTCAAGCGCAGCCAGAAGGTCGCCGTCGCGAAGTTCGCCCTGCGCGGGCGGGAGCGGCTCGGCATGCTGCGCGTCGTCGACGACGTGATCGCCATGCACGGACTGCTCTGGCCGGACGAGATCCGTATGCCGCAGGACGTGGCCCCGGAGGCCGATGTGACGGTCCGGGAGGCCGAACTCGACCTGGCCGACGCGTTGATGGACACGCTCGGCGAAGTCGACCTGGACTCGCTGCACGACGACTACCGGGCTGCGGTGGAGCAGCTGATCGCCGCGAAGGTGGAGGGCGGCGGCGTGCTCCCCGAGGCGGCCCCCGAGGAGCGCGGCGGCCAGGTCATCGACCTGATGGCGGCGCTGGAGGGCAGCGTACGAGCGGCGAAGGAGGCGAGGGGCGACGAAGTCGCCGAGGTGACGCCGATCAAGGGCCGCAAGCGGGCGACGGCGAGGACGTCGAGCGCGCCGAAGGCGTCGGGTGGGAAGAAGTCGACGTCGACGGCGGCGAAGAAGAAGACCGCCGCCGCGAAGTCGACGACAACCAAGTCGACGACTACGAAGTCGACAGCGGCGAAGAAGACGGCGTCGGCCAAGTCCACGGCCAAGAAGGCGTCCCCGAGGAAGCGGTCTTCGGCATGACCGCCGGGGCTCCGCCCCGGACCCCGCGCCTCAATCGCCGGCGGAGCTCAGTTGCCCCGGCGTCCTTCCGGGTCACCCCTCGGCGGTTCGCCCGCGAGACCACCCACCGGAGAGCTACCACCAACGCCCCCTGGCCCACGCTCACCCCGGCCCCCCACACAGCAGCATGTCCATCACCGACTCCAAGTACGCCCCCCGCTCCACCCCCACCGGCAATGCCTGCGGCACCGCATGGCTCAGTTGCGTGTGGCCCAGATAGCTCGTGTACGCGAGCAGCCCGCGCCGCCGCGCCTCCTCGGCCCCGAAGCCCAACTCCTCGAAGAGGTCCGCCACATAGCCGATCCGGCGCACCGTCACCCGCTCAAGCACGACAGCGACCTGCGGATGGCCGGCCGTGGCGAGCAGTGACACCTCAAGGGGATCCTCCGCGGCCGACGCCGTCACCGTCGCGAAGAGCCTGCGCAGCCGCCGCTCCGGGTCCGGCTCGGACTCCATCGCGGTAATGATCTGCTCGGTGCAGATCTCTTCCCACCGCCCGAGCGCGGCCTCGATCAGCGCGTCCCGGTTGGTGAAGTGCCAGTAGAAGCTGCCCTTGGTCGTCCCGAGCCGTGCGGCGAGCGGCTCCACGGCGACGCCGGCGAGCCCGCGCTCCCCGATGGCGGCGAGCGCCGCGTCGGCCCAGTCGCGTGCCGTGAGTCTCTTGCGTGCCTGCCCGGACTGCCCTGCCCGGCGGGCCCGTTCTGCTTGCGCCATGTCCATACGCTACCGTACGGTAAAACATACGCCACCGTATGGAGGTGCGTGATGCGCACAGTGCGGAACGTCCACGAACGACCGGTCGCAGCCCCGGCGGAGGTGGTCGGCGCCCTGCTCGACCGCGTCTCATCGCCCGACGACCCACTCAGCCCGAGCCCCGTCTGGCCCCCGATCCGCTTCGACCGGCCCCTCGGCGTGGGTGCGGACGGCGGTCACGGTTTCGTCCGCTACTCGGTCGGCGCATACGACCCCGGCCGCAGCATCCGCTTCGACTTCAGCCCGCCCTCCAACGGCTTTCACACCCTCGAGACAGAACCGACGGGCGCGGGCAGCTGCCGGGTCCGTCATGTCCTCGAACAAGAACAGGACCTCAAGTCCTGGCTGCTGTGGACCCTGGTGATCCGCCCGATGCACGACACGATGGTCGAAGAGATCCTCGACAACATCGAGCGCGCCGCGACCCCGGGCACCCTGACCAAGCCGCACCGGTGGTCGCGCCGGGCGCGGCTGATGCACCGCCTGGTCCGCGACCGGCCGAAGGCGGCACCCGTCCCGCCGGAGGCCGAACTCGCCCACCAGGCGTTCGCCGCCCCGGACTTCGCGGACGCCTGCGTCCTTCCCCTGGATCCGGGAATGCCCCGCGACCCCCATGCCTGGCGCGACGTCCTCCCGTTCGAGATACAGGCGACAGCCCCCAACGAGCTGCTGCTCGGTGAGGACGCCGGACACCTCGACTTCCGCGCCTCGGTCCTCATCGCCGACGACAAGGTCACGCTCACCAGCGTCGTCAAGATCCACAACTGGCGCGGCAGGCTCTACTTCGCCGTGATCCGCCACCTCCATCCGCCGGTGGCACGCAGGATGCTCCGCCGCGCTCACCGGCGCCTGGCCTTCGCGGCCCCTCCGGCCGCTCTACGTGCGGAAACGGCCGCCCAGTAGAGTGCGCCTTCGAGCTCTCCCCGTACCCGAGGTGTCCGTCCGTGAGTCCCGCTTCCCCCACCGCACCGGCAGTCACCGTCGTCGGGATCGGAGCCGATGGCTGGGACGGACTCCCCGCCACCTCGCAACGCGCCCTCCTGGACGCCGAGGTCGTCATCGGGGGCCCGCGCCAGCTTGAGCTCCTGCCACCCGCCTGCGCGGCCGAGCGGGTGGCCTGGCCGTCGCCGCTGCGGCCCGCCGTGCCCGGGCTGCTCGCGGCCCACGCCGGGCGCCGGGTCGCGGTGCTCGCGAGCGGCGATCCCATGTTCTACGGCATCGGCCGGACGCTCACCGAAGTGCTCGGCCCCGGCGTCCCGCACGTACTGCCGCACCCCTCCTCCATGTCGTACGCCTGCGCGCGCCTCGGCTGGCCGCTGGAGGACACCGAGGTCGTGACGCTCGTCGGCAGGCCCACCGCGCAGCTCTGCGCGGCCCTGTACGACGGGCGGCGGCTGCTCGTCCTCAGCGCCGGAGCCGCGACCCCCGCCGAGGTCGCGGCCCTCCTGCGCGAGCAGGGGTTCGGGCCCAGCCGGATGCGGGTGCTCGAACAGCTCGGCGGGGAACGCGAAGAGCAGACGGAGGGTACGGCGGAGAAGTGGGACCGCCCGTCCGGCGATCCGCTGAACGTCATCGCCGTCGACTGCCGGCGCGCGCCCGGGAGCCTGCGTCTCGGCGCCGTACCGGGGCTGCCGGACGATGCGTACGAACACGACGGCCAGCTCACCAAACGCCATGTCCGGGCCGCCACGCTCGGCGCGCTCGCGCCCGCCCCCGGCGAGCTGCTGTGGGACATCGGCGGCGGCTCCGGCTCCATCGCGGTCGAGTGGATGCGTACGCACCGCTCCTGCAGGGCCGTCACCGTCGAGCGGGACGCGGTACGGGCCGAGCGCATCGCCCGCAACGCCGACCGGCTCGGTGTGCCGGGGCTGCGCGTCATCACCGGCGCAGCACCCGAGGCGCTCGCCCAGCTCCCCACGCCGGACGCGGTGTTCGTCGGAGGGGGGCTGACCGTGCCGGGGCTGCTGGACGCGTGCTGGGAGGCGTTGCCAGCGGGCGGGCGTCTTGTCGCCAACACCGTGACCCTGGAGTCCGAAGCACTGCTGGCCGACCGGTACCGGCGGCACGGCGGCGAGCTCGTACGCCTCGCCGTGGCGCACGCCGTCCCCGTGGGCGGCTTCACCGGCTGGCGGCAGGCGATGCCGGTCACCCAGTGGTCCGTCACCAAATCAGGAGATCAACGATGACCGTGTACTTCATCGGCGCCGGCCCCGGCGCCGCCGACCTGATCACGGTGCGCGGCGCCCGTACGCTCGCCTCCTGCCAGGTCTGCCTGTACGCGGGCAGCCTCGTCCCCCGTGAACTGCTCGCCGAATGCCCGCCGGACGCCCGCCTGGTGGACACCGCCCAGCTCAACCTGGACGAGATCACTGCCGAACTGATCCGCGCGCACGAAGCGGGCCTGGACGTGGCCCGGCTGCACTCGGGCGACCCGTCCGTCTTCAGCGCGGTCGCCGAACAGATGCGGCGCCTGGACGCGGCGGCTGTGCCGTACGAGGTCGTGCCCGGCGTCCCGGCCTTCGCGGCCGCGGCCGCCGCGCTCAAGCGGGAGCTGACGGTGCCGACCGTCGGCCAGACGGTCATCCTGACGCGGATCGCCAACCGCGCCACCGCGATGCCGGAGGGCGAGGATCTGGCGACGCTCGGCCGCAGCGGCGCGCTGATCGTGCTGCACCTCGCGACGCGGTACGTGGACCGCGTGGTCGAGGAGTTGGAACCGCACTACGGCTCCGACTGCCCGGCGGCGGTGGTCGCGATGGCGAGCCGCCCCGACGAACTGATCCTGCGCGGCACGCTCGCGGACATCGCGGACCAGGTGAGGTCGGCGGGTGTCCTGCGGACGGCGGTGATCATGGTGGGGCGGACGCTTGGGGCTTCGCAGTTCCGGGACAGCCACTTGTACTCGGAGGGGCGCGAGCGCCACGAGCCTTGCGCGCCGGTGCCGGGTGCGCCGGTGGCTTGAACGGGGGAGTGTTCCCCCACCCCGCCCCTGCCCGACACTGGGGGCTTCGCCCCCAGCCCCCGGGAGGGGGAGGGTTGGTGGGGGCTGACGCCCCACACCCCCGGGGCGGCGCGGCAGCTTCGCGCCGACGGGGGGAGCTTCCGCCCGGCGCGGCGGCTTCGCGCCGCGGTCGGGGACGGAGCGTGCCCGCCACTCGGCGTCTCAACGCCGCGGTCGGGGAGCGCTGCTTCCGCCCCTTGCGCGGCAGCTTCGCGCGCGGAGGGGTGGGGTCGCTTCTGCTCAGCGCGGGGGCCTCGCGCCGATGGTCGGGGAGCGCCGCTTCCGGCCCTGCGCGGCGTCTTCGTGCCCCGGAGGGGGACGTCGCTTCCGCCGGGGACGGCAGCTTCGCGCCGCGGCCCGGCTGCGGGGTGTCACCCCGCCGGGGGCGCCATTCCAGCCCGTCCGGCGTTTGAGGACGGACACACCGGCCCACCGTGCGGTCCGCGGCAACACCCATAGCCCGTCCGGCGTTTGAGGACCGACCCGGGTCCGGGGCGGAGCCCCGGTTCGGGAAGGGGCGGGGTGGGGGAACGGCCCCGCAGGGACCGACGGGCCTAGGGCCTGTCGTTCGGATCTTGCCGGGCTCGCGTGCCCTGGCACGCACGCTCGCCGCGTTGTCGTCAGTCGCCGACGCTCCGCGTCGGCTCCTTCCTCCGCCTTGCGATCGCACGCACCAGACCCCGCTCCCTGATCCGGCCTGATCCAAACGACAGGGCCTAGCTCAGCCCGCTTCGACCGACCACAACCCCCGCCCTGTCGATGCAGATCACGTCCACCACCACCGGCGCACCCCGCAGTACCCCCACCGCCTGGTCCCGTGCCGCAACCGCCACCAGGTCTCCCAGGGGGACGGCCGCCGACGCGCACAGCTGGAGTGCCGCCAGGCCCGTGTTCGCCGTGGAGACTGATGCCGCGAGGGACTCGTCCGCGCCGCCCGCCCGGGCCAGGTCCGCCAGGAACGCCTTGTCCACCTGGGACCGACCGGAGTGCAGATCCAGATGCCCGGCCGCCAGCTTGGACAGCTTGGCGAACCCGCCGCAGATGGTGAGCCGGTCGACCGGGTGCCGCCGCACATACTTCAGCACCGCGCCCGCGAAGTCCCCCATGTCCAGCAGCGCGTCCTCCGGCAGGCCGTACTCCGCGACGACCGTCTTCTCGGACGTCGACCCCGTGCAGCCCGCCACATGCGTACGCCCCGCCGCCCGCGCCACGTCGACGCCGCGCCGGATCGAGTCGATCCACGCCGAGCAGGAGTACGGCACGACGATGCCGGTCGTCCCGAGGATCGAGAGGCCGCCCAGAATCCCGAGCCGGGGATTCCAGGTCGAGCGGGCGATCTCCTCGCCGTGGTCGACGGAGACGGTGATCTCGACGTCGCCGGTCCCGCCGTACCGCCCGGCGACCAGCGCGACATGCTCGCGCATCATCTGACGCGGCACGGGATTGACGGCGGGTTCGCCGACGTCGAGCGGCAGCCCGGGGCGGGTGATCGTCCCGACGCCCGGCCCGGCCGCGAACACCACCCCCGAGCCACGCGGCAGCACCCGTACCGTCGCGCGGATGAGCGCGCCGTGCGTGACGTCCGGGTCGTCGCCCGCGTCTTTCACGATGCCCGCCATCGCCCGCCCGTCCGCCAGCGACTCCGCGGCCAGCGCGAACGACGGCGTCTGCCCCTTCGGCAGCGTGATCGTCACCGGATCGGGAAAGTCGCCGGTCAGGAGTGCCGTGTACGCAGCGGTGGTGGCAGCGGTCGCACACGCACCGGTGGTCCAGCCGTGCCGCAGCCCGGTGTGCTTCAGTTGGGCGCTGCGCCCGCCCTTCGCCTCACCCATGAACGGACCACGACCCGATGCACGTACTGATCCTCGGCGGGACGACCGAGGCACGGCGGCTCGCGGAACAGCTCCACGGCACCGTACGGATCACCACCTCGCTCGCCGGCCGCGTCGCCGCCCCCCGGCTCCCCGCGGGCGACGTCCGCATCGGCGGGTTCGGCGGAGCCGAGGGCCTGGCCCAGTGGCTGCGCGAGCACGACGTGGACGCGCTCATCGACGCCACCCATCCTTTCGCCGGGACAATCAGTTTCAACGCGGCGTCCGCCGCCGCCGAGGCTCATGTTCCCCTGCTGGCCCTGCGCAGGCCCGGCTGGGTCGCGGCCGAGGGCGACGACTGGTACCCGGCCGCGTCCCTGGAGGAGGCGGCCGCGCTGCTTCCCGCGCTCGGCCGCAGGGTGTTTCTCACGACCGGCCGGATGGGCCTCGCGGCCTTCGCCCACCTGGACAACCTGTGGTTCCTCATGCGGTCGGTGGACGCCCCGGAGCCTCCGTACCCGCCCCGCATGGAGGTGCTGCTCGACCGCGGCCCCTTCACCCTCGACGGTGAGCGCGAGCTGCTGCGCAGGCACCGCATCGACGTCGTGGTCACCAAGGACAGCGGAGGTGCTGCCACGGCACCCAAGCTCACGGCCGCCCGCGAGGCCGGACTCCCGGTCGTGGTCGTCCAGCGGCCCCCGGTCCCGGACGGCGTCCCGGTGGCGGCCTCACCGGACGAGGCCGCCGCCTGGCTGCGTCGACTGACAGGTCACTTCTCCGGATAGCGGCGCGGCGTCCAGACGATCTCCTGGCCGTCCCCGCGCCGTACGACCTGCGTCTGCGAGGAGCCGACGATCAGGATCGTCCGCATGTCGACCTCGGCCGGATCGAGATCGCCGAGCCGGACGATCCGTACGCTCTCCTCCGCACCGCCGACATCCCGGCCGAGCACCACCGGGGTGTCCGCGGACCGGTGTTCGAGCAGCAGGTCACGTGCCTTGCCGACCTGCCAGGTCCGGCTGCGTGAACCGGGGTTGTAGAGCGCGAGCACCAGATCGGCCGACGCGGCCGCGTGCAGGCGTTCCGCGATGACCTCCCACGGCTTGAGCCGGTCGGAGAGCGAGAGTGTCGCGTAGTCGTGGCCGAGAGGGGCACCCGCGCGGGCCGCGGCCGCGTTGGCGGCGGTCAGTCCCGGAAGCACCCGCACCCGCACGTCCTTGTACGCGTCCTGCGACGCCGCCTCCAGCACGGCGGTGGCCATGGCGAAGACGCCCGGGTCGCCGCCGGACACCACCGCGACCCGCCTGCCCCGCAGGGCCAGGTCGAGGGCGAACTCGGCGCGTTCGGCCTCCACCTTGTTGTCGGAGCCGTGCCGCAGCTGGCCCGGGCGCACCGGAACCCGGTCCAGATAGGTGGTGTAGCCGACGAGATCGTCCGCGGCGGCCAGCGCGCCACGCGTCTCGGGCGTGAGCCACAGCGGCCCCGCAGGACCGGTGCCGAGGACGACGACCTCGCCCCGCTCCCGTACCACCGCGGGCGCGTCGATACGGCTCGGCAGCACCGCCACCGAGAAGTACGGCACCGACTCCGGGTCCACGTCGGCCAGTTCGCCCGTGCGCTCCCCGGCCATCGTGGCGCGCTCGACGTAGCGGGCCTCGTCCAGCCGCCCGGAGCGCTCGATCGCCCGCCGCACCTTGGTGAACGTGCGGCCCAGCTTCATCACCACCGCGGAGTCCGTCGAGGCGAGCCGCGCGGTCAGCTCCTCCTCGGGCAGCGTGCCGGGCAGGATCGTCAGCACCTCCTCGCCCTCGGCCAGCGGCGTACCGAGCCGTGCGGCCGCGGCGCTCACCGAGGTCACCCCGGGGATCACCTCGGTCGGGTAGCGGTCCGCGAGGCGCTTGTGCATGTGCATGTACGAGCCGTAGAAGAGCGGGTCGCCCTCCGCGAGCACGGCGACGGTGCGGCCGGCGTCGAGATGCACGGCGAGCCGGGCCGCGGCCTCGGTGTAGAACTCCTCCATCGCGCCCCGGTAGCCGCCGGGATGGTCGGTGGTCTCCGTGGTGACGGGGTAGACCAGCGGCTCCTCGATGTGGTCGGCGCGCAGATGCTTCGCGGCGATGGAACGCGCGATGGAACGGCCGTGCCGGGCGCTGTGGTACGCGACCACATCGGCCCCGGCGATGACTTCGACGGCACGTACGGTCATCAGCGACGGATCGCCGGGCCCGAGCCCGACTCCGTACAGCCGACCGGTGCCGAGGGGAGTGCTCGCGCTCATTCTTCCTCGCTCGCGATCGCGTTGAGCGCGGCCGCCGCGATGGCGCTGCCGCCGCGGCGTCCGCGTACCACCAGGTGCTCAAGACCCGAGAGGTGTTCGGCGAGCGCCTCCTTGGACTCGGCGGCTCCGACGAAACCGACTGGCACCCCGATGACCGCCGCCGGGCGCGGGGCGCCCTCCTCGATCATCTCCAGCAGCCGGAAGAGAGCGGTCGGCGCATTGCCGACGGCCACGACCGCGCCCTCCATGCGGTCGCGCCACAGTTCAAGTGCCGCGGCGCTGCGGGTGGTTCCGAGTTTCGCCGCAAGGTCGGGGACCGAGGGGTCGGACAAGGTGCACACCACGTCGTTGTCGGCGGGCAGCCGCTTACGGGTCACCCCGCTGGCGACCATGGCGACATCGCACAGGATGGGCGCCCCGGCCCGCAGGGCCTCGCGTGCGCGGGCCACCACGTCCGGTGTGAACGAGAGGTCGCGTACCAGGTCGACCATGCCGCAGGCGTGGATCATCCGGACCGCGACCTGGCTGACATCGGCGGGCAGCCCCGCGAGATCCGCTTCCGCGCGGATGGTGGCAAAGGACTGGCGGTAGATCGCCGGGCCGTCCTTCTCGTAGTCGAACACTGTGCTCTCGCTCATTTCGTCAACGCGTCACGGCTGTCGTGCGCGCAGCCGCCACAAGGGCGGCGAGTTCGGAAGGGGGCATGCCGGTGCGCGGCATCTCCCCGCGTATTTCCCCGTGCATCTCCCGGTGCATCTCTCCGCGTACGGAGATGTCGTAGCCGTCGGCGGTCGCGACGACATCCACCCAGTCGCCGTGCGGATGGCCGCAACGGCGTTCGCAGCCGGACCAGTACACAGGCAGGCCCGAGGGACCCGGGCCGAGGGCTGCCGCGGCGTCCGCCCTCACGTCGGCGAGGGACTTGGCGCAGCCGGGCCGTCCGATGCACGCGCCGACGCCGAGCCACGGGGAGACGGGGGAGGTGACGATCCCGGCCGAGGCGAGGGCGGTGCCCGGTGCGCCGACCCCGGGGAGGATCACGCCCCGCCAGGGGGTGAGCCGCAGTTCGCCGTTGCCGTTCTGCTCGGCCACGGCGACGAGTTGGCGCCACTGGGCGGCGGTGAGCACGCCGAGCGGCGCGAGGACGGACAGGGCTGCGGGCCCCTCCGGACCGGCGACGACGCCCGGCAGGGGCGGGTCGCCGACCGTCCAAGCAGGCGCCGGTACCAGCTCGCTGTGGATCCCGTCCGCCCTCAGACGTGAGGCGACCTCTACCGTCAACTCGCGGGAACCGCCTGGCAGTTCACTCATGCGCCAGCAGCGGGCTTCGATGTCCCGCGCCGCATCCAGAAAAGCCTCGGCGGCGAGCAGGGCCGCACGCGGCGCGTCTTCACCACGTACCGACAACGCCGTGCCGCCCGGACCCAGGCGCAGCACCGCGCCCACGCGACCGGTCGCCCGCACGGTCACATCCGCGCCCAGCGCGACCATGTCCCCGCGCCCGTCGTCGAACGCGAACAGAAAACGCCCCGACAGGCCGGTGGCCGCGTCGCTCGCGCACAGCAGCCGGTCCAACTCCCGTGCCCAGGGCTGCACATCGGCCTCGCCACGCCCGTCGAGCCCGGACAGCGGGGATGCGACGATGTTGCGGACCCGCTCGTGCCGGGGCGAGGGCAGCAGCCCCGCAGCGCCGAGTACATCGGCCAGTTCCCGGTCGCAGCCCTCGCCCAGTCCGCGCAGCTGCACATTGCCGCGCGATGTGAGATGCAGCGAGCCGTCGCCGAGCCGCTGTGCCGCATCCCACAGAGCCAGCGCCTGGCCCGCGGTCAGTACGCCCGCCGGAATCCGGACCCGGGCGAGCGCGCCGTCGTCCGCCGCGTGGAGGCGGAGCGTGCCGGGGCAGGAGTCACCACGGTCCCGGGTCGCGGGTATCGCCCCGGCGTCGCGGGGGCCTGGGGCGGTCGGCATGGCGGCGAGCATACCCACCACGGCAGCGGCCGTACCGCCCTCCACCTGCGCCGACCATCACACCGGCCGCACGCCCCAAGCCGACCCGGCGAGCCTTACTATGCTCAGGCGACGGGCCGGCCGGCCCGTCATCGCCTGCGACGGCGACATGGAGGAAGCCCGGTGCGAATCCGGCGCGGTCCCGCCACTGTGAGCCCGGTCAACACCGGGTGAGCCAGGAACTCCTGCCGTCCACACCGCCCGGGGCGCGGACACCCCGAGGAAGGCCTGCGCACGCATGCTTCTGCTGCTGTCGACCTCCGACACCGACCTGCTCAGCGCCCGCGCGGCCGGGGGGCCGGTCACGTACCGGTTCGCCAACCCCGCACGGCTCGAGCTCACCGAGCTGCCCGCCCTGCTGGACGGCGCCGACCTGGTCGTCGTGCGTCTCCTCGGCGGCGTACGCGCGTGGCAGGACGGACTCGACCTGCTGCACGAGGCGGGACTGCCGGTCGTCGTCCTCACCGGTGAACAGGCCCCCGACGCCCAGCTGATGGAGGCCTCCACCGTCCCGGTCGGCATCGCCGCCGAGGCGCACGCCTACCTCGCCCACGGCGGCCCCGCCAACCTGGAGCAGCTGGCCCGCTTCCTGTCCGACACGGTGCTGCTCACCGGCCACGGCTTCGAGCCGCCCGCCCCCGCGCCGGCGTGGGGCCCGCTGGAGCGCACCGCGCGGGAGGTCAGCGGTCCGAGCGTGGCCGTGCTCTACTACCGCGCCCACCACATGAGCGGCAACACCGCCTTCATCGACGCCCTGTGCGGTGCGATCGAGGACGCGGGAGGCCGCCCCCTGCCGCTGTATGTCGCCTCTCTGCGCGCCCCCGAACCTGAGCTGATCGAGGCGCTCGGTGCCGCCGACGCCATCGTCACCACCGTCCTCGCGGCGGGCGGCACCCGGCCCGCCGAGGCCTCTGCCGGCGGTGACGACGAGTCGTGGGACGCGGGCGCCCTGACCGGTCTGGACGTGCCGATCCTCCAGGCCCTCTGCCTGACAGGTTCGCGCAGCGCCTGGGAGGAGAGCGACGAGGGTGTCTCGCCGCTGGACGCGGCCAGCCAGATCGCCGTTCCGGAGTTCGACGGCCGCCTGATCACGGTGCCGTTCTCCTTCAAGGAGATCGATAAGGACGGCCTTCCGGCGTACGTCGCCGACCCCGAGCGGGCCGCACGGGTCGCCGGAATCGCCGTACGCCATGCGCGCCTCAAGCACATCCCGGCCGCCGACAAGCGCATCGCGCTCGTGCTCTCCGCGTACCCCACGAAGCACTCGCGCATCGGCAATGCGGTCGGCCTGGACACCCCCGCGTCAGCGGTCGCCCTCCTGCGCCGGCTCCGGGCGGAGGGCTACGACTTCGGTACGGAGCCGGTGCCCGGTCTGGAGTCCGGCGACGGTGACGAACTGATCTACGCCCTCATCGAGGCGGGCGGCCACGACCAGGACTGGCTGACCGAGGAGCAGCTGGCTCGCAACCCGGTCCGTATCCCTGCGGCGGACTACAAGCGCTGGTACGCGACGCTGCCCGAGGAACTGCGCTCGGCGGTCGAGGAGCACTGGGGCCCGCCGCCCGGGGAGATGTTCCTGGACCGCAGCCGCAATCCGGAGGGCGACATCGTCCTCGCGGCCCTGCGCCACCAGAACCTGCTCATCCTCATCCAGCCGCCGCGGGGCTTCGGCGAGAACCCGATCGCGATCTATCACGACCCGGATCTGCCGCCCTCGCACCACTACTTGGCGGCGTACCGCTGGATCGCCGCCTCCGCGGACGACGGCGGCTTCGGCGCCGACGCGATGATCCACCTCGGCAAGCACGGCAACCTGGAGTGGCTGCCCGGCAAGAACGCGGGCCTGTCCGCCGCCTGCGGCCCCGACGCAGCGCTGGGCGACCTGCCGCTGATCTACCCGTTCCTGGTCAACGACCCGGGCGAGGGCACCCAGGCCAAGCGCCGCGTCCACGCCACGCTCGTCGACCACCTGGTCCCGCCGATGGCACGCGCCGACTCGTACGGCGACATCGCGCGCCTGGAACAGCTCCTCGACGAGTACGCCGCGATCTCCTCCATGGACCCGGCCAAACTCCCCGCCATCCGGGCCCAGATCTGGACCCTCATCCAGGCCGCCAAGCTCGACCACGACCTGGGCCTCGAAGACCGCCCGGACGACGACGGATTCGACGACTTCCTGCTCCATGTCGACGGCTGGCTCTGCGAGGTCAAGGACGCGCAGATCCGCGACGGACTCCATGTCCTCGGTTCCCCGCCCGCCGGTGCCGACCGCGTCAACCTGGTCCTCGCGATCCTGCGGGCACGCCAGATCTGGGGCGGTACGTCATCGCTGCCCGGCCTGCGGGAGGCGCTCGGCCTGGACGAGTCGGCGGCGACACGGACGACGGCGGACGCGGCGGAGGAGAAGGCCCGCGCCCTGGTCGAGGCGATGGAGGAGGCGTCCTGGAACCCGGGGGCGGTCCCCGCCGAGCACGGCCCCGAGGTCGCCGCCATCCTGGACTTCGCATCCCGCGAGGTAGTCCCGCGCCTCGCTGCCACCACCGCCGAACTCGACCATGCCGTCCACGCGTTGAACGGCGGCTTCGTCCCGGCGGGCCCGTCCGGCTCCCCGCTCCGCGGCCTGGTCAACGTCCTCCCGACGGGCCGCAACTTCTACTCGGTCGACCCCAAGGCGGTCCCGTCCCGCCTCGCCTGGGAGACGGGCCAGGCGCTGGCCGACTCCCTGCTGGAGCGCTACCGCACCGACAACGCCGAATGGCCGCCCTCGGTCGGCCTCTCCCTGTGGGGTACGAGTGCGATGCGCACGAGCGGCGACGATGTCGCCGAGGCCCTCGCCCTGCTCGGCATCCGCCCGGTCTGGGACGACGCGTCCCGCCGCGTCACGGGCCTTGACCCCATCCCGCTCGCGGAGCTCGGCCGCCCCCGCGTCGACGTCACTCTGCGCATTTCCGGCTTCTTCCGGGACGCCTTCCCGCACACGATCGGCCTGCTGGACGACGCGATCCGGCTTGCGGCATCCCTCGACGAGCCCGACGATATGAACTTCGTCCGGGCCCACACCCAGGCGGACCTGGCGGCCCACGGCGACGAACGCCGCGCCACGACCCGTATCTTCGGCTCCCGCCCGGGCACATACGGCGCCGGCCTGCTCCAGCTGATCGACTCCCGGGACTGGCGCACCGACGCCGACCTCGCGGAGGTCTACACGGTCTGGGGCGGCTACGCCTACGGCCGCGAACTCGACGGCCGCCCCGCACGCGCCGAGATGGAAACGGCGTACAAGCGCATCACGGTCGCGGCGAAGAACACGGACACCCGCGAGCACGACATCGCGGACTCCGACGACTACTTCCAGTACCACGGCGGCATGGTCGCCACCGTGCGAGCTCTGCGCGGCACGGCCCCCGAGGCGTACATCGGCGACTCCACCCGCCCCGAAACGGTCCGCACCCGCACCCTGGTCGAGGAGACCTCCCGCGTCTTCCGCGCCCGTGTGGTCAACCCCAAGTGGATCGAGGCGATGCGCCGCCACGGCTACAAGGGTGCCTTCGAACTCGCGGCGACGGTGGACTACTTGTTCGGCTACGACGCCACCACGGGCGTGGTCGCCGACTGGATGTACGACAAGCTCACCGAGACGTACGTCCTGGACCCGACGAACCGCGAATTCCTCCAGCAGGCCAACCCCTGGGCCCTGCACGGCATTGCGGAACGCCTCCTGGAGGCCGAGTCGCGCGGCATGTGGGCCAAGCCCGACCCGTCGGTGCTCGCCGCCCTGCGCCAGGTGTTCCTGGAGACGGAGGGCGACTTGGAGGGTGAGGACTGAGCGGGTCGTGGCGCGAGCGCCTCACCCCATCTCGACAGGGGCGCGGACCAGCGAGCCGTACTCGGTCCAGGAGCCGTCGTAGTTCTTGACGTCCGGGTAGCCGAGCAGTTCGTGGAGCGCGAACCAGGTGTGCGAGGAGCGCTCTCCGATACGGCAGTAGGCGATGATCTCGCGGTCCGGCGTGATGCCATTCCGCGCGTAGAGCTCCTTCAGTTCGTCGGCCGATTTGAAGGTCCCGTCGTCGTTGGCCGCCTGCGCCCAGGGGACGTTGGCGGCGCCGGGGATGTGGCCGGGGACCTGCGCCTGCTCCTGCGGCAGGTGCGGGGGCGCCAGCTTCTCGCCCCGGTACTCCTCCGGGGACCGTACGTCGACCGTGCGGGCGGAGGACCCCAGGCTTTCCAGCACTTCGCCGCGCAGTGCGCGGAACTGCGGGTTCTCCTGGCCGGTCACCGTGAAGCCGGTGCGCTGGCGGTCCATGACCTCCTGCGTCGTCTCGCGTCCTTCCAGCTCCCACTTCTTGCGCCCGCCGTCGAGCAGTTTCACCTTGTTGAAGCCGCGCAGCCGCAGGATCCAGTAGGCGTACGCCGCGAACCAGTTGTTGTTGCCCCCGTACAGCACCACGGTGGTGTCGTACTCCACGCCGGCCGTGGCCAGGAGCTGCCCGAGCGCTTCCTGGTCCAGGTAGTCCCGGCCCACGGCGGTGTGCAGGTCCTTGGCCCAGTTCCAGCCGACGGCGCCCGGAATGTGGCCCTTCTCGTATGCGCTGGTGTCCTCGTCCACGTCGATGACGCGCACCGTTCCGTCGTCGAGGTGTGCGGCCAGCCACTCGGTGTCCACGAGCGTGTCGGGATGTGCGTAGCCGTTGGTTGCCATGTTCGTCTCCTCTCTCGCAGGGGTCTCACAGGTGAGTTCCGAGGTCATCCACACCACCGCTGACCACTGCCGTCACGGGGATGCCGAGCCGGTCCAGCAGACTCGCCGCGATGACCGCACGGCGGCCGCTCCCGCAGACCGTCCAGATCTCGCGGTCCCTGGGCATCTCGCCGAGCCGCCTGGGCAGTTCGGCGAGCGGCACGGCGATCGTGCCCGGGATTCCGCCGCCCTCGGGGTGCTCCGGCCTTACATCGAGCACCCGCCGTTCGGTGATGTGCCCGACCAGTTCGGCCGCGTCCGCGGTACGGAAGGAACGCAGCGGCCGACCGGCCGCCTGCCAGGCGTCGACGCCACCGGCCAGATATCCCGCGACGTTCTCGTATCCGATCCGCAGCAGCTGCATCATCGCCTCGTCGGCCGCTTCCTCCTCCGGCTCCGGCAGCACCAGCACCAGCCGCGCGCCGAACGGCACGACCTCGCCGACCAGGCTCGCGAACCGGTCGTCCAGCTCGTCGCAGAGCGACCCGGGCAGATGGGCCGCGGCGAAGGTTCGCCGGTCGTGGCCGTCGACGAGCTGCGCACCGCCCCCGACAAGCCCCTCCACCACGCTCGGCGTGAGCGGCCGCAGCTCGGGCCGGCCACCGAGAACCTTCGGTCCTGACCGGTTGATCGGTGCCATGTAGCGGTAGTACGCGGGGTACGGCGGCAGGCCCGAAAGCCGCCGGCTGACGAACTTCTCCTCGTCCTGGACCGTCAGCGTGGGGTTGGTACGCCGTTCGGCGCCCATCGTGGTGGTCCTGTCCCCGGAGACCGGTCCGGCCGCGCAGGAGCTGCCCGCCCCGTGCGTCGGCAGCACCCGGGTGGCGTCCGGCAGCAGCGAAAGCCGCCTCAGCGAACGGAACTGCGCCCTGGCAAGCTCCTCCGTACGGTCCTCACCGGACAGGTCGGTACGGCCCGCCGCGCCGACGAGCAGACTGCCTCCGGTGAAGACGGCCGTGGCCGCAAGCTGTGTGTCGTCGAAAACGAGGTACGAGGTGTGCTCCACCGTGTGCCCGGGCGTCTCCATCGCCCGCACGGTCACGTCACCGACGACGATCTCGTCGTCCTCCGCCAGCGCCAGATGATCGAAGGCGTACGGCGCACGAGCCGGACCGGCCACGGTGGCGCCGGTTGCCGCGCGGACCTCCAGCGCACCGGAGACGTAGTCGTTGTGTATATGCGTCTCCAGGACGTAGCGGATCCGCACCCCCCTGGACGCACAGGACTCCATCAGCCCCCAGCTGTCCCGCTGCGGGTCGACCAGCGCGGCCTCGTCGCCGCTGACGAGGAGATAGCTGGTGTCACCGAGCGATGGGGTGGTCATGATCTCGATCACGCTCATTCCGTCACCTCTGCTCCCTGGGCCGGGCTTATACGACGACCAGCTCGACGGATGCGACGGGGTTGCAGCCGTAGCCGTGGGCGTTCCAGGGCGCCCGTGGCGGCTGGATGTGGCCGTGCTCGTCGGTCGCGCGGGCGAGCAGCCGGTAGCGCCCGGGCCGCTCGGGCGTCCATCGGTACGACCAGCTGTTCCAGGCGTACGGCCCTGTCGCTGCTCCGAGCACGGCGTCATGCCAGCCCGCATCCCCGCCCCCCTCTTCCTCCCCGTACTCGGCCCGCACCTCGACCCGGCGCACCGGCACCCCGGAGCCCGACCAGGCCCGGCCGCGTACGGGGGTCTCGCGACCGCGGCGTACAGCCGAGTCCGGCTCGGGTGCGGTGATGAGCGACTTGACCCGGACGGTCGTCACGGGCCCGTCGGGGGTGCCTCGCGACGCCACGTATACGTACTCCTCGGCCTGAAAGAAGCCGGTGAACGGCTGGGTGACGGCCAGCGCCCCGACGAGCCACTTCACATCGGCGACCGCGTACCGCCCGGGGACGACAAGGCGGACCGGCGCCCCGTGCTCCGGTGCCAGCGGCTCGCCGTTCATGTGCGTGGCGACGAGCGTGTCCGGGTGCAGGGCCACGGCGAGCGGGAGGCTGCGCTCGAAGGCCGCCGGCCGGCCGTGCACGGTCCCTGAGTCGGCCCCGGCGAAGACGAACTCCACGGCCTCCGGCTCGACCCGCGCCCGGCCGGCCAGCAAACGGAACGGCACGCCCGCGAAATGCGCGCACCCCACGGCCCGTTGCTCCCACGGAAGACCCGGCGGCCGGGGTGTCATCAGGCTGCGCCCATTGCCCGCGCATTCCAGCACGACGTCGAGTTCCCGGCGCGGCATCGCGAGCAGTTCGTCATAGCCGATGCCGTACGGCGCGGCGACGGCACCGCCGATCCGCAGCCGCCACCGCCGGGGGGTCGTCTGCGGCACCCCGAAGTGGTCCCGTACGAAGAAAGCCCCCACGGGTGTGACCGACTCGGCCAGCGCGGCCGACGGAGTCTGGGCGTTGTACGGATCAGCCACAACCGTCTCGGGCGCCCAGGCCGTGGCACCTGACCCTCGCGGAATTGCCGATGCGGTCATCGCCAGTACCTTCCGTCGGGCTCACGGCGAGCGCGACGAGGGTTGCTTCCAGCGTACGTCCGGGGGCGGGCCCGGCCTGCCCGAATCCCACTCCCCGGAAACGGTCCAAAAGTATTGACTCGTGTCAAATAGGGAGGAAACTCGTGAATACACCGGACAACCGGAGAGAGCCGCACCGCCTATGGAGACGTCCAAAGGCCCGAGTGACCCTTGTCCCGGCTCTGGCCAGGCCCCCGGCAGATTCTGTCGGTGACGGAGCCGTCAGCGACGACTGAGACTCTCCTCATCGACGTGGATCGCCGGGGACTGTCTTGTCTGCCGCCCTTGTCTGCTGCCTGGCCTCGGACGTGTCGGCCTAGGAGACCGGAGCATGCACGGCGATGACGTTCCCTTGCGCATCCACCGTGAGCGCGACCCGCTCGACTCTGTTCGTCGCGACGAGAACGATCCAGACGACGGCCCACAGAAAGCACGTGACGAGGCTGAGGATGGCGTGCAGCACATGGTTCACGGGCTCACCGCGAACCAGGACTGCCTGGGTGTCCGAGCGGGATTCCACACGCCATCCGCTCGCGATCCGCTGATTCACGGCCCAGTCGAGGACGAGACGCCGCTGCGCCTCATCGGGCACGCTGCCCTCGGCCCCGAAGTAGCCGGGTGGCGGCTGGAGGGGTTCCCCCCACCCGGGTGGCACCTTGCGGAGCTTCATGAACTCACCTCCGGATGCGCGGCCATGTGTCCAGGACCATGTGTCCAGAGTGCGTCGCATGGCCGATGACAGCACGCCGAGAAGGCGCGGTGGGTCTCACACCGCTGATGCGGACCCCGTCGGCCGAATCTAGACTGGCGAAGGCATGGAAAATCCTGACTTAGGGAGATACGTACGATGGCCAAGCGAGGCAACAAGCGACGCGCCCGTAAGAAGAAGAAGGCCAACCACGGGAAGCGCCCCAACGCTTGAGCTGCCGGACCTGCGGGCATCGGCGGCACCTGGCCGGTACGCCCACCCGGAGGCGCATCGCGTGGGTGAGCACAATCGGGACGCGGCGATCGTGAACCACTACAGGCCGACGTCGGTTCCTCCCGGGAACTCGCTCCCTGCGGGCACGTTCTTCAACTGACGCGACCAGTCCACGCTGTAGGCCCGCAGCTACGCCGACGACGGGCGCCTGCGCCGCAACTACCCCCATTCCGTCGAGAGTCCGTCCAATCACATCGTGATCGCTGGCGCGCGATACCGACCAGGGCGTCCGCCGCTGAGCGTTAGGTCGGCGGCATGCCCTTCGTGCGCCGGTCTCAGATCTTGATGACGGTGACGCGTCCGCCGCACAGGGCTGCGAGGTCCTCCGGGGCGGAGGTGAGCGCCGTTACGGGGCCCGGCGCAGCGAGGGCGGTGGCGTAGAGCATGGCGTCGATGGCGTACTTGTGCCCGTGCAGACCGGCGTCGGCCAGGAGGGCGGCGGCGTGGCGGGCAATGGACTCTGTGATCGGTTCGACGACGATGCGGGACAGGGTCCATTCGAGGGCCGGGCGATTGATCCTGGGGTGGACGAATTCGACCAGTGTGGCCGCGCTGGTGATCACCCGCATGTCATCGGCTCGCGCCAGGGCGAGCCACTTGGTCACTTCGCGTTCGCGGGACACGGCCTTGGCCAGCCCGTCGCTGTCGAGGACCAGGGTGCCGCCGGGTACGGCGGAGGAGCGTGTCACGCGGCGTCCGCTTTGCCGGGCCGCTGCTGATGACGAGCGTGCTGGAGCTGGTCACGCAGGGCCTGGATCTCCTCATCGGTGACCGGTCCGTGCTCGGCCTCGGCAACCGAGATGAGTTCGTTGAGGTTGTCGCGCTCGATCTGGCGAGCGACAGCTGCCGCGACATACGCGGACAGGCCGGAGGGGCCGCTGCGGGCGCGGGCGGCTTCCGCGATATCGCGAGGCATTGTGATCGAGTACTTCTGGGTAGGCTCGCTCATGCCCTCTATGCTACCTTGAATGCCCCCGCCGTGGAGCGTCGGCCGAGAGGCAATGCCGCGGCAGCCCAATCGGTGGAGGGTGCGCCCGTAGCGCACCCACGTGCCCCAGAAGAGCATGCGTCGGAGATGCAGACGAGAACGAGCCGGTGGAGAACCGTCCCGCGAAGGACGGTGGGCGACGGCAATAGCTTCGAATCTGCAGCTGAGAACGCACCGAGGACGGCGGCGGCCCGGCCCCGTCGCGACGTATGCGGTCACTGTGGCTCAAGTTGCCGTTTCCGGGTGACGTGATTTGTCCCCCTGCCCACAGGGCTGTCGATAACGTGACCCGCCCTGAAGGTCCAGGTACATCTGACAAGGGGGATGTAGGGACGTGGATATTTCTCCACACGTGGCATGGGCGCGGACAGCATTTCCGTACCCGGAGGGGCTGACGTACCCCGATCCGCGGCAGTCTCCGGCGGGTGTCGTTCAGGCGGCGGCGAATCTGGCCCGCGCGTACGACCATCATCGGCGCGGCACCGAGGCCGACCAGATCCCGTTCTGGCTGGGGGTCGGCCTCAACGGGCTGGCGACGGAACTCGTGCAGCAGGGCAAGGCAAAAGAGGCCGCGCTCGCCTTCCAGGTGGCCTACCAGGTCCTCATCGGCGACCCGGACGCGGGTGCGCCCCCGCAGCACGTCGACAGGGCCGCGTTCTTCAGCCGCCGTAACCTCCAGTCGCTCGGCGCATCCGCAACGACGTCGCTGCCCGAGCCCTTAGGCGCGCCGATCCTCGTGCTGATCGAGATCATCGGTGAGGGGGATACCGCCCAGCTCCCCGCCACCGAGCATGCGCCGCGGACCGGCCGGGCGGCGGAGGCTCCGCGGCAGTCCGGCACCGACCACGAGCCCGCCACCGCCCAGGAGTTGATCACCAGGCTGTCCCGCGGCTGGGCACCCGGCCGGACGCCGGTCGATGAGCCGAGCGAGGCGCTGCTCGCCCATTTCTCCGGGATAAGCGGCCAGCTCGGCGCCTTCGACCGCGACCTCGGTGGCGAGTACCGCAGGGATGTCGAAACGGTCGCAACGCTGTTCCCGGAGGGGATGCCGCAGGAACGCCAGGACCTGGAGTCGCTCGCTCAGCGGATGCGGCGTTTCGCGTTCGACGGGAAGGCGCCGGAGGAGCGCCTCGAACGCCGCGTCCGCTGGCTGATCTCCGCCACCACCAACTACCGCGTGTGGAAGATGCCGGGCGGCATCCCCACCAATGGTCCCCAGGTGCTTATCGACCTCATGGGCTATATCGGTGCCATCCTCAGCAGCGAGAAGCGTTACCAGGACTCGGCGCGGGACCTGCTGCTCGATTGCACGGAAGCCCAAGTCTGCATTGCGCACAGCCTGCCCGCGGTGGTTCTCGGCCGGTTCCCCTATCTGCGGAGCTGGCTGCTGGCGTCGGTCGGCACCTATCTGATGCTGTCCGGACCCAACCCCTCGCGACCGCAGGACAGTTACTACGACGAGCGGGTCTACAGCAACCAGGCCACCAACCGCGGTCTGCACCGGGCGCAGCGCGAGGAATGGCCGGAGATCCTGCTCCGCCAGTGGCGCGACAGAGAGAGCCTAAAGGGCGCCTGCTTCGCCGTCGCGTCCGTCTCCGGATGGGACGCCATGCGCGCCCAGTGGCTCGTGGAGTGCATCTTCGACGCCTCGGACGACGACCGCAGGGAGCTCGATAAGAGCTTCTGGAGGCAAGCCGTCGACGAGTTGATGAGCGCTGCCGGTAAAGTCCGTGTGGCGACCAACCCATGGTCCCACGAGGAGGCTGGGCTCTCCCGCGGCAGCGTCATCACCAGCGACGACGCAGGCCGGCTGCGTATCCCATCGCCTGTGCTCCAAGCGGCCGTGGCGCAGGGGCTGTCACCCGGCGACGTGATCACCGTGCACGGCAACTTGTTCAAGGGACGCCGGATGCCCACGTTCCTGCTCACCAATCGCTATGGCCCGCTCTCCGTGCTCAAGGTCGACCACCGCGACAAGGTGGTGCGCGAGGTTGGCAACTTCAAGCGGTACGCGAAACGGCTCCACCAGAGCAACCGTCCCAGCGAGTGCGCCTCTCACGCCATGGAGATGTACCTCGGTGAGAACGGCGACCCGCTGCGCGCGATCGAGACTGCCTACGCCTTCGAAGAGGGCGAGCAACCGCTCACCCTGAGTTCCTGGATCAAGAAGGCCGACGCACACGACGCCACGGCTGTCGTCGACAGGCTGCTGCTGAACACCATGCGGCCGTGGCTCGCTCACGTCCGGCGCGACCGGGTCGATCTGCGGTCCGAGTACTCGGTGTTCCGCCCCGCCCCTGCTTCGGACAAGCAGTTCCCCGACACCTGGGCCGCGGTCGAACTGTCCCGGATCACCAACGACCGTGTGCTGTCCGAGCTCGGCGCACGGCTTACCATCAGCGAGAAGGCCGTCGGCCACTGGGCGGCGGACGCGCCCGGCCTGCGGGAGGCCATGGCGCACATGGGCGACAGTGTCGAGTGGGTGAACCCCCTGTGGTTCGCGGCGGAACTGGCCGAGGTCGGCAGCGGGGCACTGACCTCTGTGATCGACTCGTTCCAGATCGGGCTGCGCGACTTCGACACCCTCCTCGCCTTGTCCCACGGCGACCTGCACCTCGACAACGTGCTGTGCACCTCCGGCGGCGATGTGCCCAAGACCGTGCTCATCGACTTCGAGAGCGCGCACTACGGCCATGTGTGCAAGGACCTCGCCCGGCTCGAGGCGAGCATCCTGTGCCAGGTGTTCACCTGGGACGAGGAGGCGGCCGCACGCATCGCCACCCGGGTCGCCGACGGCTGCTTCCGACCGGAGGCGAGTTTGCTACTGGCCGCGGACGAGGAGGACGCACTCACCGACGAGGAGCGGGTCGCCCTCACCGTCACCCGGCGGATCAGGGAGATCGCCGAAGGCTGCGGACAGGGGCACTGGCCGATCCGCACGGAGGAGTACCAACTGGCGCTGGCCGGCGCGCTGATCCCAATGGCGCGCTACACCACGATGTCGGTCCCGCAGCGCTGGTTTGCGATCACCCTGAGCACCATCCTCACCTCGGCTCTCCGGCACCGCTGGAAAGCCGCTGAGACCGGGGGCGGGGACGCGTGAGCGAGTGGATAGGAACGGTGATCGCCGTGTGTGCCCTGGCGCTCTCGGCGGTCACCGCGTACACACAGCACCGCAGCCGCAAGAACGAGATCCTTGCGGCCCGGGTGACGGTGTACTTTCACCGCACCTCCGACTTCGCCAAGGTCAAGCTCCCCGACGGCACGCTGCGTCAGGCGGGCTACCACCTCGTGATCTGGAACCACGGGCCCGCGTCCGCGGAGGACGTGGAGTTCGAGGTCCACGACATAGAGGGCGGCACGGTGGCGCTGGCGGACTGTCTGGACAACGAGTTCCCGCTGAAACGGCTTGATGTGGCAGGCCGTTACCCGATCCCATGGCTCCCTGTGGCAGACGCGCACCGGGGCGCCCGCCGGTTCACTGTCCGGCTGCGCTGGCGGGACGGGAACGGCGGGCAGGAGCGCGTGCTGCCGGTCCGGCGCGGCGAGACGAACGTTTGACTCTGTGGTGAGTCTGCCGGGCTCCGGCCGGCAATTCATCGCAACACCGCGAAAAGCGGCCCGCCGGTGAGAACCGGTGGGCTGCTCAAGTCCCTGCCCAATCGGACAAGGAGCTTGGCTACAGGGGCTTCCCGGCATCACATTGACCGAGGCCGACACACCACGGAGCCGCACTACTCGATCAATTGCCTGACAACCGTGCTTCATAATCCGGGCGTGGACTTATCCGATGACGGCCAACAGCTCGACCCCCAGTGGGCTGAGATCGACAACAACGTGTGCGGCATCCTGCGTGGTTGTCGTGAGGCGGCGTCTGTGGCCGAGCGCTTCGTGCGCGCCGGCTGGATGTCCCGGTCGTCCTCGTGGGACGCATACGAGCTCGAAACCAGTTGGTGCCAGGTGGAGATCGAACCGATCAAGGGCTCGGACACGCTACTGAATGGCGTCCTCGACCCACAGCGTCTCGACGAGCTGGCAGCGTTGCTGAGCCGCTTCGGATTGCAGTACGGCCTGGAGCTCTACGATGACAGTGGGACCCTGATCCGTGCGATCGGCGCCTGAGGGAGGGCTCCCCACAAGGCCACTGGACGCATGCGGGGGCCTTCGTCATTTCGGGGGACTGACCTGGGCGAATGGCACCAAGATCCTGCCCACGCATAGTCCACAGACTCCGACATACGGCCGCTTCGACTGGCATAGGGCTGCACACACGCGAAGACCCGTCCTCAGCTAAAGCGAGTTTCGGCCCGCTGGCCGAGAAACGCCGCCGCATATGATCAGCTCGTGAACTCCGCCGTCACACTGCATGCGGGCCCGACACCGTCCGCTCCCGCTCTCGTTCTTCGGCCCTGGTGCGCGGAGGACGTTGATGCACTGGTCGAGGCGCTCCAGGACTCCGCTTTGCGCCACTGGACGAGCACGCCCGTGGAGAACGATGCTGACGGGGCACGGTGGGTGCGGGCCCAGGAGCGTGGTTGGGCAGCAGGGGACCGGTTCGGCTTTGCCGTCCTTGAGGCACAACCCGATGTGGTTCACGGACAGTTGGTGGGCAACGTGGTCCTCAAGGAGGTCGTGTCCGGCAAACCCTCTGCTGAGGTGGGATATTGGACAGCAGCCCATGCGCGGGGGCGGAGTGTGGCCCCGCGCGCTCTTGAGGTTCTCACCGACTGGGCCTTCGACACCTTCGGCGCGGACGGGCTGGAACGTTTCGAACTCCTTCACCAGGAAGACAATCTGGCATCGTGCCGCGTTGCGCAGAAGAGCGGTTACGAGTTCGACAGAGTCCTGCCCGCAGCGCCACCCTCCTTCCCTCTCGATGGCCATCTGCACATACGGCGCACGGATTCCTGAGATCCACTCGCCCTCTGTGGACAGGATGAAGCTGTCAGGCCGCTAGGGTCTCGGGGCGTTCGACGAGGTGGCCGCGTTCGAGGCGGGCGCCGGCGCGGACGAGGGCGACGAGGTGGGGTGCGTTCACTGCTCGCCGGCGGGCCTGGGCGAACTCGACGAGCTTGAAGCGTGCGGGCACTGCTGCGTCAAGAGGTTCTCGAAGGAGATGTGGCAGAGGATGTCGAGAACGGCCTGGCGGCTCCGTCTCAGGGGCGGATGCGGCCACCGTCGCCGTACCACATCAAGGAGAACCAGCATGACGATCCAGCGGATGGACAACGTCCTCATCGTTGTCGACGACCTTGACGCTGTTATTGCGTTCTTCGTCGAACTTGGCATGGAGCTGGAGGGCAAGATGCCAATCGAGGGACGTTGGGTGGAGCGTGTCATCGGGCTCGACGGCGTCCGACAGGACATCGCAATGCTGCGGACCCCGGACGGCCACGGCCGAATCGAGCTGGCGATGTTCCACAAGCCGAAGGCGGTCAGCGCCGAGCCGAAAGACGCGCCGGCGAACACGCTGGGAATTCGTCGCATCATGTTCGCCGTCGACGACATCGAGGACGTCGTTGCCCGCCTGCGCACCCACGGCGCCGAACTCGTCGGCGAGCTGGCGCAGTACGAGGACATCTATCGGCTCTGCTACGTCCGCGGCCCGGAGGGCATCATCGTCGGACTGGCCGAGCAGCTCAGCTGAAGGCTGCCGAAGGGACCGAGCACCCAAAGAGCCATCCGGGCACCCGCGCCCGGGAGGTGCGCCGGACCGCCGGTCGCGTACGCAACCGGTGGCGCCCCACGTTTGGGACCCGAGATCGAGATCTCGGGTCCCACACCCTGGAGTTCAACTCGGCTCAGCCGCGTCAGAGTCAGCCGGCCCGGGGGCCTCTGGCCGAGCATGGTGAGCGGGAGGAGGACGCGAGCGGGGGCGGTGGAGGTTGCCGAAAGGCTGTTGACCGTGTCGATCAAGCGCTGGAACGGTCGTCCCCGACCATGATCCATAGGGGAACAGGAGCACCACCCTTGAGGACGAAACTAATCGCGCTCGGCGGCGCCGCGCTCATCGCGACGCTGCCGTTCGCCACCGAAACCGCCTCTGCCGCTGCGCCCGCCTGCCGGGCCGGTTCGGTGTGCACGTGGTCTCAGAATGACTTCCACGGCACGAAGCGCACCAGCGGCCTGAACCCCTCGCCGGGCTGCTACCCCTGGGGCGGCAAGACCGTTTCCAACCAGACTAAGAGGACGATCCGGGTGTACAGCGACGTCTCGTGCTACGGCAAGCACGTCGACATCAAGTCCAAGCACTGGGGGCAAACCAAGCCGGGGGCGACGATTAAGTCCATCGCGGTCCTGGGGCCGTGATCTCCGACTAGAAATTGCTCAGGACCCGCAGAAACGGGACACGGTCCCGGCCCTCGCAGAACGGCCCGGGGCCGTGTACCCGGCACGTCAGGGGCCTGAGCGGGCTCACGACTTCGACCCCTAAGTCATCTCGGCTCGGGGGGTGCCGGACATTGGGGATCTTGTTCGAACTGTGGCACCCACTCCGAGCGGCGCGCAGGCTGTCGGCCCACACGCCACTCACACGCGATCAGTGACGGGCAACGACAAAGAGCCGGACCCAGTGGGACTGGGTCCGGCTCTCGAAGTCTGGCACTTCCGCAGGTCAGCGGGATGATCACGCTGTTCCGGATGAAGTGCCCCCGGCAGGATTCGAACCTGCGCACACGGCTCCGGAGGCCGTTGCTCTATCCCCTGAGCTACGGGGGCGTTCCACCGCGTTTCGGCGGCGACGGGTAGAACCCTACCAGCTCCCACGCGGTCCCCGTGAACAGGTATTTCCACCCTCCCCGAGCCGCCCCCGGGGCCGCCCCGCGACCCCGGTCACGTCGCCCGCACGGGGTGGAAGTGGGCAAAACCCGGACGCGGCGCCGCCCCCCGACCTACTCTCAAGTTGTGTCAGGCGCGTCCGGCCGTGTGCTCGTTGTCGACGACAATCGGGTCATCCGGCAGTTGATCAGGGTCAACCTCGAGCTGGAGGGCTTCGAGGTCGTGACCGCCGCCGATGGTGCCGAGTGCCTGGAGGTCGTGCATCGCGTTTGTCCCGATGTCGTCACCCTTGATGTCGTCATGCCCCGCCTCGACGGGCTGCGCACCGCCGCGCTGCTGCGGGATGATCCGCGGACCAGTCATCTGCCCGTCGCGATCATCAGTGCGTGCACGCAGTACGAGGTGGAGAGCGGCCTCGCCGCCGGTGTGGATGCCTTTCTTGCCAAGCCCTTCGAGCCCTCCGAGCTGGTGCGGCTCGTACGGCAGTTGATGCACAAGGAGGGCCCGCCGTCCGTCGACGGCAGGCATGGTGCCGGGCGGGCGGAAAGCGCACGGGGCTGACCGCATCGCGAAACCGGTTCGCGAAGGGCCCCCCTCCCTCCCATACGCTTGTCCCGTGACCCCCGCCGAGCTCTCTCGTACCGTGCTGCACGCCGTGTGCCGCGCGGTGGAGGACGGCGTGCTGCATGCGCCCGTGCCCGAGAGCGTCAGCGTCGAGCGGCCCCGGCCCGGCGGCAGTGGGGACTACGCCACCAATGTCGCCCTGCGCCTTGCCGGGCCTGCCGGGCTGCCGCCCCGTGAGGTTGCGGAGATCCTGCGGCCGAGGGTTGACGGCGCTCCGGGCATCCGCCGCGTCGAGATCACCGGGCCCGGGTTCCTCAACATCACCTTGAGGGAGGGGGCACAGCAGGAGCTCGTACGGCATGTGCTGGAGCAGGGTCGGCTCTACGGGCACGGGGACTCCCTCGCCGGGACCTCCGTACGCTTGCGACCCGCCGAAGAGCTCCGCTCGCGCATCTGGGCGCAGACCGTCCGCAAGATCCTCCGCACCCAAGGCGCCGACGTCCAGAGCGGCACCCCCGAAGACCTGCACGTCGTCCCGGCGCAGGCGCAGGATCTCGTCGAGCGGCTCGGCCCCGACGCCGCCCGCTGGGCGCTCCTGCGGCCCGCCGCCCACGACCACCCGCACGCCGGGGACGAGCTGCTCACGCAGCACGAGGCCAATCCCCTCTTCCGGGTGCGCTACGCCTACTCCCGTACGCGGGCTCTCACACGGAATGCCGAGCAGCTCGGGTTCGCCGGAGACTCCCAGTCGCACGTCGACGCCCCCGCCCTCACCACCGCCATCGGCGACTACCCCGCCGTCCTCGCCTCCGCCGCCCGCCTGCGCGCGCCCGATCGGCTCGCCCGGCATCTGGAGAGCACCGCCGACGCCCTCCTCGCCTTCCAGCACACCGTGCTGCCCCACGGTGACGAGATCGACGACAAGATCGACGACGAGATGGACGACGAGAAACCCATGGCCGCCCACCGTTCCCGGCTCGCGCTCGCCGAAGCCGCCGGGGTGGTGCTTGCCGGTGGCCTGTCCCTGCTCGGCATCAGCGCCCCTGACTACCTGTGAGAGAAGAATGAGCCGTTCCGCACACCCCGCCGGGCCCCGCCACGCAGACGTCCTGCCCGAAGGCCACTACACGGCCCCGCCCACCGATCTGAACGTCCTCGACGAGAAGGTCTGGGCCCGTACGGTCACCCGAAACGATGACGGTGTCGTCACCGTCGGCGGGATCGAAGTCACCCGGCTCGCCGAGGAGTTCGGCACCCCCGCCTACTTCCTCGACGAGGCCGACTTCCGCGCCCGCTGCCGCGCCTGGGCCGACGCCTTCGGCAAGGATGCCGATGTGTTCTATGCGGGGAAGGCCTTCCTGTCACGGGCCGTCGTGCGGTGGCTCAAGGAAGAGGGGCTCAACCTGGATGTGTGTTCCGGGGGCGAGCTCACCACCGCCCTCGACGCCGGCATGCCCGCCGACCGCATCGCCTTCCACGGCAACAACAAGTCCCAGGAAGAGATCGAGCGAGCCGTCGAGGCCGGCGTCGGGCGCATCGTCGTCGACTCCTTCCAGGAGCTCGTCCGCGTAGCCCACACCGCCCAGCGCCTCGGCACGCGCCAGCGCGTACAGATCCGGGTGACCGTGGGGGTCGAAGCGCACACCCACGAATTCATCGCCACCGCTCACGAAGACCAGAAGTTCGGCATCCCGCTCGCGGGCGGGCAGGCAGCCGAAGCCGTACGGCGCGCCCTCAAGCTCGATGGCATCGAGCTCATCGGCATCCACTCCCACATCGGCTCGCAGATCTTCGACACCTCGGGCTTCGAGGTGGCCGCCCACCGCGTCGTCCGCCTTCTCGCCGAGATCCGCGACGAGCACGGCATCGAGCTGCCCGAGATCGACCTCGGCGGCGGCCTCGGTATCGCGTACACCTCCGACGACGACCCCCGCGAGCCGCACGACATCGCCAAGGCCCTCAACGAGATCGTCACTCGTGAGTGTGAGGCCGCCAGGCTGCGTACGCCCCGGATCTCCGTCGAGCCCGGCCGCGCGATCGTCGGGCCCACCGCCTTCACCCTCTACGAGGTCGGCACCATCAAGCCGCTCGAGGGCCTGCGTACCTACGTCAGTGTCGACGGCGGCATGTCCGACAACATCCGCACCGCGCTCTACGACGCCGAGTACAGCGTCGCCCTGGTGTCGCGGACGTCCACCGCCGCGCCGATGCTCGCCCGCGTCGTCGGCAAGCACTGCGAGAGCGGTGACATCGTGGTCAAGGACGCGTTCCTGCCCGCCGACCTGGCGCCGGGCGATCTGATCGCCGTGCCCGCCACCGGTGCGTACTGCCGCTCCATGGCCAGCAACTACAACCACGCACTGCGCCCGCCCGTCGTCGCCGTCAAGGACGGCGAGGCGCGGGTGATCGTCCGGCGTGAGACGGAGGAAGATCTCCTGCGTCTTGACGTCGGATAGTTGAGATAGATGTCTCGCATGCCGGACGGGGGATAGAAACTTCCGTCCGGTGAGTGAGACTGGTCCACACCGTAGAAGTAATGAGAAGCGAGGTCGGATGATGCGTACGCGTCCGCTGAAGGTGGCGCTGCTGGGCTGTGGAGTGGTCGGCTCAGAGGTGGCGCGCATCATGACGACGCACGCCGAAGACCTCGCGGCCCGTATCGGCGCCCCCGTCGAGCTCGCCGGCGTCGCCGTCCGTCGCCCCTCCAAGGTCCGGGAAGGGATCGACCCGAGCCTCATCACCACGGATGCGACGGCTCTGGTCAAACGCGGCGACATCGACGTCGTCATCGAGGTCATCGGCGGCATCGAGCCCGCCCGTACCCTCATCACCACCGCTTTCGAGCACGGCGCTTCCGTCGTCTCCGCCAACAAGGCGCTGCTCGCCGAGGACGGCGCGACCCTCTACGCCGCCGCCGAGGAGCACGGCAGGGATCTCTACTTCGAGGCCGCAGTCGCCGGCGCGATTCCGCTGATCAGGCCGCTGCGCGAGTCCCTCGCGGGCGACAAGGTCAACCGGGTCCTGGGAATCGTCAACGGCACGACGAACTTCATCCTCGACAAGATGGATACCTCCGGGGCGGGGTATTCCGAAGCGCTCGACGAGGCCACTGCACTCGGATACGCCGAGGCCGATCCGACCGCCGACGTCGAGGGCTTCGACGCCGCCGCCAAGGCCGCCATCCTCGCCGGGATCGCCTTCCACACGCGCGTACGCCTCGACGACGTCTACCGCGAGGGCCTGACCGACGTCAGCGCCGCCGACATCGCCTCCGCCAAGCGCATGGGCTGCACCGTCAAACTCCTCGCCATCTGCGAGCGCGCGGCCGACGGGAAGTCCGTCACCGCCCGCGTGCACCCCGCGATGATCCCGCTCAGCCACCCGCTCGCCTCCGTCCGCGAGGCGTACAACGCCGTCTTCGTCGAGGCCGAGGCCGCCGGGCAGCTGATGTTCTACGGTCCCGGCGCGGGCGGCTCGCCCACCGCGTCCGCGGTACTCGGCGACCTCGTCGCCGTATGCCGCAACAGGCTTGCCGAGTCCACCGGACCGGGCGAGTCCGCGTACACCCAGCTGCCCGTGAGCCCCATGGGCGACGTGGTGACGCGGTATCACATCAGTCTCGACGTGGCCGACAAGCCGGGCGTACTCGCCCAGGTCGCGACGGTCTTCGCCGAGCACGGCGTGTCCATCGACACGGTCCGCCAGCAGGGCAAGGACGGCGAGGCCTCCCTCGTCGTCGTCACCCACCGCGCGCCCGACGCCGCCCTTTCCGGGACCGTCGAGGCGCTGCGCAAGCTCGACACCGTGCGCGGTGTCGCCAGCATCATGCGTGTTGAAGGGGAGTAAGGGACCCATGACGACCAACGGCACCCACCAGTGGCGCGGCATCATCGAGGAGTACCGGGAGCGACTCCCGGTGACGGACACGACGCCGGTCGTCACGCTCGGCGAGGGTGGTACGCCGCTCGTCCCGGCGAATGTCCTCTCCGAGCGCACGGGCTGCGAGGTGTACCTCAAGGTCGAGGGCGCCAACCCCACCGGGTCCTTCAAGGACCGCGGCATGACCATGGCCATCACGCGGGCCAAGGAGGAGGGCGCGCAGGCGGTCATCTGTGCCTCCACCGGAAATACGTCCGCCTCGGCCGCCGCCTATGCCGTACGGGCCGGAATGGTCTGCGCCGTCCTGGTGCCGCAGGGCAAGATCGCGCTGGGCAAGATGGGCCAGGCGCTGGTGTACGGCTCGCGCATCCTTCAGGTCGACGGGAACTTCGACGACTGCTTGAACCTCGCTCGCGGTCTGTCGGACAACTACCCGGTGGCGCTGGTCAATTCGGTCAATCCGTACCGCATCGAGGGCCAGAAGACCGCTTCGTTCGAAATCGTCGACGCGCTCGGTGACGCCCCCGACATCCATGTGCTGCCCGTCGGCAACGCCGGCAACATCACGGCGTACTGGAAGGGGTACAAGGAGTACGCGGCGGACAAGATGTCGACGCACACTCCCCGAATGTGGGGCTTCCAGGCATCGGGTTCGGCCCCGATCGTACGCGGCGAGGTGGTCAAGGATCCCTCGACGATCGCTACAGCGATCCGGATCGGCAACCCCGCCTCGTGGCAGCAGGCGCTCGCCGCGCGCGACGAGTCGGGCGGTTTCATCGACGAGGTGACGGACCGTGAGATCCTGCGCGCCTACCGGCTGTTGGCCTCGCAGGAGGGCGTCTTCGTCGAGCCTGCGTCGGCCTCGTCCGTCGCCGGTCTGCTGAAGGCCGCCGAGCAGGGCAAGGTCGACCCGGGCCAGAGAATCGTCTGCACCGTCACCGGCAACGGCCTGAAGGACCCGGACTGGGCCGTCGCCGGAGCGCCCCAGCCGGTCACCGTGCCGGTGGATGCGGCCGCGGCCGCCGAGCGGCTGGGTCTGGCGTAAACCCGCACCACTTTGGTGTGGCGTAAACCCGCCGTCTTTGCAGCCCCCGAACCCCTCGGGGAAAGCAAGGCAAGCCGGACAACGGCGTACGTAGGGGCACAGGAGGCGTGCGACACGCATCGTGCGCCTCCTGTGCGCCCTATGTCGCCACTGAACCTTCCTTCGATAAGCTGTACTGAACCCGCCCCGCCGCATATGCCGCGGTGTTGTTGCCAATGAGGCCCTCGGGTGTTCGTACGTCTTGTTCGAAGCTCCCGAAAAATCTCGTAGAACACATCTCGCAGAACATCTCGCAGTCAGAACCAAGGAGTGTCATCGAGCGATGGCCGGTCCAGCGTTCCGCGCCGCCGCCGTCCGAGTGCGCGTCCCCGCCACCAGCGCCAATCTCGGCCCGGGCTTCGACGCCCTCGGCCTGTCCCTGGCGCTCTACGACGACGTCGTCGTCCGGGTCGCGGACTCCGGTCTGCACATCGACATCGCGGGCGAGGGCGCATCGACGCTGCCCCGCGATGAGAGTCATCTGCTCGTACGGTCCCTGCGTACGGCCTTCGACCTGCTCGGCGGGCAGCCGCGGGGCCTCGAGGTCGTCTGCGCCAACCGCATCCCGCACGGTCGCGGTCTGGGTTCGTCGTCGGCAGCCATCTGCGCCGGCATCGTCGCCGCCCGCGCGGTGACCATAGGGGGCGACGCCAAGCTCGACGACGCGGCGCTCCTTGAGCTCGCCACCGAGATCGAGGGACACCCCGACAATGTCGCCGCCTGTCTGCTCGGCGGCTTCACGCTCGCCTGGACCGACGGGGGAGCGGCTCGCGCCATCAGGATGGATCCCTCGGATTCCGTCGTTCCGGTGGTTTTCGTGCCCAGCAAGCCGGTGCTGACCGAGACGGCACGCGGGCTGCTCCCGCGCAGCGTCCCCCATGTGGACGCGGCCGCCAACGCGGGTCGCGCCGCCCTGCTCGTCGAGGCGCTGACCAGGCGTCCCGAGCTGCTGCTGCCCGCCACGGAGGACCGGCTCCACCAGGAGTACCGGGCCCCGGCGATGCCGCAGAGCGTCGACCTTGTCAACCGACTGCGCGCGGACGGCGTCCCAGCAGTCATCTCCGGCGCGGGCCCCACGGTCCTCGCGCTGACCGAGGACGGTGTGGCCGACAAGGTCGCACGGCTGGCGGGCGAGGGATGGGCGGCCAACCGGCTCACCTTCGACGCCGCGGGAGCGAGTGTTCTGCCGCTCGCCCCGTAGCGACACCAGATTGCCGGTGATGGAGAGGGGGAATGTTTGTTGGAGCCGGTAGTGTTAACCTCAAGTCTGCAACCGACGTCTTTGTGGCGCGGTGCTTCGTGTCCCCATTAGGGACCAACATTCTTCCGGGAGCCTCCCCAACTGCCTGAGCAGCCTGCCTGAGCAGTTTCGAGCACGCTCCGGAACCGGCGCGACACCCCTCGCTTTTCCAGGAGTGGGCCGAGCAGGGGGACCTCGAGCCGGACCTTGCACTGAATCTCTTTCCGCCGTTCTACCCGGCGGGACCACCGCCCCGGCACGGTCCGTACACCCAAGGACCGCAGTCGGACAGCACAACCGGTCGCCGAGCCAGAAGGCCGACGTCCGCTCCAGGGAAGGACCCTTCGTGAGCGACACCACCGATCTGATGGGCGTGACTGCCGACAACAACGTCGACACCACCGCGCCCGCCGCAGGTGCTGCCTCTGGCACCACCTCACGGCGCCGCCGCTCCGGCACCGGCCTCGAGGGCATGGTCCTGGCCGAGCTGCAGCAGGTCGCGTCCGGCCTCGGCATCAGGGGCACCGCGCGGATGCGCAAGAGCCAGCTGATCGAGGTCATCAAGGAGGCGCAGGATGGGGGCACCTCCCAGGCCGTAGGCTCTGAGGGAGGGTCCGCGCCGAAGAGCGCCGATGCGGGCACCGGCGCCGCCGAGACCAAGCCGAAGCGCCGCGCCACCTCCAAGGCGCGCACGGGCGACGACGCCGCCGCGGACAAGGCCGAGAAGGCCGTGGCCCAGCAGCAGATCGACATTCCGGGCCAGCCGGCCAGCGACGACCAGCCGGCCGGGGAGCGCCGCCGTCGTCGGGCCACCGCGCAGGCGGGCAGCCCTGAGACCAAGGCCGAGGCGAAGGCCGACACGGCCGTCGACGTCAAGGACGTACGGACCGAGGCGGAGCCCGAGGCTGCCACCGCCGTGTCCGCACAGGACGGCGCCGAGGGCCGCCGCGACCGCCAGGAGCGCGGCCAGCGCGGCGAGCGTGGTGAGCGCGGAGGCGAGCGCGGCGACCGCCGTGACCGTCAGCGCGACCGTGGCCGCGGCAAGGGCGACGAGCAGCAGGGCGGCCAGCGCCAGCAGCGTCAGGGCGGCCAGCAGGGCGGCCAGGGCGCAGGCCCGCGCGCCGACGAGAACGACGACGACTTCGAGGGCGGACGGCGCGGACGCCGTGGCCGCTACCGCGACCGTCGTGGGCGTCGTGGCCGCGACGACTTCGCCGGCGGCGAGGTGCAGGTCTCCGAGGACGACGTCCTGATCCCCGTCGCGGGCATCCTGGACATCCTCGACAACTACGCGTTCATTCGTACCTCGGGCTACCTGCCCGGACCGAACGACGTGTACGTCTCGCTCGCCCAGGTCCGCAAGAACGGTCTGCGCAAGGGTGACCACGTCACCGGTGCCGTCCGTCAGCCCAAGGAAGGCGAGCGCCGCGAGAAGTTCAACGCGCTGGTCCGCCTCGACTCCGTCAACGGCATGGCACCCGAATCGGGCCGCGGCCGCCCGGAGTTCCAGAAGCTGACTCCGCTCTACCCGCAGGACCGGCTCCGTCTGGAGAGTGACCCGGGTGTGCTGACGACCCGGATCATCGACCTTGTCGCGCCCATCGGAAAGGGCCAGCGAGGCCTGATCGTGGCCCCGCCGAAGACCGGCAAGACCATGATCCTGCAGGCGATCGCCAACGCGATCACGGTCAACAGTCCCGAGTGCCACCTGATGGTCGTCCTCGTCGACGAGCGTCCGGAAGAGGTCACCGACATGCAGCGGTCGGTGAAGGGCGAGGTCATCTCCTCGACCTTCGACCGCCCGGCCGAGGACCACACCACCGTCGCCGAGCTGGCCATCGAGCGCGCCAAGCGTCTCGTGGAGCTGGGCCACGACGTGGTCGTCCTGCTCGACTCGATCACCCGTCTGGGCCGTGCGTACAACCTCGCGGCCCCCGCCTCCGGACGCATCCTGTCCGGTGGTGTCGACTCGACCGCGCTCTACCCGCCGAAGCGCTTCTTCGGTGCCGCGCGCAACATCGAGGACGGCGGCTCGCTGACCATCCTGGCCACCGCGCTGGTCGACACCGGCTCGCGCATGGACGAGGTGATCTTCGAGGAGTTCAAGGGCACCGGCAACATGGAGCTCAAGCTCGACCGGAAGCTCGCCGACAAGCGAATCTTCCCCGCGGTGGACGTCGACCCGTCCAGCACCCGGAAGGAAGAAATCCTCCTCAACGCGGAGGAACTGGCGATCGTCTGGAAGCTCCGCCGGGTGCTGCACGCGCTCGACTCGCAGCAGGCGATCGAGTTGCTCCTGGACAAGATGAAGCAGACCAAGAGCAACGCCGAGTTCCTGATGCAGATCGCGAAGACGACGCCCGGTACGGGCAACGGCAACGACTGACGCTCTTCGCAGCTGAACGAGACCGCCCCGGCACGGAAGTGACGGGGCGGTCTCGTTTTCTCCTGTGCCCCATCAGCCGCTGGTCAACGCCCAGTTGACGTGCGTATCATGCGCTGGTTATCCGGTGGGGGGAAATCCACCGCAGCACCGAGAGGCCGGGGGGCCTCGGGTCCGGGCTGCCCTGTTGTTCGTATGCCCCACCACACCTGTTTGTCTTCCGGTGGGGCCGTGTGCGCCCTGCCGGTTCAACCCGAGGGGTTACCGAGTGCAGATACGCACCCGTGGTGGTCGCCACAAGCGCCGTATGAGAATCGCGGTACCGGTTGCTGCCGCAGTGATTGCGCTGGTCGGCACTGGCATTGCGATGTCCGGGTCGCAGGCCGCGGAGGCCGATGGCCCGCAGCTGGGCTCCCGGCAGCAGGTCGACCAGCTGTCGCAGCACGAACTGCGCAGCCGCACGATCGAGGCGATGAAGGCCGACAAGGCCAGCAAGCGCACCCTGGTCCAGGAGCCCTCCTCCTCGTCGTCGTCCGACACGAGGTCGGCGCCGAGTGCCCGGATCATCGGGGGCCAGGAGACGACCATCTCGGCGGCGCCGTGGATGGCTCAGCTCCACTTCGCGGACGCTGCGGGCAACGGTTACTTCTGCGGCGGCGTCGTCGTCGCCCCGACGAAGGTCGCGACCGCCGCGCACTGCGTCAAGGGCATCAAGTGGTACGAGACCGGCACGGTCATTACCGGTACCGGCCAGCTGCCCACCCAGCTGTCGGACGGCAGCTGGGACTTCCACGGCGGTGTGCTCCGCGGTGCCTACCGCCAGTGGAACCACCCGCAGTACAGCCCGGTCACCGTCGACAACGACGTGGCTGTGCTCACGCTGACCGCGCCGGTCACCGTAAAGCCGCTGCCGATCATGCAGAACACGGACACCGCGCTGTACACGCCGGGCACGGACGCCAAGGTGTACGGCTGGGGCCGCACCAGCTCCACCGAGCCCAACAGCGCCTCGCAGACGCTGAAGGTCGCCGACGCGGACATCAACTCCAACTCCGCCTGCCAGACTGCGTACGGCTCGTCCTACATCGTCGGCCACATGGTCTGCGCCGGAGCCGCGCCGACCGGCGACGACAGCACCACCGAGACCACCTGCAACGGCGACTCCGGCGGCCCGCTTGTGGCCGGCGGCAAGCTCGTCGGCCTCGTCTCCTGGGGTGACGCGAACTGCTCGGCCCAGGGAAAGTACGGCGTCTACGCCAAGGTGAGCACGTACTCGGCCCCGATCCGGGCCCGGGTCAACGATGCCAACTGGAGCTTCGACCACGCCGCGGACCTGCTGGCTCGCCGCGCTTCGGACAACACGCTGTTCGGCTGGACCTCGAAGATCACCAGCCTCACCCGCCAGTTCAACGAGGGCGCCAAGCCCGGTTACAAGCTGATGGTCCAGGCCGACCTGAACCGCGACGATTGGCAGGACCTGCTCTACCGGGAGTCGAACGGTGACGTGAAGTGGGATTACGACCCCGACGTGGCGCCGAAGCTCATCGCCAAGGGCTGGGGCGCCCACAAGCAGATCCTGGTCCCCGGTGACCTGACCGGCGACGATCTGCCGGACATGATGGCCGTCAACTCCTCCGGCAACGCGTACCTCTACCCGGGCAAGGGCACCGGCGCCTTCGCCGCGCCGATCCTGATCGGCGCCGGCTGGGGGCAGTACAGCATGGTCCGTGGCCACGGTGACTTCACCGGCGACGGCCGGGCCGACATCCTGGCCCGCGGCGCCGGTGGCGCCACCTACCTGTACGCGGGCACCGGCAAGGCCACCGGCGCGTTCGCGGCCCGGCGTCTCGTCGGTACCTTCGGCAGCTCCTTCAACGCGCTGGTCACCACCGGTGACGTGAACAGCGACGGAAACGCCGACCTGTTCGTGCGTGACACCACCGGAAAGCTTTGGCTCTACCCGGGCAACGGCAAGTCCACCGGCGGGATCTTCGCCACACGTGTAGCCTTCGGCACCGGCTGGCAGGCATACAACCTTTTCGGCTGACGCCCGGCTTGAAGTAACTGTGTGCCCACCGTGCTCGCACGGTGGGCACAGAGCATTCAGAACCGGTTGGGGCGTGTGGTGCAGAAGTCGCTGTTTCCCGGAGGCGTTTCAGTAATGGCAAAGCCGAACGGCGGGTGGCCGGTGCCCGCCGCCAGTTGCCTCGTCTGTCGGGCCATCGCGCCGAGGAGAGTGTGCTGCTGCCGGCTGAGCTCGCGCACCGGCTCGCCGTCGAGATCGCGCTGGGTCTGGCGCAGACTTTCGCCAAGGGCCCTCAGTGGTCCGTCAGTCGATGGACGGGCTGTACATACGGCTGATCCGGTGGATCTCCTCCAGCGGGTACGGGGTCTCTCTGCTCTCGTGCTGGAGCTTGCGAAAGCAGTCCGCCATCACTGCGGTGAGCGGCGCATGGCGGGCGAGGATTGCTGCGGCCGCCTCTGGGATTTCCGTGGGGCGCTCGCCTTGGGCATACGCGCACCTGCGCCTCGCGGTCGTCCTCCCGTGCAGGAGCCCGCGGGCGTTCATGAACGAGGTTCCAACTTCCAGGCCCCGCTCCACCATGGCGCAGGCCCGGCGCGCGACGTCCATCTGCTCGCCGAGCCGCTCGTGGACGTTGCATGGGATGTACTCCGAACAGCGTGACGCTTGCTGAGGACTGCTGGAGCCCCTCGATGCGGCGGCGCACCTGCGATCCGCCGTCCCAGTAGGCGACGGCCCGTTCGACGTCGGCCAGTTCCTCGGGCAGGGGCGTCGAGTCCGGCGGCACACGCCAGTGGTACATGAGGGGGAAGCCCTCGTATTCCCCCGCGAGCACCCAGTTCGTCGTCTTGGTGTGCAGGGCGAGCTCTCTCCAGGCCCCGAAGCTCGGCCCGCCGATGCCGTACTGGCAGAAGACCAGCAGCGCGAACAAGTTCGCCGTGGACCGGATGTTCTCCGAGTGCCGCTCCGGATCGGTGAGGGGGCACCCGCTTCACGAAGACCGGGGTTCCGGCGACCTCTAGCAGAGCCGACTTCCCGCCTATGCCGGAACCGATCGGCACGGCCGTGTCCACGAACTCGTGCAGCGAGCGATCACTGCGCAGGCCAGGGAGGTGGAGACGGCACTGTGGGCGGTAAGACGCGCACCGCGCGACATGCCAGGGCGCTTCACTGCTATCTCGACCTGGGTACCGATCTCGATCCTGCAGTGGCGACGTGCCCCCGACGAGCGCGGCCACGCTCGACACGTAGCTCGGTTTGACCTCCGGAGCGAGTAAAGGCGTCCAGAACCGTGTCATGACAGACCTGGCCACCCTCCTGACCGCACTTTACGTGAAGATCGACGACAGGATCGAGGGAAGGCGATGCCTTGACCACCTCTGCTCAGCGGCTCTGCTCCCCTCGTCTGCCTGGCTGGCACTTCTCGGCTACTGCGACTTCACAAGGTCGGAGCACCGATCACCCGCTCGTTGATCGCCTACGACCACTAATCACTTCGGATCAACTCATCTAAAGTCACGCGCCAGCAGGCGTCTGGTCAGGGAGAGACTTCGGGGCGGGGCAAAGGCACACCTGTGCGCCCGCGTCCCGCCCTGTCCTGTCCTGTCCGGGCGGCGTTCTCCAAGGCCAGGAGGTTGATGGCTGCGGCGTAGGTCTGGAGGCGTTCCTCCAGTTCGGCGCAGTGCTTGATCGGCTTGGTGTGCCTGTCCTTGAGCTGCTCGTATTCGGTGAGGCTCTTGGCGAATGCCTTCGGAGTGGTTGCGGCGCCCTTCACTCGGGCTTCGAAGAGCACTTGGAGATTGAGGTGCTGGTGGGTGAGGTGCCAGCGCTTGATGCCTGCCTCCACTGCGAGTTGGGAGACGCTGAGGCGTCCGCTGGACCGTAAGGGAGTTGCGGCGAGAAGACGCTCCATGGCGGCGAGACTCGCGGCGCGGACTTGGTTGCCGACGGCAGGGCGGTCGATGGTCGTCATTCCCAGCGCCCTTGCTTGTGGTCGCGGAGGATGCCGTGCAGCTGCTATAGCTCATGTTTGTCGCGGGCCAGGCGGATGGGTGGAGCGAGCGGGTCAGCCGTGATCTCGGTGAGTTCTTGGTGCCGTGCCTGGATCTGACCGCTGGCCATGGCGTATACCGAGTTCGCCGGCCCACGGGGTCCGGTCCCGGCCGTAGCCCAACTGATCAGGAAGGACTTCGCGAGGCTTCCAGGTCGTATCGATGGACCTGCCAACGCCCGGCTGCACTCGTCACCGTCACCATGCGCTGACCAACTGAGGTGAGCAACAACAAGTCACTCGATAAAGAACCGCGGCGTTCCCGGAGATCGCTGACGCCGCTGCAGCGCTCGGTGAGGACGTCGTCATCGACGGCGAGGCCGTGATCTACACAAGTGGCCGACTGGGCTTCTCGGCTCTGCAGCAGCGCATCAACCGACGGCCGACGAGCGGTCGCCCTACTGGCTCCTGAGCTGCCAGCCCATCTGGTCGCGTTGATCATCCAGCTACTGATGTGGTTCAACCGCGTCCTTGGATTCGATTCCCAAACGGCAGGACGCGAGCAGCGCAGACGAGCGCGATCACGCGTTGGAGGACCGTCGCATCTTGCTGTTGTGGCTTGCCGAGCACGGCAGCTCCGCGCTGTCTTGATCACACCAGTAATGGGCACCGATCCACCGCCCCTCACCAACAACGGCATAGGACCCCGCCGTATCGGGTGGGGTCCTATGCGGCACTGAGTCACTTGCAAAGATCAATGCCAAGGACTGCGGGCGAGCGGGCACGATCCTGGAGGGACCGCGCCCGCAATATCACTTCTTCACACGCAATTCGAGTTCACAGCCGAGAGTTTGGGTATACGCCACCCCACCCTGCCGGTATTCGAACCTACATTCGGTTGCATTCTCCTGGATATCACCGGCGACTCGCAGGTGTGCAACATAGAAGATGTCGCTCAGCGCCTTTGCCTTCACCGTGAATCCACCCTTGGAATAATCCCTGAGCTCGCGGTACTTCGGAGTGAATCGATCGTTATCTCTGCCCAGCAGGAGCAGACCGTCGGCGTCTTCTAGGCTGTACGCACCGTATCCGATGACTTCGAGGCCCGACGGTATGTCCAATATTTTTGCGTTCGCTATTTCGATTTCCCGGTTTGATCTGTTTGTGGGGACCGGCAAAGCGAACCAGAATTCCTGACCTATCGCGGCGTAAGCATATCCGACAACTCCTGCCGATTGATTGCCCCCATTGAGGGCCGTACCCGCCCTCGCCTTTTCCGCGGGGCTCGAACTCGAACAGCCTGAAGTCGCAAGGCACATTAGAGCCAACGCGACGACAAGGCTAGTACGAATACAGCATGCCCATTTCGCCGTCCAGATTGGCACGGAGACCCCAAACGTCGTGGCGATACGTGGTCCTGCCGCCAGCCCTATAGTTCTGCCTGTGGCTCGAGTCATAGGAGGTGGAGCCACCGAGAGAGACCCCGAACACTACAGCGGCACCCGACCATTTGACGCTCTTTCCTACCTTGACCGCGAACGTACCCATTGGCATGAGGTGGCTCCGGTATGCGGGGTTCGAAGCATTGAAACGACTCTGTCCGTCCAGCTGGCGGGCATCCTTACCGTAGACGCCGGGCGCCCCACCGGCTGGGAGCTTGAATCTCCCGGCGCGAATCTCGTAGTGCGATTTGATCGCGACGCCGCCGCAGCTATAGGTCTTCTTATTCTTGGTGTATTCGAGCGGTATCTTCCACTGCTTCGCCCAGTATGGGCCTCGCCAGCTGAATCCAACCACGGCGGAGTTGGAGGTGCCGACGGAGGCCGATCCGCTAACGGACCAAAGATCTCCCTTGATGCTGTATCCGACATCAAGAGTACTCGCGACGTTCGATTCGTACTCTACATTGCCAGCAGCATCCCAATAACCGTGTGATTCACCGACGACGGTATAGGCAATCTGGCGAGCAATGACCGACGTTTCCCAGTAGCAGGTGTCGGCGTATGGCGTCACCGACTGAGTGCTGATGTCGGTACCGTCAATCAGGTATGGATTGTAGCTCTGCGGCGCGGGGCCGCGGTCACTCTGCCACATCGGTGTCTGCAGCTCGGGGTCATACGTGGGCTGGGCATCTACCGCACTTGCAAAGGTGGTGCTCCGCTGCTCGGAGGTAGGCTCGGCGAGGTCGGTCTCAGGGTCAGCAAGCGCCGGGAGAAGTTTGACTGTGTGGGCGCCCTGCTCGCTGACACTCGCTGCGAACGTTGTGCGTGTACCGGTAGCAGGATTTTTAGGTGCTGCTGTCAGGCTGTCGCTACCCACGAGCATGACGCCGGATTCCGTGCGACCCACCGTGGTGGCTGTGACGTTAAGCGCGCCGCCATTATCAGTGACTGCTGTTTGTACTGCGGCAGGCAGGGAGTCCGGGATCGTCAGGGACCATGTGCCGTCGGCAGCGGTCGTCACCGTTCCAAGATCGGGGAGATCGACCGCGCTGTTGTCATCCGGCAGCAGGTCAGAGGCTTCTACTACAACCTGCATCCCAGCAGCCGGCCTGCCGTCACCCAGCAGAAATTTGCCAGAGACCACGGCGGGCCCGGAAGGGGGAGCAGTCGGCGAAGGCTCCGGAGGGGCCAGCGGGACGTTGGAATCATTCGGCCTCTGGCCGAAGTAAGGCTTCTCGTCAGCTCCGTCGGACAGACACGAGGCTGCGTTGGCAAAGACCTTTCCGGGAATGCCCAGCGCGACGTCGTCCTTGACGAGCTGAAGGGGTGTCCCCGTCTGGCTCTTGACCGTGCCGCTCTGCGTCTTTGTGTAGACGATGCCGGGTGCCGGGCTCCAGGCGGTGTCGGCGTCCGCCAATCCGCTGGCCTGGACCGTGCCTTCAGCAGAAGGCCCAAGGGTGATGCTGTTGAGTGCGGCCGAGTAGTCCCAGGCTCTGATCACGTCGCCGCTTTGGCCGTAGATCATGTTGCCAGCTGACCAGATACGGGTCGACTTCCGGAGCTCGACAACTGCAGGTGACGAGGCCGCCAACTGCGCCAGGCGCGACATCCTGACGGATGCCGGAGTCCCGTCGGGCATCTGTATGACATAAACGTTCAGGTTTCCAGCGTCATCGAGATTGACAACCCTGCCATCTGCGTCTGTCCAGATCTTCGAGTACAGGTGCCAGTCCTGGCCGGCGCGCTCGGCGAAGGTGTATTCGAGCGACAGAAGGTTGCCGCCGGTTGCGGTCTGGTCTTGATACGACTTCAGGGTTCCCGAAAGCAGACCACCGCTTTCATAGATCCGCTGATTGCCGCCGGCGAAATACCGGGGTGCAGCGGATCCCGTTGGTAGCGCCTTGGAGTAGCCCGTGTCGAGGAAGGTTCCACCGCCGTTCTTCGGGTTCCAGGCTACGTACTTCCTGAGCGTCCTCGATATGCCCACCTTCTCCTCCGCGTACGTCGCGACACTGTACGGGCATTCGTCGGTTGCTGCCGCTATGGAGCGCGTCGTAGTCGGTGTCTGCGCCGCTGCCGACGGCGCGTTGAACAGGCCCGCCAATAGTGCAGTTGCGCACAAGCCGCTCACCAAGCTTGTGCCTGGCCGTTTAGGTACGCGAAATGTCATTGATTCCCCCCACGGAAATCATGCGAGCTCTGCCGTAGGGCGCTCACGGTGGCGCTCATCCAACCACGGAGTTTCCAAACATGTGCATGACATGGGGGGGGGTATCGCGCCTGGGTGAGTAGATTCTGTGTCGGTTTTGAGGGTGAAGATATCGACTCGGGGCATGTGGATCTGAGGTCTACCCGAGGTTGCTTTGCCAATGCTTGGGTTAAGTGTGATCACTTCGTGGCTTGGGGTATGCGCGGGATAGTCGGTGACAACCCATTGACCTGCGGTTAAGAGGTTGAACGCGAGCTTGGCTGGGCCCGGGCAGCGTGCTCCCCAAGAGGCTGACCCTCACTCTTCGTTCAGGGTGTGGTCGCAGCTAGAGGGGACGTGGTGGAAGCCACGAGGTTTAGGGGCCGGCGGACGACCGGTCGGGTCATGAGTACGTGTACGCGACGGCCTCGTAGGTGAGCTTGATTTCAGCGGTAAGCGGCCGACTCGTGAGGCCGTCGGGGCAGAGATGGCGGGGCTCAGTGCCTTCTGCGCTTCGCGTCGCGTTCGAACCAGACCGTCTTGCCCTGGCTTGCCGCCGGGTGCCGGCAGCGTGCCCCAGCGGTCGGTGACCGCCTCGACCAGGAGCAGCCCGCGCCCGCCCTCGTCCAGTTCGTCGCCTCTGCACTCGGGGCGTACCGGGCCGGGGCAGTGGGGGTGCGCGTCCGCGACCTCGACCCGCAGTCCGTCCGGCCGCCGCAGGATGAGCAGCGTGCAGCGCCTGCCGGGCACATGCCGGACGACATTCGCGACCAGCTCGGTCAGCGCCAGCTCGGCGGCGTCGGTGAGCCCGGGCATGTCCCAGCGGGTCAGAAACGTCCGCAGGATGCGGCGCAGGTGGCGGGCGGAGTGGGTGCCCACCGTGAAGCCCATGCGGTAGCAGTCGTCCATTGCCGCAATTGCCGCTGGTGGGCAGTCGGTTACGTGATTCATGTCACCAGCGTGGAGTGGTGCGATTACGCTCGGCTACGAACGGAAACGAACGCCGCGAGGCGTGAGCTTGGGGGTGACCGCCGCGTGGTCAATATCCGCGACCTCGATCCCAGCGCATCGCCGCTGGACTACTACGGCTCCGAACTGCGCCGCCTGAGAGAGGACGCCGGGCTGAAGCAGGGCGAGCTGGGCGGCTGTGTCTTCTGTACGGCGTCACTGATCGGCCAGATCGAGACGGCGAGGAAGGTGCCGACGAGGGATTTCTCGGAACGGGTGGACGCGGCGCTGGGGACGGGCGGGGTGTTCTCGCGGCTGGTGGGGCTGGTGTTACGGAGCCAGCTGCCGAGCTGGTTCCAGGCGTACGCGGAGATGGAGGCGCGGGCGGCGTATATCTCCACGTTCCAGGCGCAGTTGGTCTACGGCCTGTTGCAGACGCCTGACTACGCCCGTGCGGTGCTCCAGGCTGGGTGGTCGGACAGGCTCGACGAGGCGGTTGCAGCGCGCATGGAGCGCCAGCGCATCCTGAGCCGGGAACGCCCGCCTCTGGTCTGGGTGGTGCTGGACGAAGCGGTGTTGCACCGGCCGTTCGGCGGCAGCGACATCATGCGGAATCAACTCCTTCACTTGTTGAGTTTCCGGGACCGGCGCGAGGTGCGGATCCAGGTGCTCCCTTTCGATGCCGGTCAACACCCCGCGACAGTGGGGCCATTTACCGTGCTGAGGTTCGACGGAGACCCGGATGTCGTCTACGCCGAGAGCTATGGCTCTGCTCACGTGACCGCCAACCCGGAGACTGCCAGGGACTGTGCGCACCGTTACGATCACTTGCAGGCCGCGGCCCTCTCCGTGGAGGACTCGGCGGCACTGATCGCCCGCGTACGGGAGGAACGTTATGGGGACCAGCCAGGACCTGACGGGCGTGCTGTGGCGTAAGTCGAGCTATAGCGGAGGTACCGGCGGTGAGTGCATCGAGTGTGCCCCGCTCGGCGCCGCCGCCTGGCGTAAGTCCAGCTATAGCGGCACCAGCGGTGGCGAGTGCATCAAGGTCGCCGCCCAGCCCTGCCGAATCGCCGTCCGCGACTCCAAGAACCCCGACGGCCCCACCTTCGCCGTCGCGCCCTCTGTTTTCGCGGCGTTTGTCACGGCCGCCGCCGAGGGCGGTTTCTGAGGCTCGCCGGGGTGGGCTAGGTCCGTGGGCTTCTGGTACAGGCCGCCTTCCGAGTCGCCGCCTCCAATCGAGTGAAGACTCTCGGGGGGCGGCCCGGAGGTGGGGGGAGACCTGTCCAACTGCGCGCCGTGGGCGGCCGCCGGGCCGGGTGGTCGGTGCGCGGGAGTGGAGTGGGGTGGTGGCGGGCCGCACGGCGAGTATGTCCGGTGTCACTGGCTGGGGCTGGTGGGGTAAGGAATCGGGGGTGCCTGACGGAACGTCAGCCGCTTCGGACCGGAGGGATCCCCGCGCACGGCGGGAGGTGTCCACAAGTGCAGACAATAAAGTCGTGGGCGCCAAATCGGCCCTTGCGCACCACTCGTCACACCGATCAGGTGTGAGCGGGTCGGGCTTCCGGAGGGACAGGAGCGCCGCCGCATTCCGACCGCCACCGAAGCGAGGGCCTGAACCTCAACTGGCGGTCCAGTGAGAGCCGCCGAGCCGAGCCCCCGCCGCCCCACTCCCCGACGCCCCCACCAACCACCCGCAGACGGGCGGGGTGGGTGCCACCCACTCACCGACCCCGGGACCCGTTCCCCGGGGCGGCCCGGACCAGAGGCCCACGGACTCGGCCCACCCCGGTGAACCTCAGACGGCGCCCCCGACTGGCTGGATGCCGCCAGCGGGACTGGAGGCGCCTAGCCGCGTAACTGACTGGGATCTTCGCCACACGTGTCGCCTTCGGTACAGGCTGGCAGGCGTACAACCTCTTCGGCTAAAGCCCCAGCGCACACGCCGTTTGGTGCCCACCGCGCAGTGCGCGGTGGGCACCAGGCGTTTCTCAGGGTGCTCTCAGGCTCCTGTGCAACCCTTCTTGGTGCTTCACCGTCTGAACCAGTACCGACACACCGCGCCTGAAACACCACGGCAGGGGGTAGCGGGACCACGAGAGCCGAGGAGAACATGGCCGACCAGAGCAGCAGCGGCAGCCGAATACGCAGCCGCGGCAAGCGCCGTAAACAGCCCTCCGGGCGCCACAGGGCGCTTACCGTCGCCGGGTGGTCCGTCGCCGGACTGGTGCTGGTCGGCGGGTCCGGACTCGGTTACGTCTACTTCAAGCTCAACGGCAATCTCCAGGGCGTCGACATCAACGCCGCACTCGGCACCGACCGCCCCAAGAACCTCGACGACGGCTCCATGGACATTCTGGTCCTGGGCTCCGACTCCCGCTCCGGTGCCAACGCCGAGTACGGCGTGGACGAAGGCGCCGCCCGCTCGGACACCGCTATGGTCGTGCACGTCTACCAGGGCCACAAGAAGGCCAGCGTCGTCTCCATCCCCCGTGACACCCTCGTCGACCGGCCCCAGTGCACGGACGACAAGGGGCAGCCGGCCGCCGGTGAGAAGCGCGCGATGTTCAACACCGCGTACGAGGTCGGTGGCCCTGCGTGTGCGGTCAAGACCGTCGAGAAGATGTCCGGCATCCGCATGGACCACTACATCGAGGTCGACTTCACCGGCTTCAAGAAGCTCATCGACAAGCTGGGCGGGGTGGAGATCACCACCACCCAGCCGATCAACGACTCCAAGAGCCATCTCGACCTCGGGCCGGGCACGCACAAGCTCAACGGGGAGCAGTCGCTCGGTCTCGTACGCACCCGCAAGAGCGTCGGCGACGGCAGCGACCTCGGCCGAATACAGCTGCAGCAGGCCTTCATGAAGGCGTTCATCGACCAGGTCAAGCACGTCGGCGTGTTCAGCAACCCGAAGAAGCTCTTCGATGTCGCCGACGCCGCCACCAAGGCGATCACGCCCGACTCCGAGCTCAACTCGGTCAATGAACTGATGGACTTCGCGCGGGGGCTGAGCGGCCTCGGCGCCAAGGACGTACACATGATCACGATGCCGGTGCAGTACGACCCGGCGGACCCCAACCGCGTGGTCCCGATCAAGGCCGCGGCCCAGCAGGTCTGGACGGCGATCAAGCAGGACAAGCCGATTCCCGCCTCCGCGGTCAAGGACTCGGCGGGCGACAAGGGCGACGCGGGCACCCTCGTCAGGGGCCACTAGGGGGCCCCGTCCCTTGGGGGAATAGTTCCGGCAGCACCCCGGTTTTGGGAGATACGGCCGGTCCTGGCAGACTGGTACGTCGGCCCCGGTTCACGTACGAGCAATCCGCGCGTGCGACCCGGTGCCCTCCCGAAACTAGGAGACACCTTGAAGCGCGACATCCACCCCGAGTACGTCGAGACCCAGGTCAGCTGTACCTGTGGCGCGTCGTTCACCACTCGCAGCACCATCGACAGCGGCACCATCCGTGCCGAGGTCTGCTCCGAGTGCCACCCGTTCTACACGGGCAAGCAGAAGATCCTCGACACCGGTGGCCGTGTGGCCCGCTTCGAGGCCCGCTTCGGCAAGGCTGCCGGCTCCGCCAAGAAGTAGCGAGCCACTGCGCCGGCCCTCGGCCGCCCCTGACCGGGGTGGCCGAGGCCGGCGCTTTGTCCGTTCTGAGCAGCCCCCTTCGCGTACGAAAACCAGGAGCCCCCGATGTTCGAGGCGGTCGAGGAACTGATCGGCGAACACGCCGATCTCGAGAAGAAGCTCGCCGACCCTTCGGTCCACGCGGACCAGGCGAACGCGCGCAAGCTGGGCAAGCGCTACGCCGAGCTGACCCCGATCGTGGGCACGTACCGCTCCTGGAAGCAGACCGGGGACGACATCGCGACCGCGCGTGAACTCGGCGCCGACGACCCGGACTTCGCCGCCGAGGTCAAGGTGCTCGAGAAGCAGCGCGAGGAGCTCACCGAGAAGCTGCGGCTGCTGCTCGTACCGCGCGACCCCAGCGACGACAAGGACGTCATCCTGGAGGTCAAGGCGGGCGCGGGCGGCGACGAGTCCGCGCTGTTCGCCGGTGATCTCCTGCGGATGTATCTGCGCTACGCCGAGCGCGTCGGCTGGAAGACCGAGATCATCGACGCGACCGAGTCCGAGCTCGGCGGCTACAAGGATGTCCAGGTCGCGGTGAAGACCAAGGGCGGCAACGGCGCGACCGAGCCCGGGCAGGGCGTCTGGGCGCGGCTGAAGTACGAGGGCGGAGTGCACCGCGTGCAGCGTGTGCCCTCCACCGAGTCCCAGGGCCGTATCCACACCTCCGCGGCCGGCGTGCTGGTCACGCCCGAGGCGGAGGAGATCGAGGTCGAGATCCACGCCAACGATCTCCGTATCGATGTCTACCGGTCCTCCGGGCCCGGCGGGCAGTCCGTCAACACCACCGACTCCGCGGTGCGCATCACGCATCTGCCCACCGGTGTCGTCGCGTCCTGCCAGAACGAGAAGAGCCAGCTCCAGAACAAGGAGCAAGCCATGCGTATCCTGCGCTCGCGGCTGCTGGCCGCGGCCCAGGAGGCGGCCGAGCAGGAAGCCTCGGACGTCCGCCGCAGCCAGGTCCGCACAGTTGACCGCTCCGAGAAGATCCGTACGTACAACTTCCCGGAAAACCGGATCTCGGACCACCGAGTCGGCTTCAAGGCGTACAACTTGGACCAGGTGCTCGACGGGGATCTCGACGCGGTGATCCAGGCCTGCGTCGACGCCGACTCCGCCGCCAAGCTCGCCGCCGCCCAGTAATCACCCAGCACACAGCACCAGCCCGGAGGACCAGCGTGCAGCAAAATTTTGGGGGGCGACCCCCAAGCCCCCGAAGTGTGCTGCTTGCCGAGGTGGCCCAGGCCACCCAGCGGCTGGCCGACGCAGGCGTACCCTCACCGCGCTTCGACGCGGAGGAGCTCGCCGCTTTCGTGCACAGTGTGAAGCGGGGAGAGCTGCACAACGTCCCGGACGGCGACTTCGACGCCCGCTACTGGGAGGCCGTCGCCCGCCGCGAGGCCCGCGAGCCGCTCCAGCACATCACCGGACGTGCCTTCTTCCGCTATCTGGAACTTCAGGTCGGGCCAGGCGTGTTCGTACCGCGCCCGGAGACCGAGTCGGTCGTCGGCTGGGCCATAGACGCCGTACGGGCCATGGACGTCGTCGAGCCGCTGATCGTCGATCTGTGTACGGGATCGGGCGCCATCGCGCTGGCCATGGCGCAGGAGGTGCCGCGCTCGCGGGTGCACGGCGTGGAGCTCTCCGAGGACGCGCTGCGGTGGACCCGTAAGAACGCAGAGGGCACGCGCGTCACCATCCACCAGGGCGACGCGCTCAGTGCCCTGCCGGAGCTTGACGGGCAGGTCGACCTGGTCATCTCCAATCCGCCGTACATCCCGCTCACGGAGTGGGAGTATGTCGCCCCCGAGGCCCGCGATCACGATCCGGACATGGCCCTGTTCTCCGGCGAGGACGGCCTGGACACCATTCGCGGCATCGAGCGCACCGCGCACCGGCTGCTGCGGCCCGGCGGCCTCGTCGTCGTCGAGCACGCGGACACGCAGGGCGGCCAGGTGCCGTGGATCTTCAGTGAAGAGGCCGGCTGGGCGGACGCCGCCGACCACCCTGATCTGAACAAGCGGCCGCGCTTCGCGACCGCGCGCAAGGCAACGCCATGACCAAGCACGTGACCATGCATGTGTACGAGGAGGCCCGCTGATGGCTCGGCGATACGACTGCAACGACGCGACGGATCGCATCACCGGTCTGCGTGAAGCCGCATCGGCCGTCCGCCGCGGCGAGCTGGTCGTGCTGCCCACCGACACCGTGTACGGGATCGGTGCGGACGCCTTCAGCTCGGAGGCCGTCGCCGACCTGCTCGAGGCCAAGGGGCGTGGCCGCAATATGCCCACCCCTGTCCTCATCGGCTCCCCGAACACCCTGCACGGCCTGGTCACCGACTTCTCCGAGCAGGCCTGGGAGCTCGTCGACGCCTTCTGGCCGGGCGCCCTGACGCTCGTTGCCAAGCACCAGCCGTCGCTCCAGTGGGACCTGGGCGACACCCGGGGCACCGTCGCGATCCGTATGCCGCTGCACCCCGTCGCCATCGAACTGCTCACCGAGGTCGGCCCGATGGCCGTCTCCAGCGCCAACCTGACCGGGCACCCCTCGCCTGAGGACTGTGACGCCGCGCAGGAGATGCTCGGCGACTCGGTCTCGGTGTATCTCGACGGTGGCCCGACCCCGGGCATCGTTCCGTCCTCGATCATCGATGTCACGGGCAAGGTCCCGGTGCTGCTGCGTGAGGGAGCGCTCTCGCCGGACGAGCTGCGCAAAGTCGTACCCGACCTCGAGGTGGCCAGTTGACCGCCCCTGAGGGGCGTGGCATAGCGGAATCCGTCAGCACCAACTCCACCTTCCGCATCCTCCACGTCAGCACCGGCAACGTCTGCCGCTCGCCGATCACCGAGCGGCTGACCCGCCATGCCCTGAGCGACCGCCTCGGCGATCCCCTCACGGGCGGCCTGATCGTGGAGAGCGCAGGCACCTGGGGGCACGAGGGCGCCCCGATGGAGGCCAACGCCGAGATCGTCCTCGCCGACTTCGGCGCCGACGCGAGCGGCTTCGTGGGCCGCGAGCTGCTCGACGAGCATGTGATCCGCGCGGACCTGGTCCTCACGGCGACCCGGGACCACCGGGCGCAGGTCATCTCGATGGGCCACTCGGCGGGCCTGCGCACGTTCACGCTCAAGGAGTTCACGCGCCTCGTGCGCGCGATAGACCCGACAACGCTGCCGGAACCGCACGAGGGAGTCGTGGCGCGCGCCCGCGCCCTGGTGAGGGCGGCGGCGGCGCTGCGCGGCTGGCTGCTGGCGCCGAGCCCGGACGCGGACGAGGTGTACGACCCGTACGGTGCGCCGATCACGTTCTTCCGCTCGATCGGCGACGAGATCCACCAGGCGCTGGATCCGGTGGTGACGGCGCTGACCGGGGTCCCGGCGCGGCGCTAGGTCCTGTGCGGCCGGTCAGGCCGGATCAGTGAGCGGGTCTGGCGATGGGGGCACCTCCCGTGCCCGAAGGGCTACGGGGGAGCATCGCAAGGCGTGAGGATGGGGGTCCCCCCGCCGAAGGCAGGGGGA
>NZ_JBEXEX010000027.1:0-99259 GCF_040606445.1 Streptomyces sp. NPDC005408 | reverse complement strand
GCCGACCACCTCCCGGACACCCTCCTGGGGGAAATCACCCGCCGGGCCACCGAGGTGTGGCAGCACCAGCCGTACCGCCGGCCGGCACCCGCGGACCATGCCCTCGCCCTCGCCCCGACCGTCGCTTCCACCGCCCCGTCCGGCATGACTCGTCGCAAGATGCTGGCGATCTCGAGCGGCTCGGCACTCGCGGCAGCAGCGGCGGGCGCGGGCGCGTGGTCATGGCTCAAGAGCCCCCGTGGCGGCGCCGCCTCCACGGGTGCCCAGGCGGGCCCTGTGTCCACCGGGAACGCGACATCGGCAGCTCCTTCGCCGGCGGAACCCGCCGACAAGCGTCAGATCTGGCGCAAGAACATCAAGACAAGTCCGCTCCTGCTCGCACCGATGGCGGTCAATGAGATCGTCGCGATGATGACCGACGACGGGCTGATCGGTCTCACTGCCGTGAGCGGGGAGCGGCGCTGGCTCACGGACACCGTGAAGCACCCCCGGCATGTTCGGTTCGATGGGAAAAAGATCTACGCGCTGCTGCCCGGGGGGTCTCACGGGCACCAACTGGCGCTCCACACCGTCGACTCCGCCAGCGGCCGAACCACACCCGCCGCCTCGTTCGCCAAGTGGGACAAGCCTCTACAGGAGGCGGCACTGCTGCAGGTCTCCGGCACCGCGGTCTACCTGATCGCACGGAAGGGCACACCGGCTGATTCGGCCCAGGTGAAGTCCGGCAGCTGGTGTGTCATGGCCGTCGCCCTCGGAACGGGGAAGCAGCTGTGGAGCTTCCCCATTCCCTCGTACGACATGAACAGCCCGGCCGACTTCATGCTGTCCGCCCTGGTCGGGGGCCGCCTGGTCCTCTGCCGAACGGCCAAGGACGCCAAAGCCCTCCAGGTCAGCGCCAGGAACGCGACAACAGGTTCACCGGTGTGGGAGGCGACCGTGGCCAAGGCGGACGCCGACGGCACTCCACTCAGGCCCGGCGTACTCGCCGCGGACGACAGCCATGTGTACGTCGGCGGCGACCTGGTCCAGGCGCTCCGGCTCACCGACGGCAAGGTTGGCTGGACGTTCGGCGAGGGCCGCGCCGCAGGCTCGTACGGCACGCCGGTCCTGAAAAAGGGGATGGTGTACGCGGCCGAGAAGCGCATGGGTGTTGTTGTCCTGTCCGCAGCTGACGGACATTTCCGCTGGGGAACGAAGTCGATCGAGGATCCCGACATCCAGGTTCCACCTGCCGTCGGCAATGACTACATGTTCTTCGTGGGCGAGACCGGCGGACATGCCTCCGAGATCCGCAAGCAGACAGGAACCTGGTCCTTCAAGCCCGGCGCGCCGAGCCTCTGCCTCCACGAGGGCTCCAAACGCCTGATCCTGGCGGACGGCAAGCAGGTCCGGGCCATCCGCTTCGACATCACCTACTGACCGGCCAAGAAGCATAAGGACACGTGAATGAACCCGCTCGGTCCCGGCGATCCGCTCCGACTCGGCCCCTACCGCCTCGTAGGGGTGCTCGGCGCCGGTGGCATGGGCAAGGTCTACTTCGGGCACGACAACGAAGGCAGAGCCGCGGCCATCAAGGTTCTGCTTCCCCAACTCGCCCATGACCAGAACCTGGTGCAGCGTTTCCTTCGCGAGGCCGAAGCCGCGCGTGCCGTCACCGGCCGGGGAGTCGCTCGTGTCCTCGCCGCCCAGACCGAAGGCGGCCGCCCCTGGATCGCGTCGGAGTTCCTCGCCGGGCCCACTCTGGATCAGGCTGTCGCTTCGTACGGGCCGCTTTCCGACCAAGCAGTACGCGCGCTCGCCGCATCACTCGCCCAGGCGCTGCAGAGCATCCACGCCGCCGGCCTCATCCACCGCGACCTCAAGCCGGCGAACATCGTGCTGACCTCTCAAGGTCCTCGCGTCATCGACTTCGGCATCGCCCGGCCGGAGCACGGCCTCACGCTCACAACCACCGGCCAGGTGCCGGTGACCCCGGGCTACGGCGCTCCCGAGCAGGTACTGGGTCACCGCGTCGGGCCCGCGGCGGATGTCTTCTCCCTCGGCGCCGTACTGGCGTACGCAGCGAGCGGCCGACGGGCGTACGACGGTCCTCATGTGGCCGCCGTGCAGTACGAAGTGGTGCACGGGGAGCCGGACCTGAGCCAGGTGCCGGACCAGTTGCGCCCGCTCATCGGCCCCTGCATGACGAAGGACCCCGCCTTCCGGCCGGCCCCGGAGCAGATCCGTACGGCCTTCGCACCGCCGCGGCGGGCCGAACGGATCTGGCAGCAGGGGCCTTTGGCCACTGACATCCAGCAACGGGAAACCGGGGCACGCCAGTTGGCCACCCTCCCGGGCACGGCGGTGACACCATCCCCGGATCGCCGCCGGTTCCTGACCGGGCTCGCCACCGGAGCAGCGGTGCTGGTGGCAGGAGGAGGCACCGCCGCCTGGCTGCTGAGCGGCGACGAATCGGACGGCAAACCGGGACGGACCTCATCCTCGTCGAAGGGTGGCACGGGCAGACCCGCCGGAACTCGGATGTGGGGTCCCCTTCCGGCCGCGGACCCCTGGAGCCCACCCGCACGGACCGTCGGTGACGTTCTGGTCTTCGGAGCGAAGGACGGCGGTCTCGTCGCATACGGCGCGACCGACGGCAAGAAGAAGTGGGAGGCTGTGAACATCACCCCGTCGTCCGAATTCCCCGTACTCCCCAATGGCCTGCTCCTGGCCGCGGACGCCGGCGGGAAGGTGTACGCCCTCAGTCCGTCCACCGGCAAGGAGCAGTGGACCGCGGACGTCGGCGCCGCCGTACTCCTCGCGGTGAACGAGTCGGCCTTCTTCTTCGTGACCCGGGACAAGAAGATCCGGGCGGTGGATACGACCACCCGAAGGGTTCTGTGGACCGTCGCCTCGTCATTCGAATCCGGCTATGCCACAGCTTCGAAGAGCCGCGTGGTCCTCTACTCGGACAGCGGCAAGGTCACCGCACTCGATGCCGGTTCGGGCAACAAGGTCTGGGACCGAAACGCCGTGGGTGACGTTTCCGCGGTACCGGCGATCCATGGCGACACGGTCGTGCTCGGCGGCAAGTCACTGAAGATGGTCGGGCTCAAGGACGGCAAGGACGTGTGGTCCGTCCCTTCCACGTCAGCATCAGGTCTGTTCTGGTGGGGCTCGGCCACGATCGACGGCAAGCACCTCTACGCGATCGACGGCTCGATACTCCACTGCCGTCGCCTGAGCGACGGCGCGAAGGTCTGGGCAAAGGAACTGAAGGCTCCCAACATCTCCTACTACGCCCCTCAGATCCTGGGCGACTATGTCTGCGAGGTGACGGGCAAGGACCCCAAGTCGTTCGACGCCGTGGCACTCCACAAGGCGACGGGCAAGCCCGCCTGGAGCCACGCTCAGCGCACCGTCAAGTCGCTGAAACTGACGTCGAACGGCAAGCAGCTCTTCCTGCTTCAGGCGGAGAGCGTCACGGCCGTGTCGGGAGGCTGAGGGGGCGCTGCCCGAGCAGCGCCCACGCGGTTACGCGTGGGGAGCAGCCACCGCCGCCTGAGGCCTGATCGGCAGTCTGTTGATCGGTCGTCCCGTTGCCGCCCGCACCGCCGAAGCCACCGCCGCAGGCGATGTGACCACCGGGATCGCGCTTGCCGGCTTTGCGCCGAAGGGGGCCACCACATCGCGCTCCTCGACGAGTTTCACGATGCGAATGTCCGGGGCGTCCAAGGATGTCGGGAGTGCATAGCCCGTCAGGTCCGGGTGGCGGACCAGGCCGCGGGGCGTGCGGAGGTTTTCCGTCAGGGCCGCGCCGACGCCCTGAGTGATGCCCGCTTCGATGCGGGTTGCCAGTTGGGCCGGGTTGAGGATGCGGCCCACGTCCTGGGCGACCGCCATTTCCACCACGCGGATCGAGCCGAGTTCGATGTCGACGTCGACCACCGCGCGGACGGCGCAGAAGGCCATGCCCACGAAGGCGTCGCCCTGGCCCGAGTCGTCGAGGGGCTCGGTCGGGTGGGGGCGGCACTGGGCCGTTGCCCAGAGTTCCTTGCCGTCCATCGCCTCGGTGACCGTCGTCGACAGGACACCGTCGTACGACGTGATCTTGCCGTCGGTGATCTGGAGCAGCTCCGTGGACATGCCGAACTTGTGGGCCAGGGGCTGCAGGAGCTGGGTGCGGACCATCTTCGCTGCGCGCTCCACCGCGCCGCCCGAGACCCAGGTGTGGCGGCCGTGGGCCGCCGGGCCCGCCGGGGGCTGGTCCGTGTCGACCGAGGCGACGTGGACCTCTTCGAGGCCGAGCGTCTCCTGGACGATCTGGCGGGCCAGGGTGGAGAAGCCCTGGCCGGTCTCGACGGCAGCGCAGATCACCGTGGCGACACCGTCGTGGACCTTGACCGTCGCCGTGGAGACCTCGTCGGTGCCCTCCGCACCGAGCATGTGGACCATGCCCAGCGCGTAGCCGACGCCGCGGCGGATCGCGCCCGGCTCGCCCGCGCCCTCCGGGCCGCCGGGAAGGAGCCAGGCCTCTTCCGGGGTGTCCTTGGGGAGGGTGGGGAGGGGGAAGTCCCGTACGGCCTGCAGGAGTTCGGCGACGGGCGCGGGGCAGGTGACCGTCTGGCCCGTGGGGAGGATGTCCCCCGTCGCCAGCGCGTTGCGCAGGCGCAGGTCCACGGGGTCGATGCCGAGCTTGCCCGCAAGCTTGTCCATCTGGGCCTCGTACGCCGCGCACACCTGCATCGCTCCCTCGCCGCGCACATGGCCGGAGGGAGGGTTGTTCGTACGGACCGCCCAGCCCTCGATGAAGGCGTGCGGGACGACGTACGGGCCGCAGGCGAAGGCGACCGCGGCGGCGAGGGACTCGGACGAGGCGTCGGCGTACGCGCCCGCGTCGAGGAGGAGTTGGGCCTCGACCTTGACCAGGTGGCCCTCGGCGTCCGCGTGGTGGCGGTAGCGCAGCAGGGTCGGGTGGCGGTGGGCGTGGCCGAGGAAGGACTCCTCGCGGGTCGCCGTCAGTTTGACCGGGCAGCCGGTCTTCAACGCCAGCAGGCCCAGCGGAAGTTGGAAGCCGGGGTCCTCGCGGTCGCCCGTCGCTCCAGGGACTCCGGTGACCACGACCTTCACCCGGTCCGGCTCCAGGCCGAAGCACGCGGCCGCAAGGTCGCGGTCCGTGTGGGGGTCGGTCGACGCGGCGTACAGCTCGACGCCGCCGTCGGGGCGCGGGACGGCCAGCCCGGCCTCGGCTCCGATGGGAGCCGGGTCCTGGCGGCCGATGCGGTAGAGGCCCTCGACGATCACTTCGCCCGTCGCGTCCGGGTCGCCGTAGCGCAGCGGGATGTGGCGGATGAGATTGCCGTCGGGGTGCAGGGGTTCGGCGGCGAAGGCCTTCTCGGGGTCGGTGACCGGGTCGAGTACTTCGTACTCGACTGCGATCGCCGCGGCCGCGAGGCGTGCCGTGTCGGGGTGGTCCGCAGCGACGGCCGCGATTGCCTCGCCGTGGTGGCGGACGATGTCGGAGGCGAAGACAGGACGGTCGGCGATACGCCTGCCATAGGACGAATCGCCCGGGATGTCCTTGTGTGTCACCACGGCTCGTACGCCGGGCATCTCCAGGGCCGCGGACGTGTCGATCGAGCCGATACGCGCGTGGGGGTGCGGGGAGCGCAGGATCGCCGCCCACAACAGGCCCTCGGCCCACAGGTCGGCGGCGTACGGGAACGTGCCCTCGGTCTTGGCGCGGGCGTCGGCCGGTGGGAGCGACGCGCCGAGTCCGTGGGCGGGCGGCTCGGGCTGGCCGGAGTCGACCGTCCGGGGCGTCGCAGTGGTGGCCGCGTCGTTGCTCACGCCATGCCTCCGTCGTGCGGGTGGGGCTGCACACTACCTGCACCGGGGGGCGCCTGGTGCGGGATGCGGGCTTCCTCACTCGCCTCGGCGGCGGCCGCGGCGCTCGCGGCGCGCTCGGCGACCACTTCGCGTACGGCGTCGAGGACGCCCCGGTAGCCGGAGCAGCGGCAGAGGTTGCCGCAGAGGGCCTGACGGGTCTCGAGCTCCGTGGGGGCATGGTTGCCCTCCAGGAGGTCGTGGACGGTCATGGCCATACCCGGGATACAGAAGCCACATTGGACCGCGCCGCAGCCCGCCAGGGCGCGCTGGACGTCGGAGGGCTCACCGTCGGCGGCGAGGCCCTCGACGGTGCGGACCTCGGAGCCCGCGGCGGTCGCGGCCGGGACCAGACAGGAGGCGACCAGACGGCCGTCGACCTGGACGTTGCAGGCACCGCACTCGCCTTGCGAGCAGCCGTCCTTGGCGCCTGCGAGGCCGAGGCGCTCGCGCAGCACGTAGAGCAGGGACTCGCCGATCCATGCGTCGGTGACGGGGCGGTCCGTGCCGTTGACGCGCAGCACGTAGGAGGTGGGCGGGTGTTCGTCACTGCCGGTGGAGGAACTGGGGGCCGCGGTCTCCTGCTCCGGCTCCGGCTCCGGGGCCTCCGGCGTCGCCCCTGCGGGCTTGTCGGGGGTCTGCGCGGGCCCGGGCCCCTCGTCCGCCGCGGCGGGCTCAGCGGCCGTCGCCCAGGGCGCGGTCGCACCGCCCGGCAGCGTCGCCGGGGCGTCGGGAGACGGCGCCCACGGGGCGGGGGCTCCGCCCGGCAGGGTGGCGGGCGCGGTGCCCCACTGGGACCGCAGCGCGGATGTCGTGAACTCGCCGGACTCCTCCGGCAGATCGCCGTCCGCCACCGGGATCGTCCACTGGCCGGTCAGCTCGGAGGCCGCCGGAACGGGCGCGGGTTCGGCCTCGGTGAAGGTCCACTGACCCGTGGCCTGCCGGTCGACATGCCCGGTGGGAGGGGAAGGGGACGGGGACTCGGGCTCCGGCCACTGCACCGTCGTCGGCTCGCCCGTCGGCTGGTGCACGGCCCAGCTGCCCGTCGCTCCCGGATCGGCCGCGGCGGCGGGCGGCAACGGCGTGATCAGCGGAGGTACGTAGCCGTGCCCCGGCGCTTCGAGCGGCGCGGCGTCCAGCAGGCCTTCGGGCGGCAGCTGCAGGAAGGCCGTGGCCTCGGCGTCGTACTCACCGCCGTGCGGAATCGGCTGCCAGCCGCCCTGCTCCGGCGGGAGCTCGCGAGGGAACTCGTGCGACTGTTCGTGTCGCAGTTCCTGCGGATTCTCCTCATTGCTCACGACAGCGCCCTCCCCAGTGCACGTCGGGCCAGCGCGGCGACCGTGCGCCGCAGATGCAGTACGGCGGGCGGCAGTACGGGCTGTTCCTCGCCCTGCGCGGCCGGCGCGGGATCCGGAATGCATGCAGCCGCGACGTACTCGCCGAAGGCCGCCAGGGCCTCGCTCGCGAGGCCCCTCTCGCCGTCCCAGTCGATGAGCGACGCGATCCACCGCTCGGCCTCCAGCGGCCGCAGCGGCATCGGCGCGATCGCGCCCACCGCGCAGCGCACCCCGCGCCGCGCCGGGTCGAGGACGACCGCGACGGACGCGCCTGCACGGCCCGGTCCGGTGCGGCCCGTGGCCTTGACGAAGACCTGCGGTGCATGCAGCAGCGGTACGCGTACGAAGCCGATCAGCTCGGCGGGGGCGAGCATCTCGCGGCCCGCCAGCAGGTGGGACACGGGAATCTCGCGGCGTGTGCCGCCGGGGCCCGCGATCACCAGGTCCGCCTCCAGGGCGGCCAGCACGGGCAGCGTGTCACCGGTCGGGGCCGAGGTGGCGATATTGCCGCCCAGCGTGCCCGCGTTACGGATCTGGGGCGGGCCCGCAGCGCGCGCGGACGCGGCCAGTGCGGGAATGAGGGCAGCGAAGTCGGGACGCCCCATCCGGGCGTGGGTCAGTCCGGCGCCGAGCAGCGCGTGTCCGTCCTGGTAGCGCCAGCCGCGGATCTCGCTGATGCGGCCGAGGCCGACGAGACCGGCCGGGCGGAGCTGCCCTTTGTTGACGGCGGCCATGAGGTCCGTGCCGCCCGCGACAGGCACGGCGGCGGGCATGGCGGTGAGCGCCGCCACGGCCTCGTCGAGCGAAGCCGGCAGCGTCACCGACTGCCCCGCCTGCGGTGCGTGCGTGGTCACCCAGCTGCCCCTTCCCGGTGTCCCGGCTGTCCCGCCTGTGTTGCCGTACCGTACGTGCTCACAGCCCGGACGTGGCAACTCTGGCACATCTTCCGAGCCGACCGACGAGAGGGTCCGCGAAGGGCACATCCGTCCTGGATGTACCGGCTCGCGACGTTGGTCCGAATTAGAACACCGTCGGCGCCACATGCGGATTGCCACTCGGCGACCGATGTGCGACTTATTCCTTACACGGTTCAACCGTCCCAGGGCAGTGGGCGCGGGGGATGCGACTTCCGGCCGGGCTCACACGTTTGGGGGCGCACCCTCGATCGGGCGTCCGATGCTGCCTTTCATTCCTTTGGGGGCGGGCCGCTTCTGCCACGGCAACGGGCCCCCGGGCGGCCGGTAGTCGACGCCGAGCGCGTCAAGGCGCTTGTAGTGGGCGGTCATTCGCCGTTCGAAATCCGCGAAGTCACGTTCGGCGGGAGCGGGGAGGGTGGACCAGGCGACCTCGGCGAAGGCGGCGAGCCTCGGGAAGACCTGGTAGTCGACACGGGAACGGTCCTGCATCACCTCGGTCCAGACATTGGCCTGCGTACCGAGGATGTGCGCGGCTGCCTCCGGCGACAGGACAGGGGGCACGGGCTCGAAACGGTAGACGTCCTCAAGGGTGCGTACGTATCCGATGGGCATCGGCTCGTCCGGGCCGCCGTGCTGGCGGTGGTCCAAGTACACCTGCTGCTCGGGGCACATGACGACGTCGTGTCCTGCCTCGGCGGCGGCGATACCGCCGGCGTATCCACGCCAGGAGGAGACGGCGGCGCCGGGGGCGAGGCCGCCCTCCAGGATCTCGTCCCAGCCGATGAGGCGGCGGCCGCGCTCGGCGAGCCAGGTGTCGAAGTGCCGGATGAACCAGGACTGGAGCTCGTCCTCGTCCTTCAGCCCGAGCTCCTTGATGCGTGCCTGGGCGGCCGGGGACGCCTTCCACTGGTCCTTGGGGCACTCGTCGCCGCCGATGTGGACGAAGGCCGAGGGGAAGAGGCCGAGCAGCTCCTCGAAGACGCCCTCGTAGAAGCGCAGGGTGTTGTCAGTGGGGGCGAGTACGTTCGGATTGACGCCCCAGGTGTCCCACACGGAGAGGGAGGTCGTATCGATGACGTCGGTGTTGCCGAGTTCCGGGTACGCGGCGATGGCGGCCTGCGAGTGGCCGGGGATGTCGATCTCGGGGACGACGGTGATATGCCGCTCGGCGGCGTACGCCACGATCTCGCGGATGTCGTCCTGGGTGTAGTAACCGCCGTGCGGCCGCTCGTCCCAGAGCTCCGATGCGCGATGGCCGTATTTGGTGCGTGCGCGCCAGGCTCCGACCTCGGTGAGCTTCGGGTGGCGCTTGATCTCGATGCGCCAGCCCTGGTCGTCGGTGAGGTGGACGTGGAAGACGTTGAGCTTGTGGGCGGCGAGGAGATCGAGATAGCGCAGGACGTCGTCCTTGGGCATGAAGTGCCGTGAGACGTCGAGCATGAGGCCGCGCCAGGCGAAGCGGGGGCTGTCCTCGATGGTCTGGTGGGCGATGCCGTACGCCGTCTCCGGGGCGACCGGTGCGCTGCGGAAGGCTGCCGGGCCGAGCAGCTGACGCAGCGTCTGGGCGCCCCAGAAGACGCCCGCGCCGCTGCCGCCGCGGATCTCGACGCCCCAGCTCTGGACGACGTCCAGCCGGTACGCCTCGGGCTCCAGGCTGTCGTCGACGACGAGGGTGACCGAGTTCTGGGCACGCTCCTCGCCCGGCGCCAGCGGCAGGCCGAGCGCCGCGCCGAGCGTGGAGCGCAGCCAGCGCTCGGTGGTCTCGGTGCCGGGACCCGCGTACAGCGTGGTGCCGCGGTCCGGCAGGAACCCGCAGCGGGACGGGCCATCGATGCTCGAAGGGGCCGGAATGAGATCCATCGGTCAGTCCTTCACCGCGCCGCCCAGGCCGGAGACCAGGCGTCGCTGTACGAGTACGAAGAAGACGAGCACCGGCACGGTCATCACGGTAGACGCCGCCATGATTCCGCCCCAGTCGTTCTCGTCCGGTTTGAAGAAGACCAGCAGCGCCATCGGCAGCGTCGACTGCGAGGTGTCGCTGATGATGAAGGACTTGGCGAACAGGAAGTCGTTCCATGTCGAGATGAACGAGAACACGCTCGTCGCCACAAGCCCGGGGAAGACCAACGGAAAGAGGATCTGCCACATAAACCGGGTCCGGCTCGCGCCGTCGATGTACGCCGCCTCCTCGAGCGCCTCCGGGACGGCCTTGACGAAGCCCCGCAGCATCCAGATCGCGAACGGCAACGAGAAGGCGATGTGCGGCAGGATCAGCGAGCCGAGGGTGTTCAGCTGACCGAAGTCCCGCATCAGGAAGAACAGCGGGATCGTCAGCGCCTCGATCGGCACCATCTGCGCGACGAGAAACATGATCAGCAGGGTCGTGCGGAACCGGAAACGGAACCGGGTGACCGCCGTCGCCGCCAGGAAGGCGATCAGTGCGGAGGCGACGACGACCACGCCTGCGACAAACAAACTGTTGAGGAAATACCGGCCGAATTCCTGCTGTTCGAAGACGCGGTGGAAGGAGTCGAGCGAGGGGGAAAGCGTCCAGGGGCGCGCCTCGGTCGACTGGATCTCGCCCGCCGGTTTGAGCGCGGAGAGCACCATCCAGTACAGCGGGAAGGCGACGACGACAGCGATGACGAGCGCCGATGCCTCGGCGGCCAGGCGCCAGGGGCGGTAGATGCGGGGCAGGCTCACAGCTCTTCTCCCTGGCGTCGCAGCAGTCGCAGATATACGAGGGTGACGGCAAGCAGAATCAGCAGCATCACGACGCCGATGGCAGAGCCCAGGCTGTACTGGGACGAGGCGAAGGCCTTCTGATAGGCGTACACATTGAGCACGAGATTCTGTCCTGCGATGCCTCCGCCGTTCGTCATCACGTAAATCTGCGTGAAGACCTTGAAGTCCCAGATGATCGACTGGATGGTGACCACCACGAGAATGGGGCGCAGCATCGGGGCCGTGACAGAGCGCCAGATCCGCCACTGCGAGGCGCCGTCGAGAGAGGCGGCCTCCAGGACTTCGGAGGGAATTGCCTTGATGCCCGCGTAGACGGTGACCATCACGAAGGGGAACGAGCACCAGACGACTTCGAGGAGGACGAGCGCGAAGGCGCTGTATCGCCCGTACGTCCAGGAGAAGTCGCCGAGGCCGAGTAGCCGGTTGACCGGTCCGTAATCCGGGTCGAAGAGGAACACCCAGACCGTGGAGCCGGTGATGGCGGGGGTGGCCCAGGCGCCGAGGGCGGCGAGCATCAGGGCGAGGCGGGGGACGGCCCGTACGCGCGTGAGCAGAACGGCGAGGGCGCAGCCGACGGTCAGGGTGGCGAGGACGCAGGCCGCGGCGAAGGCGAGGGTGGCGAGCAGGACCTGCCAGAACTGACTGTCGGCGAAGAGGGTCCGGTAGTTGCCGAGCCCCTGGAAGGTGGTTGGCTCGCCGCCGCTGACCTGGGCCTGGGTGTACTCCAGGAAGGAGATCAGGCCGAGCTGGTAGATGGGATAGACGAGCAGCCCGCCGAGCACGACGAGCGCGGGCGCGAGGTAGACCCACGGAGCCCAGCCCCCGCGCCGCCCCCGTGAACGCCGGGTGGCCTTCGGCCTGTTGGCCACCCCCGCCGGCGGGTGGGCCGTGGCAGCCCCGGCCTGCGTGGGGACAGCCCCGCGGGGGGCACCGGGGCCGTCGGAGGCCGCCCCGTCAGGCGCGCCCGGGCCGCCGGCCGACACCTCGGCCCCGCCGGCATGGGCAGCCGCCCCGCAGCGCGGGCCCCGGCCGTCCGACGCACCCAACTCGCCCGCAGGCGCCGGGAACCCTGCCGACGCGCCCGGGCCGTCCGGTCCGCCGACTGGTGCAGCCGAGCCGCCACGCAGGCCCGGGCCGCTGCCCGAACCGTCCGGGGCGTTCCGCCCCGTGTTCGTACCGTTCGTCATCGCGTTCAGCCCGCGGCAGCGAACGCCGCGTCCATCTTCTTGGCCGCGTCGTCCGATGCCGCCGCCACGTCCTTCTTGCCGCTCACGATCTCCTGGAACATCGTCGGCAGCACCAGCGACGCGTCGATCTGGCCCCAGCCCGGTGACGCCGGGACGAACTTCGTACCCGCGCCCAGCGTCTTGACGAAGGGACCGACGAACGGCTCCTTCTTCGCAACCTCCGACCGGACATCCGTGTACGTCGGCAGGAAGCCCATCGCGTCGAAGAGCTTGCGCTGCGTCTCCTTGCCCGCGAACTGCTTCATCAGGTCCACCGCCAGCGTGCGGTGCGAACTGCTCTTCAGTACGCCGATGTTGTTGCCGCCCGCGAAGGCCGGAGCGATCGAGCCCGCATCCCGGCCCGGCAGCGGCACGACCGCGTACTTGCCCTTCACCGAGCCCGCCTCCACCGCCTGGTGGCTGAAGTCGCCGCCGATCGCCATCGCCGCCTTGCCGGAGGCGAACGCGGTCACGGTCGCGTTGCCGCCCATCGAGGCGCACTTCGCGGCCGGGCAGTTGTCGTCGCCGAAGAGCGAGGTGTACGCCGTGATGCCCTTCTGCGCGGCCGGGCTGTTGATGGCCGCCTTGTACGAACCGCCGCTCTCCCCTGCCAGTTCGCCGCCACTGGCCCAGATGAAGGGCATCGCGCCATAGGTGTACGCGCCGCCGACCGCGAGTCCGTAGAGCTCCGGCTTCGCCTTGTGGATCTTCTTGGCGGTGGCGATCAGCTCGTCCTGGGTATTGGGGGCCGCGATCCCCAGTTCCTTGAAGACGTCAGTGCGGTAGTACAGCGCGCGGACGCCGACGAAGAGCGGCGCCCCGTAGATCTTGCCGCCGACTGTGACCGAGGTGCGCGCGGTCGGGTCGGTGTCCTTGGCCTCGGCCCAGCCGGCGAACTCCGCGCTGACGTCGGCGAGTCCGCCGTCCTTCACATACCCGGCCGTGTCGGTGTTGCCGTACTCGATCAGATCCGGTGCGCTCTTGGGGTCGTTGAACGCGGCCTTGATGCGCTGGGCGCGTGTCTCGACGGGTATGTACTCGACCTCGACCTTCGCGTCCTTGTGCGCCGCGCGGAATGCGGCGACAGCACCGTCGACGACCTGCTCCTTGGGCTTGTTGTTGACCTCCTGGAACAGCCAGACGCGCAGGGTGCCGCTCTTGTCGTCCTTCGTGGCGCTGTTGTCGGAGGTCTGGGGGGCGCAGGCGGTGGCGGTGAGGCCCGCCAGCACAAGTGCCGCGGCCGGGGCGGCAATTCGGGCGATCAGCTTCATGCGTGGTCCCCTACGAGTAGGCATTGCAACATATGCAACGCTCGTTTCGTTCTGCACAACACGCTGGAGGCTAAAGCCGCGCAAACAACCGGACAAGAGGTCTCAACCACTTTGTGACCGGCGGACGCACCCCGTGCAACGGCAAGAGGGAAGGGCAGCGGGAACGCGAACGACCCCCGGGGTGCGCATACACGCGCATCCCGGGGGCCGTCCCCAGCGGTCGGAACCGGAGGGTTACTTCTTGTCCTTGCCGCCCTTGTCCTTGTCGCCACCAGGGCCCATGGACTCGTAGATCTCCTTGCACATCGGACAGACCGGGTACTTCTTGGGGTCACGCCCCGGCACCCAGACCTTCCCGCACAGTGCCACCACCGGAGTGCCGTCGACGGCACTCGCCATGATCTTGTCCTTCTGGACGTAATGGGCGAAGCGCTCGTGGTCGCCGTCGCCGTGCGACACCTGCGGCGTCGGCTCTACGAGGGTCCCCGTGCCTGTCCCGCGCTCGGGCTCAAGAGTGCTCATAACTGCCAAGGGTACTGAACGCCACGCCGCTCAGTTCAGCGAAGGGTCGTCCGGATAGGTGGCGAACATCGCGAGTTCGTTGCGCTGCCTGCGCAGCACCGCCCGCCACAGGCTCTCCGGCCTCGGCGAGGACACATCACCCGGCTCCGACTCGACGACGTACCAGGCGCCGTCGTTCAGTTCGTCCTCCAGCTGGCCCGGGCCCCATCCGGCGTACCCCGCGAAGATCCGCAGGGATCCGAGCGCCCCGCCGAGCAGCTCCGGCGGCGCCTCCAGATCGACCAGGCCGATCGCGCCGTACACCCGCCGCCAGCCGAGCGGACCCTCGTCGCCCGGGATCACGGCGACACCGAGCGCCGAGTCGAGAGAGACCGGGCCGCCCTGGAAGACCACACCCGGATCGCCCGCGAGCGCGGCCCACGCCTCCAGGATGTCGCCGACCACCACCGGGGTCGGCCGGTTGAGCACCACACCCAGCGAGCCCTCGTCGTCATGGTCGAGCAGCAGGACCACCGCCCGGTCGAAGTTAGGATCGGCGAGGGCGGGACTGGCGACGAGCAGCCGCCCTGTGAGCGAGGACACCTCGGTCATGCGAGACATGATCCCGCATCTTCGCCCTCCGCGGGGGGCGAGCGGCACAGTGTGAGCCAGCGCAGCTCAGGGCGCGACAGGAGCTCCCGTCGCGCCAACCCGGAGCGGTGACGCTCAGCAAGCTTGCATGGACCGAGAGTGTTGTGCCGAATTCATTACGCTCGCGGAGCGTCCTTGGCCTTACGGGACAGGGGTGGAAGCCCCTTACCCTTTTCACTTGCCCCCCGTCCGACGACTCCGGAACGCGAGATTCATGACCGGCACAGACGATGTACTGCTTGTCCACGGCGGAACCCCGCTGGAGGGCGAGATCCGCGTCCGCGGCGCGAAGAACCTCGTGCCCAAGGCGATGGTCGCCGCCCTGCTCGGCAGCGAGCCGAGCCGGCTGCGCAATGTGCCCGACATCCGTGACGTGCGCGTCGTACGCGGACTGCTGCAGCTGCACGGAGTAACGGTGCGGCCCGGCGACGAGCCGGGTGAGCTGGTGCTCGACCCCTCGCACGTCGAGAGCGCCAACGTCGCTGACATCGATGCCCACGCGGGCTCCTCGCGCATCCCGATCCTCTTCTGCGGCCCGCTGCTGCACCGGCTCGGCCATGCCTTCATTCCGGGCCTGGGCGGCTGTGACATCGGCGGCCGGCCCATCGACTTCCACTTCGAGGTGCTGCGCCAGTTCGGCGCGACGATCGAGAAGCGGGCGGACGGCCAGTACCTGGAGGCCCCGCAGCGGCTGCGCGGCTGCAAGATCCGTCTGCCGTACCCCTCGGTCGGCTCGACCGAGCAGGTGCTGCTGACGGCCGTGCTGGCGGAGGGCGTCACCGAGCTGTCGAACGCGGCCGTCGAGCCGGAGATCGAGGACCTCATCTGCGTACTGCAGAAGATGGGCGCGATCATCTCGATGGACACGGACCGGACGATCCGGATCACCGGTGTCGACAAGCTGGGCGGCTACACCCACCGGGCGCTCCCGGACCGTCTGGAGGCCGCCTCCTGGGCGTCGGCGGCGCTGGCGACCGAGGGCAACATCTACGTGCGCGGCGCGCAGCAGCGCTCGATGATGACGTTCCTCAACACCTACCGGAAGGTGGGTGGCGCGTTCGAGATCGACGACGAGGGCATCCGCTTCTGGCACCCGGGTGGTGCGCTGAAGGCGATCGCGCTGGAGACGGACGTGCACCCCGGCTTCCAGACCGACTGGCAGCAGCCGCTGGTGGTGGCGCTGACGCAGGCGGCGGGCCTGTCCATCATCCACGAGACGGTGTACGAGTCGCGGCTCGGCTTCACGTCCGCGCTCAACCAGATGGGTGCGCACATCCAGCTGTACCGCGAGTGCCTGGGCGGCTCGGACTGCCGCTTCGGCCAGCGCAACTTCCTGCACTCGGCGGTCGTCTCGGGCCCGACGAAGCTCCAGGGCGCGGACCTGGTCATCCCCGACCTGCGCGGCGGCTTCTCGTACCTGATCGCGGCGCTGGCGGCGCAGGGGACGTCGAGGGTGCACGGGATCGACCTGATCAACCGTGGCTACGAGAACTTCATGGAGAAGCTCGAGAAGCTGGGTGCGAAGGTGGAGCTGCCGGGCCGCAAACTCGTCTGACGGCACTCCTGAAGGGCTTACGGGTCTGGGGGCGCAGCCCCCGGCCCAACGGCCCGTACAGGCCCTGCAAGGCCCGTACACAGCAAAAGGCGGCCACCCCTGCCGGGGTGGCCGCCCTTACTTCTGTGCCTCGGGGCTTACTTGCCCTTGGCGGCTTCCTTGAGCTTGGAGCCCGCGGAGACCTTCACGCTGTAACCGGCCGGGATCTGGATCGGGTCGCCGGTCTGCGGGTTACGAGCGGTCCGAGCGGCACGGTGGGTGCGCTCGAAGGTCAGGAAGCCGGGGATGGTGACCTTCTCATCGCCCTTGGCGACGACCTCGCCGACCGTCTCGGCGAGAGCGGCCAGCACAGCGTCGGCGTCCTTGCGGGTCACCTCGGCGCGGTCGGCCAGCGCGGCCACCAGCTCACTGCGGTTCATGTTGTTACTCCCGTGTTCTTCTTGCCTGTGAGGCGTGAGATCGAAGCCGATGCTGCCAGGGCCCTCGGACAGTCCCCGGACCCGGGTCTGCTGTCAGACCCTCGCGCCCGATTACGCATCCTGCCCCCACCAGCGGCGGGAAAGCCAATCCGGCACCCTCCGGAGTCACACGAAAAGCGCCACTGCCTCGTCGTGGTGACGTTCCGTCGACTCGGTGGAGACTCGTTGTGGAGACTCCTTGGAGCCTCGGGGCTCATGGTCCGCCACCCTAAAGCGGCAATCACGGCCCCGCGACTCGCGACGCGCCGGGTGTCAGCCCGACGTGGGGCCTGTCACAGCCGCGCCGCCCGCCTTCGCGGCGTTGCGGACGGCGCCCGCGACCGCTCCGGCGACCTTCTCATTGAACACCGACGGAATGATGTAGTTGGGGTTGAGCTCCTCCTCGGTGACGGTCTCCGCGAGGGCGGTCGCCGCCGCGAGCATCATCTCCGTGTTGACTGTGCGGGACTGCGCGTCGAGCAGACCGCGGAAGACACCCGGGAAGACCAGCACATTATTGATCTGGTTCGGGAAGTCGGAACGGCCGGTGGCCACAACTGCCGCCGTCTGGCGGGCGATTGCGGGGTCCACCTCGGGGTCCGGGTTCGCGAGCGCGAACACGATCGCCCCGTCGGCCATGGCCGCGACGTCCTCCGCGCTCAGCACGTTCGGGGCGGAGACGCCGATGAACACGTCCGCGCCGACGACCGCTTCCCTGAGGGTGCCGGTGACACCTTCGGGGTTGGTGTTGTCGGCGATCCAGCGCAGCGGCGAATCGGGGGCCGCGTCCACCAGGTCCTCGCGGCCGGCGTGCACCACGCCCTGGATGTCGGCGACGACGGCGTGCTTGACACCCGCCGCGATCAGCAGTTTCAGGATGGCCGTACCGGCCGCGCCGGCGCCGGACATGACGACTCGTACGTCTCCGACGGCCTTGCCGACCACGCGCAGCGCGTTGGTCAGCGCGGCGAGGACGACGATCGCGGTGCCGTGCTGGTCGTCGTGGAAGACGGGGATGTCGAGGGCCTCACGCAGCCGCGCCTCGATCTCGAAGCAGCGGGGCGCGGAGATGTCCTCCAGGTTGATGCCCGCGAAGCCGGGGGCGATCGCCTTGACGATCGCGACGATCTCGTCGGTGTCCTGGGTGTCCAGGCACAGCGGCCAGGCGTCGATGCCCGCGAAGCGCTTGAACAGGGCCGCCTTGCCCTCCATGACCGGCAGCGCGGCCATGGGGCCGATGTTGCCCAGGCCGAGGACGGCGGAGCCGTCGGTGACCACGGCGACGGAGTTGCGCTTGATGGTGAGGCGGCGGGCGTCCTCGGGGTTCTCGGCGATCGCCATGCAGACCCGCGCGACACCCGGGGTGTAGATCATCGAGAGATCGTCACGGTTGCGGATGGGATGCTTGGACTGCATCTCGATCTTGCCGCCGAGGTGCATCAGGAACGTACGGTCGGAGACCTTGCCGAGGATGACGCCCTCGATCTTGCGCAGCTCTTCGACGATCTCGTCGGCGTGCGCGGTGGAGGTCGCCGCGATCGTGACGTCGATCCGCAGCTTCTCGTGGCCGGAGGCGGTCACGTCCAGGCCGGTCACGGAGCCGCCGGAGGACTCCACGGCCGTGGTCAGCTGGGAGACCGCGGTTCCGCTCGCGGGCACCTCCAGCCGGACCGTCATCGAGTACGAGACGCTGGGCGCCGTTGCCATGGCCGGGTTCCTCTGCTTTCGCTAGCTTCATTGCCGACGCGGCCGTGGCTGTTGCCCGGCGACGCTTTCGAATGGTCGCACCTACCTGCGGGTAGCAGGTAATAGTGGTCATTTAGTTTTCGGAAACTGGTTTCCACCATACGAGATACGACTGGCAGGGCGGAAGCCCGGGTCTGCGGAAGCCCCAAAGAGACAGGTCCGCGTCACCTTGCGGTGACGCGGACCTGTCTCTCGTACGAGTAAATGACACCGACCCGCCATGCTCGCCTCGCGGCAAGTGGTCGCTCGTAGCGACGAAGGTTGGGCCCGGGGGCTTGGATCGGGCCGGTGCCGTACCCAGGCTAACAAACCACCCCGGTACGTGATTCCCGCATCGCAGGTTGACTCTCCATCAGGCCCCTGATGGAGCTCCGGTCAGTCCCGCAGCAGGTCCGGAACACCGTCCGCGTCCGGCTCGTCGCGCCGGCCGGAGACCACCGTCAGCTGCTGGGTCGCCCTGGTCAGCGCCACGTACAGCACACGCAGCCCGGCCGGGGACTCGTCCGCGATCTCCGCCGGAGAGACGACGACCGTCGCGTCGTACTCCAGACCCTTGGCCTCGAGAGAGCCGAGCGCGACCACCCGTTCGCCGAGCCCGGCGAGCCAACGCGCCACCTGCTCGCGCCGGTTCATCGCGACCACCACGCCGACCGTGCCGTCGACCTGGCCGAGCAGGCGCTGGGCCTCCGCCCGCACCGAAGCGGCCAGGTCCCCCCGTACGACCGCGAAGCGCGGCCGCACGCCCGTCGAGCGGACAGCGGACGGGGACTGCATGCCGGGCATCGCCAGGGCCAGCACCTTGGCCGCCAGCTCGGCGATCTCGGCCGGGTTGCGGTAGTTGACGGTGAGCTGGAAGCGGCGGCGCGGGCGGCTGCCGAGCGCCTCGTCGCGTGCCTCGGCCGCCTCGTCCGGGGACGACCAGGAGGACTGCGCCGGGTCGCCCACGACCGTCCAGGTGGCGTGCCGGCCGCGGCGGCCGACCATGCGCCACTGCATGGGGGTCAGGTCCTGTGCCTCGTCGACGATCACATGCGCGTACTCGGTGCGCTCCTGCGCGAGGCGCTCGGCGCGCTCACGCTGCGTCTCCTCGCGCTGCGGCATCAGCTCCTCCAGACCGGTGAGCTGGTCCAGCGGATCGAGTTCACGCTTGCGCCTGGGGCGGGCCGGTGTGCCGAGCAGCGTCTGGAGCTCATCGAGGAGCGCCACGTCGTGCACGGACAGGGCATCGCGGCGCAGGGAGCGGGCGAGGCGGCGCACCTCGCCCGGGTTGAGGATCCGGCGCGCCCAGCGGCCGAGACGTCTCTCGTCGGCCATCGCGGTGAGCACTCCGCGCGGGGTGAGCTCGGGCCACCAGGCGTCCAGGAAGCCGATGAAGGAGTCCTCGGACGCGACGTCCTCGTCGAAGGAGGAGCGCAGCTCGGCGGCGAGCTCCGGGTCGGTGTGCCGCGTCCCGTTGCCGGACTTGGCGTACAGGGCGTCAAGGAGCAGCCTGCGGGCGCGCGGTCGCAGCAGATTCACGGGCGCGGTGCCGCCCAGGACGTTGTGGCGGATGCGCTGGAGCTCGTCGGCCTCCAGCTCCAGCCGCCGCCCGAACGCGACCACACGCAGCCGCGTAGGCGTCCCGGCGGGGCCCTGCCGGCCCCGCTCCGGCTCGTCCCCGAAGGCGAGCTGGCCCGAGGACGCGGGTGGCGTCGTCTCCAGCGCACCTCTCGCGGCCTTGCGCAGCACCTTCAGCATCCGCGAGGAGCCCTTGATGCGCGCCACGGCCGGATCGTCGTACGCCGTGGCCTCCACGCCGTCGACCAGATTGCCGACCGCGCGGATCGCGACCTGCCCCTCCTCGCCCAGCGACGGCAGCACGCCCTCGGTGTACGCGACGAGCAGCGGCGTCGGCGAGACGATCAGGATGCCGCCCGCGTACCGCCTGCGGTCCTGGTAGAGCAGATATGCCGCCCGGTGCAGCGCCACCGCGGTCTTGCCGGTGCCCGGCCCGCCCTCCACATACGTGACGGACGCGGCGGGGGCCCGGATCACCAGGTCCTGCTCCGCCTGGATGGAGGCGACGATGTCCCGCATGGTGTGGCTGCGGGCCTGCCCCAGCGCCGCCATCAGCGCGCCGTCCCCGATGACCGGGAGCCCGGCCCCGTCCAGCGTGGCGCTGAGCTCCGGGCGCATCAGGTCGTCCTCGACACCGAGGACCCTGCGGCCCTTGGAGCGGATGACCCGGCGGCGTACCACCCGGCCCGGATCGACCGGGGTGGAGCGGTAGAAGGGGGCGGCCGCCGGGGCGCGCCAGTCGATGACCAGCGGCGCGTAGTCGGAGTCGAGGACCCCGATACGGCCGATGTGCAGGGTCTCCCCGATGTCGGCCGTGTTGTCCGCGCGTACGGCGTCGTCGGCGGGCTCGATCGAGGTGTACGCCCCGTCCGGGCCCTTCTTGCCGTCCTTGCCGCGCAGCAGATCGATGCGCCCGAAGAGGAAGTCCTCGAACTCGTTGTTCAGCCGGTTCAGGTGGATACCGGCCCGGAAGACCTGGGCGTCCCGCTCGGCGAGCGCTCCCGGCGTGCCGACCTGGCCGCGCTTGGCGGCGTCGTGCATGAGGAACTCCGCCTCGTGGATCTTCTCCTCGAGGCGGTGGTACACCCGATCCAGATGTTCCTGCTCGACACCGATCTCACGGTCTCGCACCGTGTCGACGGCGGGGTCGACCATGGAATCAACAGCGGCATCCTGCGCGGCCACCGAGGCCCCCTTCTGACGTGCACTGGGCAGCCGTCAACCGTACGCGAAGGGGGCGAATCTGTCAGGCTCCGACCTCCACGAGCCGCTTGCCGTCGAAGGTGCGGACCTCGAAGTGATCGATCTCGTTGCGGTCCATCGCCGCTCCGCCGTGGACGTAGAGCGGGTTCTTGGCCGTCTTGTCCGGGCTGTCCGGAATGCCGTAACCCCACTTCGGAACGGCCCAGGAGGTCACGACCTCCTCCTCGCCGGTCTTGGAGACGGCGATCAGGCTGCACTTGAGGGGACCCTTGACGTTCTTCAGTTCGAGAACGGCGTGGGTGCCCCAGTTCTTCTTCTCCATGCCGACGGTCGCGCTGACCTTGGTCGTCGCGTCCGTGTGCCCCACCTTCTCGTCCATGTGGTTGAAGAAGGCGTCCTCGGCGGGACTGGTGGGGTGCGGATGGCCGGCCTGATTGGTGGTGCCGGTGTCGTTCGATGTGACCACGACCGCGACGGTCGGGCCGCCGATGATCAGGGCCGCGGCGGCCGCAACCATGTACATGCCGCGCCTGCGCTTCGCCGCCCGCTTGGCGGCGACCTCGTCGAGCAGTCCGCCGAGCAACTGCGGGCTGGGAGCGGTGGGCACCACGGGAACGGGCCGCGGCTGCGGGAAGTCCGACCAGCCGGACGTGGACTGCCTGGGCATGTTCAGCACGTTCGACTGCTGGGGCGGTGCCGGGGCCTCGGCCAGCATGGCCAGCATCGGCTCCATGCCGGAGAACTCCTCGAGGTGGGCGGCGCAGATGTCGCAGCCCGCCAGATGCGCCTCGAAGGCGGAGGCGTCCGCGTCGTCAAGGATGCCGAGCACATACGCACCGACGGCGTCGTGTACGGATTCCTGCTCGTACATAGTCATGCCGTGACCCCCCTCTCCTCCAGAGCGAGCTTCATGGAACGCAGTGCGTAGAACACCCGCGACCGCACCGTCCCACTGGGTATGCCGAGCGTCTCGGCCGCCTCATTGACCGTACGCCCCTTGAAATACGTCTCGACAAGAACTTCCCTGTGGGCGGGCGTCAAATCATCGAGCGCATCTGAGAGCGTCATCAGCCACAACGCCTTGTCGATCTCGTCCTCCGCGGGCATGACCTCCAGCGGCGACGGATCGACCTCCTGCGGCCGGGCCTGCCGGCTGCGGTGACCGTCGATGACGATGCGGCGTGCGACCGTCACCAGCCAGGGTCGGACAGAGCCGGTCGCTCGGTTGAGCTGACCGGCGTTCTTCCAGGCACGGATGAGCGTCTCCTGCACCACGTCCTCGGCTCGCTGGCGATCGCCGGCGACGAGACGGAGTACATAGGCGAGCAAAGGTCCCGCATGTTCGCGATACAGCGCACGCATCAGCTCCTCGTCAGGTGCTGAGGAGTCGTTGCGTGGCTTTTCGCTGCGATGGCGGGCCCTTTGCGGACGGTCATCGGCCACGGCGGCATCCTTGCGCACCTGAACCTCCCGGTCGAGACCCTGTTTTCGGCTGACTGCTTCTCCCCCTTCACTACGGGGACCACAGGCGCATCACTCAACGTCCGCCGAAAAACTTTCAAGATCTTTTACGGAGGTCCCGAGGCGGCCTCTACCCAGGTCCCCGCGCAGGCTCCACGAAGGTCCCGGGCGGGTTCTCAGGCCCGCGCCACGGCCGCCCTGCGCCGATGTCTTGCGACCCGTTCGCGGTTTCCGCACACCTCGCTGGAGCACCAGCGGCGCCGACGCCCACGGGACGTGTCCAGGTACACGCGGCGGCAGTTGTCGCCCTCGCACTGCCGCAGCCGGGCCCTGGCCACCGGGTCGGTCAGCAGATCCACGGCATCGCGGGCGATCGCGGCCAGCAGCGCCCCGCACTCGGGCGCTGCGCTCAGTGCCCGTACCAATGAGCCCTCCGCGTCGCGTACTGCTCTGATGCCGGGCGGCGGTCCCGCCGCGAGGGCGTTGACCCGCTCCAGCGCCGATTCGGCGCACCGGCCGTCGATCTGCGCTCGTACCAACTGGCCCACGCAGTCCCGCAGTTCGACGAAGCGTGCCACCCACTGGACATCGCCGACCGGGAGCGCCGTTTCGGCGGGCACCAGGCCCGTACCCACCAGCCAGCGGCCGAGCCGTCCTGTCCCGGCCAGCGCCTCGCGTCCGCCGGCGGCCGGCTCCGCGGTCGCCACCAGATCCAGGCAGATCCGCCCGGAGTCGAACCTCCAGTCGTAGGAGGCCGCACCCGTCGCGCCTGCCGTCATGCGCCTGTCACCGCCTCGGGGTCACCGCCGGGTATCCCCTCCAGAGTGCCCGTCCGAACGTGCGGCCGGAACCCCTCCTGCGACGGGTCCGGCCGCACCCCGTGGCATCAGTCGCGCGCGACGTCCGGCGCGACGTCCTCGTACTGCTCGGCGGGCGCGGAGCTGCGGGCGCTCGGCGCGGCCGCGGGCTTGCCGCAGAAGGCGGCGTCCAGGGTCTTGGCCATCACGCCGAGCACATCGCCGTTGTTGGAGGTGTTGGCGAGCGCGGTGATGCTGCGCTTTCCGTCCTTGGAGGTGAAGGAGTACGTGTAGTAGCCCTGGACGGTGCCCGTGTGCCCGTACACGGAGACTCCGCAGGACAGATCGCGGCGGCGCAGGCCGAGACCGTAGCCCTGGGTGCTGTTGACCGGCACCCACTGCTGCATCTGCGTCAGCAGCCCGGCCGGAAGCAGCCGGCCCTGCAGCAGCGCCGAGAAGAAGGTGTCCAGATCGCGGGTGCTGGAGATCATCGCGCCCGCGCTCTGGGCCCAGGAGACGGTCTGCCGCGTGGAGTCGACGAGCGGCGCCCCGGCCTCGTCGGGACGGAGATAGCCCTTGGTGTGGCGGCCCGGGAGGGCGGTCCCGGGGTGGACGTAGAAGGTGTCGCGCAGCTTCAGCGGCTCGATGACGCGATGGCGGTACTCGGTGGCGAGGGAGTGTCCGGTGAGCTTCTCGATGAGCATTCCGACGACGACGAAGTTGGTGTTGGAGTAGTCGTAGGCGGTGCCCGGCTGGACCGTCAGGGGCTTGGCGAGCGAGAGATTCACCAGCTCCTGGAGGGTGAAGACCTTGTTGCGTACGGACTCGAAGCCCGGGACGGTCTTGTCGAACATGTCGTTGGTGTAGTCGTACAGACCGCTGCGGTGGCTCAGTAGATGACGCACCGTGATCCGGTTGTCGGGCAGCAGGTCCGGCAGATAGGTGTTGACCGAGGTGTCGAGGTCGAGCCGTCCCTCACCGACGAGTTGGAGCAGGACCACCGAGGAGAAACTCTTGGTGACACTGCCGACGCGGAAGCGGTCCTCGGTGCTGATGGCCCGTCCGGTGGCCCGGTCCGCGATCCCCTCGCTCGCCCGGTACACCGTGCCGTGGTCGTCGATCCTGGCCATCGCGCCGGGAGCGCCCTTGGCCAGCGCCTCGCGCAACACCGCCCGCAGGCCCGCGAGATCGGGAGCCGGTTCTGTGGTCGCCGCAGAGGGCGCCTGGGTGGCCGCGGCCTGCGCGTTGCCGTCGGCCGTCACCGCGGACGCGGCCTGCGCGGGGACTGCCAGCAGAGACAGCAGGACCGCGCCCAGCGCCGTGCCTCTGCCCACCATGCCTGAGACCATCTGATTGTTCTCCATTCCGGTGCGAGCCCACGCCGCGGATGCGGACGTCGGCAACATCTCTACGCGCCGGACCCCCCGGCAGGTTGCATGCCGCGGGCGTGAACCGTAGACGCCTGGACATGGGCTTGCGACGCTCGCCCATGGAGAGGCTCAACTTCCCCCGCTTGACTGGTCGCATGACACAGAACAGGGCAGACAGCAGGGGTGCCAAGGCCGTTCTCGGGGCGGCGACGGTGGCCAACGGACTGGTCGCGGGCGTCTGGTACGCCTACGCGACCTCGGTGATGCCGGCGCTCGCCAGGAGCAACGACCGGACCTACATCGAGGTCATGCAGAACATCAACGAGGTGATCCGGAACCCCGTGTTCTTCGCCGGCTTCTTCGGGGCGCTGGTCCTGGCCGCGATCGCGGCCTGGCAGCAGCGCAGATCCCCACTGCGCCGCTGGGTGCTCGCGGGGCTCGTGCTGTACGCGGCGGTGCTGGTGGTGACCACCGCGGTGAACATTCCGCTCAACAACGAGCTGGAAGCGGCAGGGAATCCGGCCCGTATCGCCGATCCGGCGGCCGTGCGCGAGACGTTCGAGGACCCGTGGGTCGCCTGGAACGCGGTGCGCCTGGTGCTGTCGACGGCGGCTCTGGTGTGCCTGTGGCGGGCGACGTCCCTGCTGCGTCAGGCGTCGGCGTACTTGGTGTCGGCGGCCGGGTCCAGGGCCAGCCGGTAACCCCGCTTGACGACGGTCTGGATGAGCTTGGGCGCGCCGAGCGCCGTACGCAGCCGGGCCATCGCCGTCTCGACGGCGTGCTCGTCGCGGCCCGCGCCCGGCAGCACGCTCAGCAGGTCGGAGCGGGAGACGACCCAGCCCGGGCGCCGGGACAGGGCGCGCAGCAGGGCCATCCCGGCAGGGGGTACGGGCCGCAGGTCGTCGTCGACCAGGACGGCATGGCCGCGGATCTCGACGCGGCGGCCGGCGACCGGGAGCGTACGGGCCCGGCCGGGCAGCTCCTGGCCCAGCACCTGCACCAGCGGGCCGAGCCGGAAGCGTTCCGGCTGCACGGTGGAGATGCCGCGGGCCTGCAGCGGCAGCGCGGTGACCGGCCCCACGCAGGCGGCCAGCACATCGTGGTCCATGGCGTGCAGCAGCTCGGGCAGCAGTCCACGGGTCTCGGCGCGGGAGAGCAGCGAGGCCGCGGCGGGTGCGCTGGTGAAGGTGAGGGCGTCCAGGGCGCGTGTGACGGTCGCGTCCAGGAGCCGGTCGAGGGGCGCGAGGTCTTCGGGCGCCATCCAGCGGTAGACGGGCACGACGACGACATCGGCGCCTGCGGCCCGTAGCGACTCGACGAATCCGGGCAGCGGCTCGCCGTGCAGCTGGAGCGCGATCCGGCGGCCCGCGACCCCCTCGGTGAGCAGCCGGTCGAGGACCTCGGCCATGGACTCGGAGGCCGGGGACCACTCCTCGGTGAGCCCGGCGGCGCGGATCGCGCCTTTCACCTTGGGCCCGCGGGCCAGGAGCTCGACCCCGCGCAGCCGTTCGAGGAGCTTCTCGCCGTGTCCCCAGCCGTCGGCGGCCTCCACCCAGCCGCGGAATCCGATGGCAGTGGTGGCGACGACGACGTCGGGCGCGTGGTCGATGAGTTCCTGGGTGGCGCCGAGGAGTTCGGCATCGTCGGCGAGCGGGACGATACGCAGGGCTGGGGCGTGGAGGACACTGGCGCCGCGACGGCGGAGCAGCGCACCGAGCTCGTCGGCGCGCCGCGCGGCGGTCACTCCGACGGTGAAACCGGCGAGCGGCCCGTGCTGATGGTCTTGCATATGATCGTCCCTACTCTGTCCCACCCTGTACGGATGTGGCGACCGAGCCTGCCAACGGTGCGTGACAGGCTCGGCTCGCCAGGATTTCGCGGGTGTTACACCTTTGCGTAGCTGAGCTGCGGCTTCGCCTCCGCGACCGGCTGCGCGGCGACGGCGGGCCGGCGAAGGTATACCGCCCAGGTCACCGTGAAACAGGCCGCGTAGAAGATGAGGAAGGCGACGAAGGCGGACGTGCCGGTGCCCGCGGTCAGGAAGGACTGGCGGAAGGCGAGGTTGATGCCGAGCCCGCCGAGCGCGCCCACCGCGCCGATCAGCCCCATGGATGCACCGGACAGCCGGCGCCCGTAGGCGGCAGCCGCCTCGCCTGACATGCCCTTGGCGATCGCCTTCGCCTGGAAGATGCCCGGGATCATCTTGTACGTGGAGCCGTTGCCGACCCCGGTCAGCACGAACAGCACGATGAAGGCAGTGGTGAACAGCGCCAGCGACTTCTCCACGGAGGCGAGTACGACGACTCCCGTGGCTGCCCCCATGGCGAGGAAGTTCCACACGGTGATGCGCGCGCCGCCGTGGCGGTCGGCGAGCCAGCCGCCGACCGGGCGGATCAGCGAGCCGAGGAGCGGGCCGATGAAGGTGATCGACGCGGCCTGCAGCGGCGTACGCCCGAACTGTGTCTGCAGTACCAGACCGAAGGCGAAGCTGTAGCCGATGAACGAGCCGAAGGTGCCGATGTAGAGGAAGGACATGATCCAGGTGTGCGGGTCCTTGACGGCTTCCTTCGAGGCCCCGGTGTCGTTCTTGACCGGGGCGAGGTTGTCCATGAAGAGCGCGGCGCAGATCGCGGAGAGGGCAATGAACGGGATGTAGATCCCGAGCAGCACGCGCGGTCCGCCGGACGCCCCGATGACCGCGAGTCCGGCCAGCTGTACGACGGGCACTCCGATGTTGCCGCCGCCCGCGTTCAGTCCGAGCGCCCAGCCCTTCTTCCGCAGCGGGAAGAAGGAGTTGATGTTGGTCATGGAGGAGGCGAAGTTACCGCCGCCGACGCCCGTGAGCATCGCGACCAGCATGAAGGTCGTGTACGAAGTCCCGGGCTTCATCACCAGGAAGGCGGCGACCGTCGGCAGGAGCAGCATCGACGCGGCGATGATGGTCCAGTTGCGGCCGCCGAAGCGGGCGACGGCGAAGGTGTAGGGGACCCGGATGAAGGCCCCCACCAGCGTGGCCATGGCCACCAGGAAGAACTTCCCGGCCGGGTCGATTCCGTACTCCGGTCCCATGAACAGGACCATGACGGACCACAGGGTCCAGATCGAGAACCCGATGTGTTCGGAGAGAATGGAAAAGGCCAGATTGCGCCGGGCGATCCGCTCTCCCTTCGCCTCCCAGAACGTCTCGTCCTCGGGGTCCCACTGTTCGATCCACCGGCCAGCCATCACGCGCCTCCACGGTCCTCGGGGTGTGAAAGGGACGCTATGGATGGCTCGTTTCGGCCCCGGTGGCGCGAGGTGACCAGAGCGAAACCTTGCTCTCACCCGGCCCTCAGCGCCGGTGTGAGCCGCTTTCCGTCTGCCGCGTCTTCCTGCGGCCATTGGGCCACAGCCGAGGGCTGCGCTTGGCCGCCAGGTCCTCGATCCAGCCCACGGCCACGATCATCAGCCCGATCAGCGGCCAGACCAGCAGGAACATCAGGACGTCGTACGTGGTCTCCAGCACGCCGCCCAGATGCGCGTCCACGAACGGGATGTCCCACAGCAGGTCGAGCAGCGGGACCGTCATCATGATCAGGGCGTTGTGCCAGAGGTAGATCGTCACCGCGCGGTTGTTGGACAGCGTGACCAGCGAGTCGAATCGCGCGAGTCTGCCCGGCAGCTGCTGCCAGGACGGGGAGTACTGCAGCAGGATCACCACGAAGCCGAGGGACCAGGTGGCCTGGGCCAGCGGGATGTCGTTCAGGTCCCAGCCGTCCACGGTCTGATGGCCCGAGGCCCACCACAGACCGAAGGCCATCACCACGGCGGAGCAGGACAGCAGGACATAGCGCGGCACCTGCTTCAGCAGGCCCTCGTGGTGGGCGAAGCCGAGGACCCAGCAGGAGCCGAAGGTCGCGAAGTCGACGAGGGCGTAGCCCGTCTCGCCGGGGATCGTGACCAGGCCTGTGCCCACGACGGCGCACAGGGCGAGCGGGGCGAGCAGCGTCACCCACGGCACCCTGCGGAAGGCCCAGAGCAGCAGCGGAGACGCGATCACGAACCAGAGGTAGGTGCGCAGATACCAGAGCGGCTCCCCGGCCTGCACCGCCCAGGTCTGCTCCACCAGTCCGGACTGGGAGCCCAGAGACCAGGGGAACGGCGGGGCACCGATCGGGAAGAGGTAGTTGAGCAGGTCCGCCCACCACCACAGGCCGTCCTGCTTGGCGGGCTTCCAGCCGCCCAGAAACATCAGCGGCACCAGGAACGCCGAGAACGCCCACAGCGGAGGCAGCAGCCTGCGGATACGCCCGCGGATCACCCCGAGCGCGGGCCGCGACAGCGAACGCGCCATCAGCGAGCCCGCGAGCGCGAACATCACGCCCATGGAGGGGAAGACGATCGTCAGCCAGGCCCAGCCGAATATGTGGTAGACGACGACCCGGACCAGGGCGACGGAGCGCAGCAGGTCGAGATAGCGGTCGCGGCCCGGCCGGGCGGCGGGCGCTGCGGGCTTGAGGTCCGGCGTGGCCGCGGCTGTGGAGCTGTGGCTCATGCGACGGGCCTCCGGTCCTCGGTGCTCCGCCGCGGGGTGGGTATGACGCCGGGCGCCTCCACCGTTCCCGTACGCCGCAGCTTCTGCCAGCGCAGCCGGCCGCCGGTCAGTGCGGTGATCCAGGACTGCAGCAGCACGACGTACATCAACTGCCGGTACAGAAGCTGCTGGAGCGGCAGTGAGATCAGATGGAGCATGCGCTCGCGGTCCAGCCGGAATGCGTACGCAGCGCACACGAGCTGCACGGCGAGGACGCCCAGCCAGGCGGCGATCGTCTTCTGGGTGGGGCCGAAGACCAGTCCGTACATCAGGAAGACGTCGATCAGCGGGGCAAGCAGCGGTGCGAGCACCATGAACAGGGACACCAGCGGCAGGCCCACGCGGCCGAAGCGGCCCGAGGGCCCGCGCTCCACGACGGCGCGGCGGTGCTTCCAGATGGCCTGCATCGTGCCGTACGACCAGCGGTAGCGCTGCGACCACAGCTGCTGGACGGTCTCGGGGGCCTCGGTCCAGGCGCGGGCCCGCTCGGCGTAGACGACGCGCCAGCCGTCGCGGTGCAGGGCCATGGTGATGTCGGTGTCCTCGGCGAGGGTGTCCTCGCTCATGCCGCCGACGCGCTCCAGTGCCTGGCGGCGGAAGGCACCGACCGCGCCGGGGATGGTGGGCATGCAGCCCAGCAGGTCGTACATCCGGCGGTCGAGGTTGAAGCCCATGACGTACTCGATGTGCTGCCAGGCCCCGATCAGGCTGTCGCGGTTGCCGACCTTGGCATTGCCCGCGACCGCGCCGACGCGCATGTCGCCGAAGGGCTGGACCAGCTCGCGCACGGTGGACGGCTCGAAGACGGTGTCGCCGTCCATCATCACGACGATGTCGTAGCGGGCGTTCCTGATGCCGTTGTTGAGGGCCGCAGGCTTTCCGGAGTTGGGCTGGCGTACGACGCGGACGCCCGGCAGCCGCATCGCCTCGACAATGTCCGCGGTGCCGTCCGTGGAACCGTCGTCGATGACGATGACCTCGATGGGGTGGTCGCTCGCGGTCAGCGAGCGGACCGTATTGGCTATGCACTCGCGTTCGTTGTACGCGGGGACCAGCACGGACACCGGGCGAGTGACCGCAGGGCCCCAGCTGAAGCCGCGCCTGCGCACCTTGCGGGCGTGCGCGAAGGAGAGCACCAGCATCAGCCCGAAGCGCGCGAAGACGAGCACGCCGATCACGGCCAGGCCGACGACCAGGACGTCGGTGGTGTTCTCGGAAAAGGCGACCGCGGAGACGAAGGCCTTGCCCTTCCACAGCTCGGGGCCGGTGACCTGGGTGTGGGCGGTGGGCGCGCCGAGCGCCTCGGTGAGGCTGGTGAAGCGGTAGCCCCGGTCCTTCATCTGCGGCAGGAAGCGGCCGAGCGCGGCGACGGTCTGCGAGCGGTCACCGCCGGAGTCGTGCATCAGCACGATCGAGCCGCTGGTGCCCTTGGGGGTGGCCTGCTTGATGATCGCGTCGACGCCGGGGCGCTTCCAGTCCTCGGAGTCGGTGTTGTTGAAGGCGGTGATGTAGCCGCGGCTGCCGATGTACTGGGTGACCGGCCAGGACTTGTTGTCCAGGGCGTCGGAGAAGGAGGAGTACGGCGGGCGGAAGAGCGACGTGTGGATGCCGGCCGCGCCCGCGAGCGCCAGCTGATTCTGCGAGAGCTCCCAGTCGATGCGCGCGGTGGACTGGTAGGAGAGGTCGGGGTGGTTGAAGGTGTGCAGTCCGACCTCGTGGCCCTCGCGCACCATCCGCTCCACCAGCTCGGGGTGGCGTGAGGTCATGGTGCCGGTGACGAAGAAGACGGCGTGCGCGTCGTACTTCTTCAGCGTGTCCAGGACCTTCGGCGTCCAGACGGGGTCCGGGCCGTCGTCGAAGGTCAGCACCAGTTTGCGGTCGGGGATGGTCAGCGCCTGGGGCGCGGCCTTGTCGCGCGCGTCGATGACCGGTCCGCCGCCCAGTATCTCCTCGGGAACCTGGTCGGTCGGGGCCGGCGGGCGTACGCGATGGTCCGCCAGGATCTCGCTGTGCACATAGCCGCGCAGCATCAGCATGGCGAGCAGGGCGACCAGGAAGAGGAAGGGCAGGAGATAGCGCATGGGCATTCTGCGCCGTGCGACAGGCCGGGCCCGGTGCCGCTGCCGCTGCCGCTGCCGCAGGGCCCTGCTCTCGGGGAGTGTCATCTACAGCGCGCCTTCTTGCACAGGTGGATCGGTGGGGTTCGCGGACGGTCCGGGATCGGACGGTGTGGGCACCGAGGGGCTGGCGTCCGGCGATGGGCCGGGGGCGCTTCCGCCGCCCCCAGGCGTGGAGGAGGCCGATGCCCCGCCCGGCGCGGGCACTCCCTTGCCGGAGGGCTGGGGCGCCGCGGAACCGGAGGGACCGGGTCCGGCCGGGAGTCCGCCTGCGGTGCCGCTCGACGCGGCGCCGGACGGCTGCGTGCCACCAGTGCCGGTGGAGTCCGTGGGGCTCGGGGCGCCGGGTATGCCGCCGGGCGTGACCTGCGCGGATGCGCTGTCGCTGGGAGCTGGCTGGATCTCGACCTTGTCGCTCTGCTCCTTCTCGCCCTGGCCGAGCCCTGGCAGCAGGGGCGCGGTGGAGTTGCCGCCGAGAAGGGCGACGACGAGGGTCACGGCGTAGCAGGCGCAGGCGATGGCCAGCACCCAGCCGAGTCGGCGGAACTTCTTGCTGCGGCGGCCGCTCTCATCGACGAACACCGGCCCGTCGGAGGCTTCTTGGACAGCAGGCCCCGCAGGAAGGTCCCCCAGTTTCCGGCCAAGACCGTCGAGCTGAACCGTCACCTCGTTCGGCTCATGGGTATGGCCGATACGGGAATCTTCTTGCCAATTTTCCACTGTTGTACGCACATCCCCCACTGGCTGGAATCGAGTGCGCGCACGACCTGCGGACATGGCCGGCTGGATCCCCACCCAACCTGCACACCCTCTACCACACTCACCCTGACCCAGAATGTAGCGCACGCCGGTGACACCTCGTGCCAATGTGTCAGTTGTTGTCACTCATCAGCGACATATCACCTTCGGGCAGCCAAGCTCCCGAGTCCCGTTCCAGCCAGCCCTCCTCGGCGGCGAGCGCGGCTGCGGCCGACCGCAGCGCGTCCACTCCCGGATGACGGATCCCTTTTCGCCACACCAAAGAGAGCGGCGACAGCGGTACGGGATCGACGATCGGGCGCAGCACGGTGTCGGGCATGGCCGGAAAGTCGACCACCGCCAGAACCAGGTTGCGGGTCTTCGCCATCATCCGCCGGAACTCCTCGAAGCCGATCGCCACGGGCGCGGGCGGCGCGATCGCGATCCCCCGCCCCGCGAAGAGCCGGCGCGCCAGATCCGTCCACTCCAGGGTCCGCGGATTGCCCGCACCGGCATATACGGTCTCGCCCGCGAGCGCGTTCAGCTCGATCCGCTCCCGCCCGGCGAGCGGATGGTCGTGCGGCAGCAGGACGGCCATCGGCTCGTACCGCACGGGCTGATGGGACAGCAGCGCCCGTACGGCGGGTTCCAGTCCGGCGAAGCGCCCGAAGGAGACATCGAGCCGCCCGGCGAGGATCTCGGCGGCGGCGCCGGTGAGCCCGCTCTCGAACCGGGCCATCAGCTCGCATTCCGGAGCGAGTTCCCGCGCCCGCGCCAGCACCCGGCCCGATGCCATGCCCTCGCTGTTGAGATCGACGAGCAGCGGCCGGGATGCTCCCGAGGCGGCGGCGAGCAGATCGTCCTGGGCCTCCAGCACCAGGCGCGCATACGGCAGCAGCCGCTCGCCGTCGCCGGTGAGAATCACCTGCCGGGTGGTCCGTACGAACAGCTCGGCGCCCAACTCCCGCTCCAGCCGCCGTATGTCACGGCTGAGGGCCTGCTGCGCGACATACAGACGGGCGGCGGCGCGGGTGAAGTGCAGCTCGTCGGCGACGGCGACGAAGGCGCGGAGGAGGCGGGGGTCGAGGTCTCGGGGCACGCGCCGAATTTACAACGGGAGTGCGTCAATGGGGCCTGAGCAGGTGTTGGACGGCGCGAGGGCTGCGCGGCGAGGGTTGATCCATGCCGCAATCACCCGACGCCCCGCAGACGACGGCCGCCGGCGCCGCACATCCAGCCCCGCCGGAGTTTGAGGCGCGGGGTCCCGGGCGGAGCCCCGGCGTTGGCCTCGGGCCCTACCGCCGGCTCTTCGCGCCGTCCGGCGCACTCGCCTTCACCGCCGGCAACCTCCTCGCCCGCCTCCCCATGGGCATGTTCAGCGTCAGCGCCGTGATCATGATCGCCGGAGCCCGCGGCTCGTACGCCCTCGCCGGAGCCGTCACCGCGACCGGGCTGGCCGCCACCGCGCTGGTCGCGCCGTGGATCGCGCGGCTCGTGGACCGGCACGGGCAGGCCCGGATCGCCGTGCCCGCCACCGCGCTCGCCGCACTCGGCTCGATCGCACTGCTGCTGTGCGTACGCCTCGGCGCACCCGACTGGACACTGTTCGCCGCGTACGCGGCCACCGCCACCACTCCCAACACCGGCGGCATGTCCCGCGCCCGCTGGGCCCACCTCCACCAGGGCGACCCGGCCGCGCTGCACACCGCGAACTCCTTCGAGCAGGCCGCCGACGAGCTGTGCTTCATGCTCGGCCCGGTGCTCGCCGCGTTCCTGTGCTCCGCACTGTTCCCGGAGGCGGGCACCCTGACCGGAGCGGTCCTGCTGCTCACCGGCGTACTGGTCTTCGCGGCCCAGCGCGTCACCGAACCGCCGGTCGCCGCCCGCGCGGCGCGGACCCGCTCCCCGCTGCGTACGCCGGGCATGGCACCGCTGCTCGCGGTCTTTCTCGCCACAGGCGCGGTCTTCGGCTCGATGGAGGTCGTCACGATCGCCTTCGCGGACGACCTTGGGCATGCGAGCGCGGCGGGCGCGGTGCTCGCGCTCCAGGCCGCGGGCTCGTGCGCGGCGGGCCTCGCGTACGGCAGGTTCCGCCCCGACCGGGGCCTCTCCCGCCGCCTGCTGATCTGCCTCACCGCGATGACCGTACTGATGTCGCTGCCGCTGCTGGCCGCCGCGACGGGATCGCTTCCCGCGGTGGCCCTCGCCCTTCTCGCCGCGGGCATGGCCACGGCCCCGACCATGGTCACGGGCATGACCGTGGTCCAACGCCTCACGCCTGACGGCCAGTTGAACGAGGGCATGACCCTCGCGGTCACCGCGCTGCTGGGCGGCATAGCGGCCGGTTCGGCCACGGGCGGCTGGACGGTGGAGCACACGAGCGCGGCGTACGGATATCTGGTGCCCGTCGCGGCGGCCGCGACGGCCCTGCTGCTGTCTGCCGCGGCCCGGACCCGCTACTGAACCCCCGGACGGTTACCCATGAGGGCCGGGCGATACGCTGCACCGCCCCCGAAGCGGGGGCGCATGTTCCGCTCAGGGGAGGGGCCCCATGGCCATCAAGAAGGCAACCATCCAGCAGCAGGTGGCGGCCGCCATCGCGCAGGCCAACCCGGCCGACCGGCCGATCGTCACGATCCAGGCGATCGCCGGGCCGAGTGTCTGGCTGATGAGCATGCTCGGCCTGATAGGCCAGGCGTTTCTGACGTACTACTTCATCACCGTGACCGAGCAGGCCGTGGTCGTTCACAAGGCGGCCCGGATGAGCAACCGTCCACAGGAGATCGCCTTCGCCATGACTCCGGCCGAGGTCACGGGAATGGTCGGTGACATCAAGCGCAACGCCATCTGGAGCTCGTTCCGCTTCCAGCTGCCCGGCCAGCCGCAGCCGACCCGGATGAATGTGCACCGCATCTGGCGCACCGAGATGGACCAGCTGCTCGGCATGCTGGCCCCCGGACACCAGCCGGCGGCCTGACCTGCGGCACGCACGACGAAGGCCCGGTCTGCCGTAGCAGCCGGGCCTTTATCGCATGGGATGAGTGGAGATGGCGGGAATCGAACCCGCGTCCAACGGTGCAGAATCAGGGCTTCTCCGAGCGCAGTCCGCTTCGATTTTCTCGGCCCCGGAGATCTCGCGGACAAGTCTCCGACGGGCTCAGTCACTGTTTGATTTCCCTCTATGCCCCGTGACCGGGCTTAGAGGTTTAGTCCCCTAGCTGATGCCAGGATCCGGGTCGGGAACAGCCCCGGGCTGACACCCGAAGGCCTTCGCTAGCTGCTAATTAGGCAGCGAGCGCGAAGGCGCGGGAATCGCTCTTGGAAGTGGCGATTATTGGTTGCGACATATGGTTAACGAGATCATTGCCGCTTCCTCGGCTCGCTTCCCCTGCTTCGACATCCGCTGTCGAAACCGATCATCCCCATGTTGATTTTTCAAGGTGGTGCACACCCCTTGAGGTGCAGGTGCCATCGTACGTGACCAACGCACGACGATGCCAGCCTATTCCTGCCGATCAGGCCCGCTGGCGCTTCTTGGCAGCCGAGACCGCGCGGTCCGTCTCACGCCGGTCCTGCTTCTCGCGCAGCGTCTGCCGCTTGTCGTACTCCTTCTTGCCCTTCGCCAGCGCGATCTCGACCTTGGCCCGGCCGTCCTTGAAGTACAGCGCCAGCGGCACGATCGTGTGGCCGGACTCCTGCGCCTTCGACTCGAGCTTGTCGATCTCGGCACGGTGCATCAGCAGCTTCCGCTTGCGCCGCGCGCTGTGATTGGTCCACGTCCCCTGGGTGTACTCGGGGACATGCACGTTGTGCAGCCACGCCTCGTGGTCGTCGATCTGTACGAAGCCGTCCACGAGCGAGGCCCGCCCCTGACGCAGCGACTTCACCTCGGTACCTGTCAGCACGAGACCGCACTCGTACGTGTCGAGGATGGTGTAGTCGTGCCGCGCCTTCTTGTTCTGCGCGATCAGTTTGCGCCCTGTTTCCTTAGCCATAGTGCGGTCATTTTCGCACTAAGACGTGCCCCCGAGGCCACTCAATACTGTCTGGGCCCGATCCTCGGCCCCCTCGCTCGCGGCGAGGTCCGGGGTGATGCCCCGCCCGTCGACGCTGTGACCCGACGGCGTGCGGTAGTGGCCGACGGTCAGCTCGGCGACCGAGCCGTCGGGAAGACGGCTGGGCATCTGGACCGAACCCTTGCCGAAGGTGCGCGAGCCGACCGTGATCGCCCGGCCGCGGTCCTGCAGCGCCCCGGTGACCAGCTCGGCCGCACTCATCGTGCCGCTGTCGACCAGGGCGACGACGGGTCTGGTGGTGTCCCCGCCGGGTGTCGCGTACAGGGCACGCTGCTCGCCCCTTATGTCGTACGTCGCCACCAGACCGCCGTCCAGGAAGGCGGAGGCGGCGCTGACGGCCTCGGCGACCAGACCGCCGGCGTTGCCGCGCAGATCCAGCAGGACGCCGACGCCCACGGGGGCATTCCGTACTGCTTCTCGCACCCGCGCCCCCGAGCCCTTGGTGAAGGAGGCGACCTTGATCACCACGGCCCCGCCCTTGAGGTTCCGGACGGTGACCGCCTCGGTGCTCAGCGTGGCGCGCACGAGCTTCTCGGTCCACACCCGGCCGTCCCGTTCCAGACCGAGGACGACGGTGGTGCGGTCGCCGCCGCGCAGCAGCGCCACGACTTCGGTGACGGGTCGCTCGGCGACCGGGAGGCCGTCGATCGTACGCAGCCGGTCCCCGGCCCTCATGTCCGCCTTGGCGGCAGGGCCGCCGGACTGGACCTCGGCGACCTCGATCTGCCCGTCTGCGGCGCGCCTGGCCGTGAGGCCGACGCCGGTGTACTCGCCGTCGAGGGCCTGCTCGAACTCCTTGTACTCGCTCTTGTCGTACACAGCGCCCCAGCGGTCACCACTGCGGCTGACGACGTCCTCGGCGGCTTTCGTGCCGGACTTGCCGTCGGCCACCGCCTCGGCGGCGGCGCGCGTGACATCGTCGACGGTCGCGGCGGCCGATTTCGCGGAGAGGCGCGGCGTGTTCCCGTCGTCGTGCGGAAGGGAGTTGGTGGCGGCCGCGGTGGCCAGAACGCTTGCGAAGACCAACGTCAGGGCCGCCCCGCGGCGGATGCGGCGGGGCCGAGGGCAGAACTCCGGGCCCGGCATGGCGACCACTCTAGGACAAGCGAAGGGCGCCGTACGGCCGTTGACCGTACGACGCCCGGGGTGCTTGTCACACCTTGAGGTACTTGCGCAATGCGATGAAAGCCGCCATGGCGGGCATCAGCAGCCCGATCGCGATCACCAGCGGCAGCTTGGTGATCACGGCGTCCCAGCCGATGAAGTTGACCAGTTGCATCTTCTCGGAGAGCGCCAGACCGTGGTCGATCAGGAAATACCTGCCCACCAGCAGCATTGCGGAGGCGACGGCGCCGCCCAGCAGACCGGCGAACGCGGCCTCCATGATGAACGGCATCTGGATGTAGAAGCTGGACGCTCCCACCAGCCGCATGATGCCGGTCTCACGCCTGCGGCTGAACGCCGACACCCGCACGGTGTTGACGATCAGCATCAGCGCAATCACCAGCATCAGCGCCATCACGAACAGCGCGGCGATATTCATGCCGTTCATCAGGGAGAAGAGGTTCTCCAGGATGTTGCGCTGGTCCTGGACGGACTGCACACCGTCACGGCCCGCGAAGGCGGTCGCCACGACCTTGTACTTCTCGGGGTCGTCCAGCTTGACGCGGAACGACTCCTGCATCTGGTCCGGCGTGATGGTGGACGCGATGGGGGTGTCGCCGTACTGGTCCCGGTAGTGCTTGTACGCCTCTTCGGCCGACTCGTGGTGGACGCTGTCGACGGCGTCCATCTTCTTGAGATCCGCCTCGATCTGCGTCTTCTGCTGGGCGGTGACCGCTCCCTTGGCGCACTTGGGAGACGTCGCCGCGTCGTTCTTGTTGCAGAGGAAGATCGAGACGTTGACCTTGTCGTACCAGAAGTCCTTCATCGTGCTGACCTGCTCACGCATGAGCAGCGCACCGCCGAACAGGGCGAGTGAAAGGGCTACGGAGACGATGACGGCGAAGGTCATCGTGAGATTGCGCCGGAGACCGACGCCGATCTCCGACAGGACGAACTGGGCGCGCATGGCGTCCTTTCAGTGCTGGTAGCCGTAGACGCCGCGTGCCTGGTCGCGTACGAGACGGCCCTTTTCGAGCTCGATGACGCGCTTGCGCATCTGGTCGACGATGTTCTGGTCGTGAGTCGCCATGATCACGGTGGTACCGGTCCTGTTGATCCGGTCCAGCAGCTTCATGATGCCCACGGAGGTCTGCGGGTCGAGGTTGCCGGTCGGCTCGTCCGCGATCAGCAGCATGGGGCGGTTGACGAAGGCCCGTGCGATCGCGACGCGCTGCTGCTCACCGCCGGAGAGCTCACCGGGCATCCGGTCCTCCTTGCCGCCGAGGCCGACGAGGTCGAGGACCTGGGGCACGGCCTTGCGGATCTCGCCGCGCGGCTTGCCGATGACCTCCTGCGCGAAGGCCACGTTCTCCGCGACGGTCTTGTTGGGCAGCAGCCGGAAGTCCTGGAAGACAGTGCCGAGCTGGCGGCGCATCTGCGGCACCTTCCAGTTGGACAGTCGGGCAAGGTCCTTTCCGAGGACGTGAACCAGGCCCTGGCTGGCGCGCTCCTCGCGCAGCACGAGCCGCAGGAAGGTCGACTTGCCGGAACCGGACGAGCCGACGAGGAAGACGAACTCCCCCTTGGCGATGTCGAGAGAGACGTCGCGCAGGGCGGGGCGGCTCTGCTTGGGGTAGGTCTTGGAGACGTTGTCGAATCGGATCACGGGTGCACCACGGTCGGCCGGGGGTAGGTGGGCGTGACACTACGCGACGCGGACTGGCGCTCGCAGTCGGCGTCGTGGGTTGCGTAGTTTGTCCGGTCACGGAACGGGCGTAATCCGGCGGGCCGCGCCGAAAAGGGCGGGAGCTGGCACAGTGGTAGGGGAACAGTCGCGTTTCCCTGAGCGTTGTCCGAGTGAACTGTGCTTACGGTCCGCGCCTGCGGCTCCGGCGCGCGGGAGGAGGAGAGCGCATGACCTACGACCGATTGGTGTGCGCCAACTGCGCGGCCCCGGTCACTGAGGGTCGCTGCCCGGTCTGCCGGGCGAACCGCGAGCGGCTGCAGCAGGAAGGCCCCTTCGGCGGCCTGAGCCCGGTGGCGCTGGTGACGCTCCTGGTGCTGCTGGTGGCGGCTGTGGTGCTGCTGGTCACGAACCAGACCGCGTGGGCAGCGTAGGACGTACGGCATACGCAAAGGAGGGCCCGGGGTGCTGAAGCGCACCCCGGGCCCTCCTTCTGTGTGCTGATCCGCTTACGGCTGCTTACACAGCGGTACGGCCACCGCCGACGAGACGCGGCAGCATACGGAAGCCGATGCCACCGGCGATCATCGTCGCGGCACCGATGAGCAGGAAGGTGGTCTCGGCGGCGCCGGTCTCAGCCAGCTGCTCCTTGGCCTTGCCCTGCTCGACCGGCTTGGAGCCGGCGCTGTCGGTGTCGGTGTTGTCAGAACCACCGTTGGGGTTGTTGTCATTACCGGTGCCGGTGCCCGGGTCCTCGGACGGGTCCTCGGAGGGGTCGCCGGTCGGCTTGTCGGTCGGCTTGCCCGTGGGCTTGTCGGTCGGCTTGCCGGTGGGCTTGTCCGTGGGGACATCGGTCGGGACATCGGTGGGAACGTCCGTCGGAACATCGGTCGGGACATCGGTGGGGATGTCCGTCGGAATGTCCGTCGGGATCTCCGTCGGAGGGGCGGTGGGGTCACCGTCGACACCGATACCGGCGTCGACGCCGTTCGCGTCGGCGTTGGCGGACACCTCGAGGGGACCCACGTTGATGTCGACACCGACGGCTGAGGCGGCGCCCGCGGCGGTCAGCGACGCACCGGCGGCAATCACCGCGCCGGCGGCTATTCGCGCCACACGGATCCGCGTCTTCTTTGTCATCTGGCTGCTACCCCCAGTAGCTAATCGTCAATGGAGCAGCGTCCGGGGCAACTGCCTTTGGGGGCGGTTTCGCTCGGCCCCCGTTCACACGCGCCCCAGTAGATACGCATGCCGCGCGTCAGCTTTCCCAGTTTCCGCGGACGCGTCAAGGTCGTTGCGCGCGCGATGTCCGGTATAGGGGAGGTTGCCTGACCTGCGGGGATGCAACTGTGACATAAAAGGGAACTGCCGCCCCTCGGGCGGCAGTTCCCTTGTCGACAAAGCGTCCTGTTGCTTCTCCTGGTACTTGCGCTAGCGAATCCGAGAGACTCGACCGCAGCCGCGCCGCCTATTACCGCAGCCACCGATGGCCCAAAAGGCTCATCGAGCCTCGGCGACAAGCCCGCCGGGCGGGCTATGACCATGAGGGTCCGGACGACGGGTCAGTGTCAGGGTCAGGCAGTCGTGCCCCGCGGCTCTCGGCAACGCGCACGGCGTCCCGCAGCGCTTCGGTCAGCCGTGCCGACAGAAATCGGAGCTGGAAGGCGTCGGCTCGCGGGTCGTCGAGCAACGCCTCCGCATGGCCGAGCAGTTCGGCACCCATTCCGAGCTGAACAGACTCGACCTGGTCGGCGACCCGGGAGACGTAGCCCCCACCCTTGCCCGCGAGCAGGTAGCAAGGCTTGCCCTCAGGACCGGTCCAGGGCAGCAGCCGGGCGACTGGTTCCATGCCCATCAGGCGGCTCCCAGCCTGTGGATGTCCCGGGTATCGAGATCGATCCCGTACGACGCGAGCCACAGCACCCAGCGACGCTGCCTGCGCAGTCGTTGTTCGTGCGAGGGGAGATAGGGGCGTACCAACGCGGAGTCCTCACCCCGCAACAGCGAAGGCACACATACGCGAGCAGCAGTGTTTGGCACGGTCAGCGCGACGACGAAGGGCACCGACCAAGGAGCCCTTTGCCGGCCACGAGCGGGGAATAGCAGTCTCAGCAACTGCTCGAAGATACGGGCGATACAGTGCGGCACGTCGACCTGCCTTCTTCAGGTGGACCACGCCCCGGGCCGTGTCCGCGGCCGCGGGGGTCTTCGGTAGTCGTACGACCACCGACCGTAGCTCCCCTGCGCAGGGGGAAGGGGCAGAGTTTCTGCCCCTCCGTCAGGCAGCCAACATCCCGACCTTTACAGCCAGTTCGCTGGCCCGTCGCCGCTGGGACGGGTTCTTCGACTCCGCTTCCTCCAAGAGGATTCGGCGGGCGTAGCCGTTGTAGCGCATGGTCTCCGGGGCCGCCTCGTACGCCTTGTCCAGCGCCGCCAAGGCCACCTCGGGCTGCCCGTCCAACTGGTACCCACGGGCCTCTTCAATACGGTGCCGAGCGCGGCGCGGCCGGGACGGAATCGTCGCGGCATCGGCCACCGCGGCCTGCCTGACACTCTCCCCACCTGCATGCAGCTCAACAGCGACCGTCACCGCATGGGCTCCCATGACGGCCCGGGAGAACGACGTGACGGGATGGTAGTAGTCGGCCGGCAGCCGCTCGGCCATGGCGCGCGCCACATCCCAGTACCCCCACGCAGAACCGGTATCGCCCCGGCGCGCTGCCGTGTATCCGGCCTCGAACTGGAGAGCTCCCGCGATGGCGAGTACGTCATCACCCGCCTCCGGCAACAGCGGCTCCAGGTAGCGGACCGTCTCCAAGGTCACCGCATCAGCCGCATCGAAATGAGCCGGGCCACTGTCGCGGTGCGCCTGCGCGGCAAGCCAGGCCGCCACCCCGAGCGTGTGAGGGTCTTCCGATTCCAGCGCCGCGACCATCCCCCGCTCGACCACACGCCACAGCAGCGAAGCGTCAGGCTGATAGGCGATGAAGAACTGGCAGAGGCTGTACGTCTGCGAAAGCAGCGACTGCGCGAGGCGCCGCTCAGCCGCCGTCTCGGATTGCCGCACGCCGAGCTGCGCGTCACGGATCAACTCGGGCAGCAGAGAGCCGACGACGTCTCGATGGTTCGGTGACAAGTGCCGAGCTCTCCAAGCCCGCACAAGGCGAGCCTCCAAGTGGGCAGCAGGCGGAGCCTCAACGTCAGCCATGAACGGATACGCATCGATAGCCGCACGCACCTGCGGAAGTCGCGCATGCCCCGGACCGGCGAACAACGCGGTAGGTACGGACTGATCACCCATGAGCTCGGAAAGGTCCCGCACGCGCAACGCCTCGGCGATCCGCAACACCATGGGCAGCTTGGGCATCTGCAACTGCCCGCCCTCAACCTGCTTCACCCAGCTCGGAGACTTGCCAACCAGCCCGGCGAGCACAGTGCGACTCATCCCACGGCGGGTCCGCAGGACCTGCATCCGCTGGCCGAACGCGATGGGCTCGATGAGGGGGTTAGTGGTGACATCGGACGGCATGGCCCAGCCTCTCTCTGCGCAACCCACGTCACACGCAGAGTACGGCGCAAGGCCAATACGGGCATGAAGATCGGCCCACTTCACACGAAACGACGCTCAGCGGGCCAACTCGAACTTGGCGACATCTCCCAGGGCTTGGCTGCTGCCCTCGTGGTCCCCGCCCTTGCCTTGCCCAACGCGGGCCTAACCCCAGTCGTCCACTCTTGCCAAAACGGCTCGTGCGTTACGAGAGGTCACCGTGCGGCGGGCTGGCGACGCCAACACCAATCCCTCGGGACGCCACCTCAACTCGATTATCGGGGCCGCTGAATTCCTGTGCTGAACATCCAGTCAGCGCGCCATTGATCCGTGAGGCGTAGGTGACCGATCGGTGGTCTCTATTCACTGCTCATAGGTCACCAGGAACCATCCACTGTCCAGACTCCTCGAAAGCCTCACACCCGTCATGCTCGAACCGCACAGTTCCGTCGAACGGTGAGAGTCTATTTGCGCAAGCACCATAGTCAGATCCGAGATCCCCCGCCAACGGGAACCAGAACCTACAGGCGCCACACTGCTCGTCGTACCAAGCTTCCTTGTATTCAGGATCGTCAGTGCGCCGGTTACGGTTCTGAATCCAACGAGCGTGGATCGTCTCAAGCTCTTTCGAGCTCTCACCTGCATGCCCACTGCTTTTCACTAGTTACCTCTCATGACGCGCAAGATTCCATCTATCGACGTTATGCGACGGTCAATCTGTATCGCACGCGAGCCAAATCCGCCGTCCATTTGCCGTCCACGGTCTCGGGTGAGGACTCGTGCATCGAGTTGCTCGGCCAGCGTCATGAGCTCGGGGTCCAGTGTCCCACTGAGCCCCATTTCGGATACGCTCCGTGCATCGTATCCAGCCGCTCGAAGCTGCCCAGCAAACCTCGGAGACATGTTCTCGTCCACAATGATCCGCTGGCCATTACCAGTGAACCCAGCCTTCGCAGCGAGCAGCTCGTTCATCCCTGCCGCAGCTTCTGCAGAGCCACAGGCGCTACAGGCGAGTCCCTTCGGCAGGCTCCGAGCGGCCCCTCTAGCCGCGGCCCACTGCCATCCGGCTTCCACCAGATACAGGCCTATAGTGACGGCGGCCTCACCGCAGTTCTTTCCCTTGAAGACACACCGCCCGACAACCTTTACTCCCCACGGGTCGTCGCCGACCTCAAGAAGGCCCGCCTTCTTCGCGGTACTGCAGAAGCCCTTGAAGTCGGAGCTGACCCCATTGGGCCCAAAGCACTGGCCTTTGGCCCACTTCTCTATGCGGTAGCCATACGTGTCCTGAGATCGGTAAGCGGCGGCATAGAGGCTCAGCTCCTCGTACTTGGGCATTCGGATACCGCCGACCAACGGCTGGCCGTCTTTAGAGCTACTCACATTGCCAACGCTGTCAGTGGACGCGGTGCCGGGGTCGCCCGCGGAGTTGATTTTGCTGGGGCGACCGTTTCCTGTTCCATTAGGTCCACCCGGACACGCTTCGCCGGAGCCTCCCGCCCCGCCGCAGGCGAGGCCGAGGCCGCTGGGGTCGGAGAAGGTGACAGGGTTCTGCGCGCCGTAGCTGTAGCCGTTGAGGGTCTGGTGCTTGTCGAGTTCCATGAGCGGGTCGACGCTGATGAACTGGCCGATGCCGGGGTCGTATTCGCGAGCCCCCATTTGTGTGAGGCCGGTCGTGGCATCGGCCGGCTTGCCCAGGAACTGCTTGTCGTCCGGCCACGTGCCCACCGCTCCCCCGCGCGGAGCGCCGAACGGGGTCGTAGAGCGCTTGGTGATCGCCTGAGTCGTGGCATCCAGCGCCAGACTGCCCGTGCCGTGCTGATCGCCCGCCAGGAATGAGAGCTTCGACGTGCCGGACTCATTCGTGCGGAGCGCGATCGCCTGCGGGCCGGCCGAGTATGTGCGGCTCGCCCAGGTTTTCTTGGTCGTGCCCGCGACCTTGTGGTGGATCTCCGTCGCGCCCAGGTACAGGACGCTCTCCCCGTCGCCGCCCGCCCGGCGGATCAGGAGCGTGCCGTCCGCGTCGTAGAGATAGCCCGTCTTCTTCGTCCCCTCGGTCAGGGTGGCGATCTTGCCTTCGACATTCCAGGTGAGGGCCTGGGCGACTCCGGTCGGGCCTGGGCGCCCGGTGGTGTTTCCCGTCTTGTCGTAGCCGTAGCCCGGCGTGACGCCCGTGCAGTCCGGCGTCTTCGTCGTCGCAGTCAGCGTGTGGCGCTGAGACGCGCTCATGTAGCAGTAGTTGGTGGTCGTCGCGGCGCCGGTCACGGGAGTCACGGTCTCGGTGGCTCGCTGACCTGCCGGGTTGTACGTGTACCCGGTCCGGTACGGTGCCGGGCCGCCCTGGGTCTTGCTCGTGCAGTCGTCCGTCGACGGCGTCCATGCCTCCGTCAGACGACGTTGACCGTCGTAGGCGAAGCACTGGATGTCGGTCGCGAGCGCAGGCGCCACATTGGGGGTGTCGGTGATCTTCGTGACATTGCCCGCGTCGTCGTACGAGTAGCTCAGATCCTGTGGCTTGTACGGAGCGGTCTGAGGCGTCGTCACAAAGGATCGGGTGAGGCGGTCCGTGCCCTGCTCGTACCGGTTGTCGAGGTAGGTCGTTTTGGCTTCCGCCGAGGCGGAGACACCGAGCGTCAGCTGCTGGGGCAGCCCCAGCTCGCTGTAGCTCGCGCCTTGCAAGTAGCCGGACGTTCCCGAGTAGACGGCAGTCGGCTGGCCGGTGGGCGTGTAGCGGTTTTCGATGGTCTCCGCGGGCAGTCCACCGGCTGCCGGTTCGGTGGAGTTCTGCACAGTGCCGTCGAGGTTGTAGGCACTGTCGAAGGTGTAACTGCTCTGTGCGGCACCGGCCAGGACCAGCGGCTCGTTGGCGTCCAGCAGCAGCTGTGTCTTCGTGGGCCGGTAGAGGGTGTCGTAAGTGACGACCTTCTTCGTGTACGCCTTGCCGGTCGCCCCGCCGTCGTAGCGCGTGGAACTGTCTCCGTACCCCTTGGCCAGCGTGTCGAAGGTCCAGGCGGCAAGCTTGTTGGCGTCGGTACGGGCCGACGACCAGCGGCCGGTCCGGCGGCCGAGCTCGTCATAGCCGTAGAGCAGTCGCTTGCCCGCCGAGTCTTCGGTCCAGTCGACCTGGTCCAGGTCCGTGTATGCGGTCTTGGAAGTGCCCTTGTCCGGGTCCGTCGACGTGACCTGGCGGCCGAAGAGGTCATACGTATAGGACCACTTGGCACCGTCCGGCCCGGTGATCGTGTCCTGCTTGGCGTCACGGGTGTACGTGAAGGACGTGGAGGTGTACGGGACGCCGAGACCTCCGCCGTAGGCGACATCGGTGGGGTCCGGGCCCGCGTACTCGCGGCGCTCGACCGGCCGGCCGAGGGCGTCGTTGACGACCCGGGTGGCCTGTCCTCCCTTCACCGTGCTCGTCGCAGCGGAGTCACCCGTGTAGCTCGTGGTCGTGGTCCACTTCTCCACACCGAAAACAAGGAAGCTGCTGCTCGTGGCACGCCCGGCACCGTCGAAGACCGTGGCGGTCTGCTTGGGCGCACCTCCGTATTCGGCCCGGGCATACGTGCCGTTCGGTGTCTTGGCGGAGTCGTAGATGTCTGCGTACGTCTCGTAGGCCAGGCCCCGAGAGTCGTATCGCGTGTCCGTGAGCAGACGGCCGCCGTTCGGCGTCGGACTCTGTGTCTGCAGCGGGCGGAGCAGCGAGTCGAAGATCGCGTACGACGTCGTCACCGTGTCCGAAGACTTGATCGTCGAGGTGGCAACGAAGGGGGCCACGCCCCGCTTGACCGTGTACGCGAAGGTCATGCTGGCCGACTGGCCGCCGTCCTTGTTGCGGTTGGGCAGCCACACTCCCGTGAGACGGCCCAGAGCGTCGTACGTCTGCTCTGTCTTTTTCGAGTTGGCGTCGTAGGTGCGCAGTGGCAGGCCGCGCACGCCGTCGAAGAAGGTGATGGCCTTGTGGGTCATGGCGTTGGTGACAATCGTCTTCGTGACGATTCCGGCGCCGACCGGGGTGTAGTCCGTTGTCGTCGGCCGGCCGGCCGTGTCCGTCACCCTGCGGGGACGGCCGAGAGTGTCGTACGTGGTCTTGGACATCGTCTGCCAGGTCGACGGGTGGCGTTCGCCACCCGTCGCGGTGGCCGGGTAGGCGGAAGCGCGGCCGGTCCAGGTCGCCTCGCCCTTCGTGAGGGCCTGGTTGGCCGACCAGGCAGTGGCAGCGGCGTTGTCGTAGACGGTCGCGGTGTCGGACAGGACGTCTTCGCGCGTGGCCGCCGACGCGGGCAGTTTCAGCTGCGCATCCGCGATCGCGCAGATCCGGCCGACCGTACGGGTGCGGGAGACCAGGCTGTTGATGCCCTTCGCGTCATCGCGGGCGTACCAGGTGCGGGTGCATGTGTCGTCGTTGCCGTCGTCGATGTCACCCGCGTTGTCGGCCTCGTACGCCATGCCGTAGGCGTCGTACTTCGTGATCGTCCTCGCTGTGCGCCAGGTCTTGGGCACAGTGAGATAGGTGTGCGTGGACTGGGTCCCGGTACGCACGTAGTACGACTCGATGTCGGCGTAGGACTTGTGCTGCGTGGCAGTCCTGGCCGACCAGGGGGTGTTGACGGTGACGCCGACGGGGGTGCCGCCGTTGTAGGTGATCTGCTGGCGGGTGAAGCCGGCGTACTGGTCCGCGTCGACGGCGTCGGGAACGTCCAGCCCGCTGAAGTCGATACCGGGCACGTTCACACTGCGGGTGCCGCCCGCCTTTCGGGGGTCGCCGTGCATGCCCTGGAGGTAACTCGTCACCGTCCGGGAACGGGTGCCGGTGGAGGCGCCGGTCTGGACGGTGACCTTCTGGTAGCCGCGCCAGATGGACCAGGTGCGCTCGTCGGTGGGGACGAAGGGGCTGTCGTTGAAGTGCCAGGCGGGGTCCTCGTACGTGTACGCGTGCTCGACCAGTTCGCCAAAGCCGGACGGGTCCGCGGTGGTCACGGCGGTGACGCGGTACTTGTGGAACCAGTCCAGACTCGCGTCCGTCGCGCCGTTGATGTTCCAGTACTGCGGATAGCAGGACTCGGCGTTGCTGTCCTCGGCAGCAGGCATCCGCGAACCACGCACGCACTCCGGGTCGTTGTACGTGACCGTCGTGATGGCGCCCGCCTCTGACGTGATGGTGCTCACGCGAGGACGGGTGAGCGGGAGGATGTTGCCTCCGCCCGGCTGAGTGCCGCCTGCGACCCGGTTGGGTCGCTTGAGATACGTGAACGACACCGGATCGAGTGTGATGGCCGTCCCTGTGTGACCGGTGCGCTGGATGCTGTCCAGCCTTAGCGTCTGGTCGGAGGAGTCGGCGATGTCGCCGTTGTCGGCGTACTTCTGCGTGAACGCCCAGGAGTCGACCGGCGTGTAGGCAGCGCCCGAGTACACCGCGGTGTCGATCTTGGTGAGACGCTTCCGGGAGAAGAACGCCGGGCTCTCGGCAAGGCAGTCGGTGTCATTGGCCCCGGAGGCGCAGATGGCGTCGTAAGGGACGTCGGGCCAGTTTTTGGACGTGTCGTCGCCGAGCGGGGAGCAGTTGGAGACCGTGCAACGTTCGGCGTACGTGAAGTTGACCCGGCCCGGCGCCTCGGCGGTGAAGAGGGTGTCGAAGCGCTGTCCGTAGAGGATCTTGTTCAGATAGCCGCTCGGCGTGTACGGAGCGTTGGCGGTGCCGGCCTTGTGCCTGCGGTAGTGGTTGGTCTCGGCCGTGTACCAGTACGACATGGCGTTGCCGTGGGTGTCTTCGACGTAGTCGAGGTTCCAGCGCCAGGCCTGGTCGACCGCGCGGTCGGCGAAGGTGTCGCCCTTGGAGTAGCCGGGTTCGCCGAAGTCGTCGCCGAAGACGGGGACGGTCCATACGGAGTTGGTGCGCTCAGTGTCTGCGCCGCTCAGCTTGTTGAGACCGAACACGTACTTCGTGCCGTCGCCGGTGGTGACGGTCCAGTGTTCGCCGTTGTCGTCGCCGTTGGCGGCGCCCGTGCCGTAAGCGACGGTCGACGCGTCGTCGTTCTTCAGCCGCCACTTGCCGGTGATGTCGTCCTTGACGAGTTCGGTCGACTTGCCGTTGAGGACGAGGGAAGCGTTCTCGTACTTCCAGCACAGGTCGTACTGCTTGTCGTGCCCGTCCTTGTCGCACGAGCCGTACTGCCGCTCGACGTAGGAGACGGTGGACAGGTCGAAGCCCTCGCCGACCGAGGTGCCCTGGTTGTTCGTCGCGGCGGTACGGCCGTCGATGCTGCCCGAGTCGTACGTCAGATTCAGGGTCGGTGACGGACCCGCGGCGGGCTTGGGGGTATCCATCGGATACGACCAGGTGAACGAGCCCGACGATCCGCCGGACTCCCAGGCCGAGGAGGAGGCGAGCGGGGTGGCGGAGTAGTCACCGGCCCCGGAGGGGGACTGCCCGGGGCCTGAGGCGGTCACGGCGAGCACGGTCGGGGCGGCCAGACTCACGTCGGCCGACAGGCTCTGGGCACGGACGGCATTGCGGGAGTTCAGTGGCGTGAGCGTGCGGCACTTGGCGACCTTGGGCGTGGTCAGCGCACAGGCGGGGAGCTGTGAGAGCCGCAGTCGGCTGGACCAGCCGCCGCCGATGGCGGAGGCGAAGGAGGCGTAGTCGACGGTCAGTTCGGCCTTGCCGGGCTGGTGCGTCTGCGCGGTGAGCAACACACCGCGCACCCCGGCCGCCTTGGTGGTCTTGCGGTCGAGGACGCTGATCGTGGCCTGGCCCGCGGTCCCGTGGGCCGTCTTGACCGTCACCGGGACCCCGCCGAGCGTGGCTCGGGCACTCGCCGCGGTGAGCGGCACGGTGGCGCTGCCGGGCCCGGGCCAATGGGCGCGTTGCTGCTGGGAGGCCCGAGCGGCATCGGAGGCGTTGCCGGCCTTCCCCTGGGCCACTCGCTCGCGCGCCTTCTTGGCACCGGTGGCGCTCAGCTCCTTGACCTTGCCCTCGCGCGGCTTGGGGACCACGGGGCGGCCCGGACCGCCGTCGGCCGCCTGTGCCGCTTGCGCGACGGGGCTCAGCCCCGCAGGCACGGCGAGGACCGCGGCGAGAGCCGCGATCACCCAGGCCCGCGCGCCGGCGTGTCTGTGACGTGCTGTTGAACCCCTGCCCATGACCCCAACCCCCACGATGTCGCGTACGCACCAGGCGTACGCACGCGCCGATGCAGCTCAAGAAGTGCGTTGTGGAACGCGATGGCTCGATCGCCCGGTCCGGGTGGACCACTCGCCGTGGAACGCGATGTGGTGGTCCACCCGGAGCTGGGCGATCAGTCGCCGATCACGGCCTTGATCTGGTCCTCGCCGTCCATGGCTCCTGCCCAGAGGCGGACCTCACCGATCCGCGCAGGGAGGAAGTGACCCCAGGCCGTGGAGCTGTAGCCCTTGCCGACGGCGAGGTCGCCCGAACCGACGAGGGCGGAGTAGGCCTTGTCGCTGTCGTTCTGTCCCAGGCCGACGTGCAGGCGGATGACGGAACCGCCTTCGGAGAGGGCATCGAAGATGCCGGTCAGCCTGACGGACGGGCCCACAGCGGCTTCCTCGTCGGAGCTGACCCAGGTGCTGGTTCCGTCCTTGTTGACCCGGCCGAACCGCCAGTAGCCGACGGGCACGGCGTGCTCGTTGCCGTCGTCGTCGACCTCGGTCTGCGTGCCGGTCAGCTCGAACCAGAGGCCCCAGGAGGAACCGTCGGCAGTGCGCTGTCCGACGACCTGCCCGACGTATCCGGCCTGTTTGGTCAGCAACTTGGCCGTGTCCAGCTGAACGGTGGTGGTGACGGTGAAGGACGCGGAGTCGTCGACCACGGGGCCTGCAGTGGTCGCAGCACCGTCCGAGCCGCCCAGGACGATGGACTGACCATCCAGCGTGGCGCCGCCGGCCAATGACACAGTGCGCCCGTAGCCGGAGGTCGTGTCGGCGACGGCGGTGCCGCTCGCGCCCTTGGCGTTCCAGCTCCCGACCAGCTCGACATCCGGGAGGCCGGAGGTGCCGGACAGGGTGCGGGCTTCCCTGGCGACTTCCTCTGGCTCCAGAGCGCGCTGCCAGACGGCGACTTCGTCGATGGATCCGGCGAAGTAGTCCGTGTACACGTCGCCGTACATCAGGCGGCCGATCTGCAACGGGCCGTCAGCGCTCCAGGCAGTGCCAGTATCGGTAGTTCCCTGCAATTGACCGTTGATGTAGAAGCTGGCCTTGTGGGCAGCCACGTCATGAATTGCAGCGACATGCGTCCAGACCCCCTTCGGCACAGACTGCTTCGCCCTGATCTCATGCGCGTTCGAACCGCCGACGGACGACGTCGACAGCACACGCATTCTCCAGCCCGATGTTCCGTGGGACACCATGAAAGGGCTGTACTGACGACCCCATGGGCTGCTGGTTGCTGACTGCTGGCTCAAGGCCGTGACGTTTGTGGTGACCGAGGGATTCAGCCGCACCCACGCTGAGGCCGTGTACGACGATCGGGTCTCAAGCACTGGCCCGGACGTTGCCGCGTAGCCCGTTGCACCGTCGAGTTGCAGGCCCTTGTCCTGCTTCGGCGTCTCCAGCGGATTGCCCTGAGCGTCGTACCCGAGTTCCCCTCGACGCCCCTGGTCGTCGCGAACCGCACCCGCAGAGAGCGTCGCGTTGTCCTGGTTGGCGGCGTCCGCGGTCGACGAGTCCATCGCCTGGCCCGAGTCCTCGTCGAAGTGCCACCGCCCGACGGGCCCCGGCCCTTCCTGGACCAGGAAGGACACCACCTGCGACGCACCAGGGCGGCCCACATTGTCCACGGCCCGTACCTCCAGTTGGTACGTACCCGGGAGCTGCGGAGTGATCGTCTCCGTCACACTCGCGCCGGTGTTCTTCGGTGTTCTCCACACCGTCTCGGTCGACTGCTTGTACTGGTAGGCAACATTGTTCGCGTCACCGGCCGCAGGAGAGAAAGTGAAAGAGCCTGCTTTGCCCGGCTCGCCGCCCGGTGCACAGGCCGTCGTGGTGCACGGCGTGTATGTGGAGTTGATCGTCACCGTCGGCGCCTTGGGGGCTGTCTTGTCGACCTTGAAGTAGCAGGCCACGCTGCCGGGTGAGGTCAGCCAGTTCCCGAAGTTGTTCCAGTACGACCTCGTCCACGCCTGCACGCGATAGAGAGGCCCCTCCTCGAGTGCCTGCGGCACCGAGGGCCTGGCCGCCTGCCCCGTGCCGAGATAGCCGGATGTCGGTGACATGAAGTCGGGCAGCGCGGTCCACGTCGTGCCGGTCTGCTTCTCCACCTGAAAACGGACCCGGAGCTGCGCTTCGGGTGACCCGCCGACCACGGTGCGCGCGGTGGCCGACACCTGTGGCGTGGGGTCGCTGATCGTCCCGGGTTGATCGATCTTCGGCGAGCAGGACAGTCCCGTTCCTGTGACGAAGCCGAACGGTGTGGGGTAGTTGGGCTTTCCGACGTAGTCGACGACGAGCGTCGCGTCGTTCTTGAACCTCTTCCAGGCGCCGGTGTCCCCCTCGTCGTGCGCCCTGAGCATGAGCGTCAGCCGCGCGAACTTGCCCGCGGCGAAATTGCGTACCGTCGCCGTGAGGTTCTCGTTCGTCTCTTCCGGGTTGTCTGTGAAGTCGATGGGCGCATCAGGGGAATCCGGGTCGCACAGCGAGCCTCGGCCCGCGGATATGTTGCGGTCGACCATGAGGTCCAGTTCGCCGGGCCTGCTGGACCAGGCCGTCGACGAGGAAATGTTGTTCGTACGGACCAGATCCACCCAGCGCGGGTCGCACTGGAACGCCCAGGGTTCGGTCACCCGGAAGGTCGCACCCAGGATGTGCTTGCCCGCAAGATTGGCCGGCGAGAACTCGTAGTAGAGCCGCTGCACATAGCCGGGGCCGCAGTAGTAGCCGCCCCATGTGCCGCACTTGCCGACACCCTTGCCGCGCTCACCGCCGCCTTCGTCCTGGTTGTCGAAGTTGTAGAACCTGTAGCCGTCGGAGCGCAGCAGGGTCCGCTCGTCCTCGCCCCAGCTGACCGTCGGGTCGATGTAGAGCGGGAAGGCAGAGGCGTCGGTCTCCTTGAGCATCTTCGCGTCAGGGGCCAGGCTAATGGCGTCCTTACCCACCTGAATGCGCAGATCAGCCGTCTCATCTCCCGGAACGGGTCCGGCGGTGCGGTCCGCCTGCGCGGCGGGTCCCGTCGTCGTCGCCCGTGCCGAGGCAGCGTGTCCGGCCGCCGGTGAGGCCTTGCCCGACGAGTCCCACATCATCGCCGGAGGGGCGGAGAACACCTCGGTGGCGTTGGCGTCCACCGCCGTCATTCCGCCGCCCTCGGTCGGAGACAGCTTCAACCTGGTGGGCTTTGCCGAGAACGTGATCTTCTTCAGTTCCGGGTTGGAGGCAGCTTCGGGCGTCTTGACCACCAGAACCTCGCGAAAGCCCTCGACCGTGGCCGTCATCCGCAGGTCGATGTCCGGGAGGACGTTCGCGTACACGGCGCTGTTGCCGTCGAGCGTGGGCTCGGGCAGCCGGCCAGGCCAGCCCAAGGCCAGGGTCCTGCCCTCGCGGGTGATCTTCACCAGGCCGGTGCCGGCGCCGCCACCCGAGAACGTCAGGTCGACTGCTGCCGCCCTGGGCGCGACAGTCCCGTCAGAACGCTTCTCCAGCGTGGCGTCCGGCTTGGCCCAGGAGCCGCCTGGGCTCTTCACCCGTACCGGGACCACTGACTGTTCGAGCCGGAACGTGAACCCGTCGGGATTGGCGTACGTAGTGGCGAACTCGGTTCGCGCACCGACAACCTCGACCCGCTGGCCCGTTTCCGCGGCACGGGCGAGTGCCTGCTGCTCCTCGCCGGCCGGCGGACCAGCGGCATGTGCAGGAGCGGATAGGAGCACCGGCATCCCGGCCCACGCCAGCGTCCCCACCAGGACTGCCGTGATGGATCTTCGGCGCCACCACTTCACGGCACGTTCAGTCATTCCCCGTCCCCCCACCCCTGTGAGAACAAATGTTCCTGAGCTGCCGAATGCTCTCCGTTACGTCTTGTGCACGTCAAAGCTTTTGGAGGCTGAATCCCGCGCGTCGGAAACGACTGGCCGGTTCCGCACCCTGGGATGGCCGGGATTACGGGCCGACAGGCAAGTTGCACATGTCAGAGGTTGGCTCAAATTGGATCACCGGCTATCGCCGGACACAGCAGCGGCGCCGACTCCCGAAGGAGCCGGCGCCGTGGCATGAGGCGTGTGCGGTTACTTCTCCTGCTGCTTGCGCCAGCGAATTCCGGCCTCGAGGAAGCCGTCGATCTCACCGTCAAGTACCGCCTGCGGGTTGCCCACTTCGAACTCCGTACGCAGGTCCTTGACCATCTGGTACGGGTGCAGGACGTACGAACGCATCTGGTTGCCCCAGGAGTTGCCGCCCTCGCTCTTGCCGAGGGAGTCCATAAGGGCCTGCTCCTCCTGGCGGCGGCGCTCAAGGAGCTTGGCCTGAAGGACGTTCATCGCGCTCGCCTTGTTCTGGATCTGGGAGCGCTCGTTCTGGCAGGAGACCACGATGCCGGTCGGCACATGCGTGATGCGCACAGCGGAGTCCGTCGTGTTGACGCCCTGGCCGCCGGGGCCCGACGCGCGGTAGACGTCGATGCGCAGCTCGGACTCGTCGATCTCGACATGGTCGCTCTGCTCGACGACGGGCAGCACCTCGACGCCCGCGAAGGACGTCTGACGGCGGCCCTGGTTGTCGAACGGCGAGATGCGCACCAGGCGGTGGGTGCCCTGCTCGACGGAGAGCGTGCCGTAGGCGTACGGCGCCTTCACGACGAACGTGGTCGACTTGATGCCGGCCTCTTCGGCGTACGACGTCTCGTAGACCTCGGTGGAGTAGCCGTGGCGCTCGGCCCAGCGCAGATACATGCGCTGCAGGCGCTCGGCGAAGTCGGAGGCGTCGACGCCACCGGCCTCGGCGCGGATGTTGACCAGCGCCTCGCGCTCGTCGTACTCACCGGACAGGAGCGTGCGTACTTCCATCTCGTCCAGCGCCTTGCGGACGTCGGCGAGCTCGGACTCGGCCTCGGCGAGGGTGTCCGCGTCGTCCTCGGCCTCGGCGAGCTCGAAGAGGACGCTCAGGTCGTCGATCCGGCTGCGGAGTGCCTGGGTCTTGCGGAGCTCGGCCTGGAGGTGCGAAAGCTTGCTGGTGATCTTCTGCGCCGCCTCCGGGTCGTCCCACAGGGACGGGGCCGCGGCCTGCTCCTCGAGCACGGCAATGTCTGCCCTCATCTTCTCGAGGTCCAGGACGGCCTCGATCGACCCCATGGTCGAGGAGAGGGACTTCAGCTCTTCGGATACATCGACGACTGCCACGGGTCCAGCGTAACGGCTGGGCGCGACACCCCGACCCCCTAGGGCTCTGCCGGGCTCGACTGCTTCGAGTCCTGCGGGGGCGCCTGAGTGCCGTCGTCGCTCGTGGCGAGCCAGCCGCCGACGCCCACCGCGGCGGCGACCACGAGTGCCGCGACGCCCAGGGTGATACGGCGCTTGCGGACCGCGTCGGACTTGTGGCGGGCCGAGCCCGGGCGGCGTTGGCCGGGGGTTCGGGGGGCGCGGGCCGTGCCGCGGGCGCCGCCCGCGAGCTCGTCCGGGGCCGGGACGCGCATCGAGGTGTGGGTGTCACGGTTGGAGTCCGCGGGGGCTGCGCCGGGGACGAGGGGGACGGCGCCGCGGCGGCGGGGTTCGCCGGGAGTGGCCGGTGTCACGTCCTCGTACGGCTCGGGTGCGGGTTCGGAGTCCGGCTCGTCGACGTCCAGCGGCGGCATGCCCGCCAGCAGCGGGAGCAGATCGTGCAGGCGGGTGGCCAGCTCGGACGCGCGCAGCCGCGAGGCGGGCGCCTTGGCCAGGCACTGGACGATGAGCTGCCACAGCTCGTCGGGGATGCCCGGCAGCGGGACCACGGTCTCGGTGACATGGCGGCGCAGGACCGCGCCGGGGTGGCCGCCGCCGAAGGGTGTGAAGCCCGCGAGCAGCTCGTACAGAACGGTCGCGAGGGCGTAGATGTCGACCGCCCCCCTCGGCGGCAGTCCCTCGACGATCTCGGGGGCGAGATAGTCCGGGGTGCCGATGATGCGGGTCGCCTTCGTACGGCGCGGGGTGTCGATCAGCTTGGCGACGCCGAAGTCGGTGAGCAGCGCGGGGTGGGATCCGGCGGGGCCGAGCGGGCCCTCCATGTCCAGGAGGATGTTCTCCGGCTTGACGTCGCGGTGGACGATTCCGGCGGCGTGGGCCGCGGCGAGGCCCTCGGCGACGTCCGCGATGATCGCGACCGCGGCTTCGGGGGCGAGGCGGCGCTCCCGGTCCAGGCGGGTGCGCAGATCGGTGCCGCGTACGAGGTCCATGACGAGCGCGAGGTCGTTGCCGTCGACGACGAGGTCGCGGACACCGACGACCCTGGGGTGGTCGAGTGCGAGCAGGGCTGTGCGCTCCTGTACGAAGCGTCCGACCAGCTCCTGGTCGGACGCCAGGTCCTCGCGCAACAGCTTGATGGCGACGGGCCCTTCAGGCCCCTCGCCGAGCCACACCGTGCCGGCGCTGCCCCGCCCCAGGATCTGGTGGGCCGTGTACCGGCTGCCGATATTCCGTGCCAAGACTGCTCCCTCAGCGGCTGGCGTTGCCCACAAGGTACGCGGGCATCCGGGGGCTGTGTGCCCCGGATGACGCCAACCTTCACTTCTGCGGGGGAAATCACGCCGCAGAAGTCGACAAATCCGCAGAGTCGTGACTACTGCCGGGTGTTGGGCGTGTTGGGAGTGTCCGAACTGCTGCCGAGGTCGGAGATCCAGCCCGTCACCTTCGAGATGCCGTCGCCGATCGCCTCCCAGTAGCTCTTGCCCTGGGCGACCCAGTCCTGGAGCGGCGTCAGCTCCCAGATCAGCCAGCCCGCGACGACGAGCAGGATCACCGAGAACAGGCAGCCCTTGAGGCAGCCGAGGCCCGGGATCCGCATCGGGTTGGCGTTGCGCTGACGCGGCGGCCGCGGCGCGGGCTGCTGGGGCGGCGGCTGCGGGGGCGCGTACTGCTGTTGCTGCGGCGGCGGGGCGTACTGCTGCCGCTGCGGCTGGCGGCGCTGGGGCTGGGCCTGCGGCGCGTACTGCTGCTGTTGCGGGTGCGGGCGCTGCGGCGGCTGCTGCTGGGGCCGCTGCTGCTGGCGCTGCGGGCGCCGCCGCAGCGGGTCCTGGCTCGGGTCGAGGTACTGGACCTGCGTCTGCTCATTGCGGTCGCGGGCCGCCTGCAGCTGGGACTGCCAGGGGTGCGGGTCCTCCGGACGCGGCGGGCCCGGCGGGACGGGCGGCATGACAGCGGTCGGGTCGGCACCGGGCTGCGGGTTGCCGGTCTGCTGCATGACGCTGGTCGCGCCATTGGGATCGTACGAACCGGCATTGCCCGGCAGGACCTGCGTCGGGTCGGAGGCGCCCGGCATCCCGGGGACCGTGGCCGGTGAGGGGTCGGGCGCGAGCAGCGCGGCGACCCCGAGGGCGGCCTCGACCTGTGCGGCGGACGAGTGCACACCGATACCGGACGCGACGGTGCGCAGCCCGCGGGCCAGGTTCTCGGCGCTGGGCCGCTGGGCGGGCTCCTTGCGCAGACAGCGCTCTATGACCGTCCACAGCGGCTCGGGGACGGTGGTGGGGCGGCGGGGCTCCTCGCTGAGGTGGCGGTGGAGGACTTCGAGGGCACTGCCGCCCGCGAACGGGGGCCTGCCGGTGACCAGTTCGTACAGCAGAATGCCCGCGCCGTAGATGTCGACGGCGGAGGTCTGCGGGCGGCCCTCGGCGGATTCCGGCGCGACGTAGGCGGGCGTGCCGACGAATTCGTGCGTACGGGTCAGGCCCGGGGAGTCCGCGAGGCGCGCGATGCCGAAGTCGGTCAGCATCGGGTGCATCTGGCCGTCGGCGTCGGTCTTGAGCAGTACGTTCGCGGGCTTGAGGTCGCGGTGGACGACGCCGTCCGCGTGGCTGGCGGCGAGCGCGTCGGCGATCTGGGCGGTCAGCAGCGAGGCTGCGACCGGTGTGAGGGGCCCGTTGTCGCGGATGTAGCGGTGCAGGTCGGGGCCGTCGATCAGGTCCATGACGAGCGCGAGGAGATCGCCCTCGACCACGAGGTCGCGGGTGCGCACGATGTTCGGGTGGGTCAGGCGAAGCAGGACGGAGCGCTCGCGCAGGAAGCGCATCACCACGTCCGCGTCGTTCGCCAGCTCCTCCTTGAGGACCTTGATCGCGACGGTCTCGCCGGGCTGGCCCGCTACGGCCGCCTCGGCGCCGGCGGTCTCACGCTGGCTCGCTCGCCAGACGGTGCCCGTGGCGCCGCGCCCGAGGGGCTCCTCGAGCAGGTACTTGCTGCCTACCGGCCGCACGTCATGTGCTCCCTGCTGATCGTGGTCCTTGCGTGGTCCCGTGGCACTGTGCCCGGCCCGGGTGTCCGACCCACTTTAGTGCCGCCGAACGGGGCACCGGCCGGTCATGGCCATGTCCCCTCTTCCCGGCGGTGTTCGAAAGAAGGACGCGGGCATCGTACGGATGGTTGCCGAACGGCCGTGCCGCACACATCACTGTCGTTCCGGATCAGATCCCAACCAGGCATTTTTACGTCCAGAGCCGAACAATCAAGATCACTTACGGGTAGCCCCCGGGCGTGTTGTCAGTGGCAGGTGCGAGGATGCCCTCAGCACGGAGTCGTGAGGGAGGGAGCCTCGCGTCGCGTGCCGACCTGCCGGGTGGGGGATCACAGGCGGCTCCCCTGCCGGGCACCCCGCGCAGAAGGGATTGCCGACGGCGATGCAGATCCGGCTGACTGTCCTCGCGCCGCGCAGCGGGCAATCCGCGGCCGCGGGACACTCCCCTGCGGGCCAGTCCTCGGCGGGCCGCGCCTGCGACGTGCTGATCACCGCGCCTGCCGGTACGGCGCTGGCCGCCGTGGCCTCCGGCCTGGCGGCGGCCGTGTCGGGAGCCGATGCCTCGGGCTCCGTCGTGCTGTACGCGGGCCAGGAACGGCTGGACGCGCAGCGCCGCACGCTGGGCGAGCCGCCGCTGGTGGACGGCGCGGTGCTCTCCCTCCAGGTCCCCGGCGAGGACGATGCGCCGGGCACAGACGCGTCGGCGCACCTCCATGTGGTCGCGGGTCCCGACGCGGGCGGAGTCCATCTGCTGCACGGCGGCCAGATCAGGATCGGCCGCTCGGCGGACGCCGACGTGCCGCTGGACGACCCGGACGTCTCGCGCCTGCATTGCGCAGTCACCGTCGCCGAGGACGGCCGCGTCACGGTCGCGGACCTCGGCTCGACGAACGGCACGACGCTGGACGGCACGACGGTGGGCACGAGCCCGGTGCGGCTGCCCGCGGGGGCGCTGCTGCGCCTGGGCGAGTCGACGCTGCGGGTCACCCAGGGCGACGGCGGGGAGTCGCTCCCGACGGCGCCGGACGGCGAGGGTCACTTGCGGGTGACGCGACCGGAGGGGGACGAGGAGGAGGTCTCGGGCCCGGGTGGCTACGGATCGGCTCGCGGAGGCTCCGGTCCGGGCGGCGCTGGCGGTGGCGGCTCCTCTCCGGGTTACGGATCCCAAGGCTCGGGCGAGACGGCCCCGCGTACTTACGGCTCCGGCCACTCCGGTGCAACCGTGGCCGGCCGACGGACCCCCAGCTGGGCCCGCCAGGACGACCCCGACATGGGAGACGTCGACCGGGCGCCCGGCCATCCCGACCCGCATCGTGTGCCCCCGCAGTACGACCCCGCCGCTCCCGCAGCCCCGACCAGCGCAGGCCGTGGCGACGCCGGGACGCTCTATACGTACAGCCCGGAAGGCAGCACCCCCGGCAGCACCCCAGGTGACGCCGTGCACTCCAGGGCGGCCGCCGACGTCCCCGACGAGGCTCCCTCGGCCCACAGCCGAACCGCCGGGACGACGCCCCCGCGTGGCACGCGGCTGCCCGACAGCACTCCCCGCAAGCGCGGCATAGGCGCCTGGGCGCGGCGGCTCGCCGGAGGGCGGGAGGAGCCCGTCGCCGAGCTTCCGCCGCAGCCCGGACCGCCGGTCGCCGCCACACCCGTCGTGGAGAGCTGGCCGGACCCCGCCGCGGTTCTGCTGACCGCGCTCGGCCCCGGCCCCCGCCTCTGGGAGCGCGGCCCCTCGCACCCCGAGTCGCTCGTGCTGCGGCTCGGCACCGCCGACCGGGCAGAGCTCCCCTCCGTGCCGGTGACCGTCGCCCTGCGCGAGGCCGGTTCGCTCGGACTCGCCGGGCCCAGGGCACGGCTGGCCGGTCTCGCCCGGTCCGCCATTGCCCAGCTCGCGGCGCTGCATTCGCCGGTGGATCTGGAGATCGTGCTGATCAGCACGGACCGGGCCCGGAGCCTGGACGAGCGCACAGCGGAGTGGGGCTGGCTCGGCTGGCTTCCGCATCTGCGGCCCGCCCATGGCCAGGACTGCCGTCTGCTGCTCGCGTACGACCGGGACCAGGCCACCGCACGCACCGCCGAACTCAGCCGCCGCCTGGACGACGGCCCGCTCGGCCCCGGCTGGCCGAGCGCGGACCGCAGGTCGATCGAGGCTGCCGCAGAGCGGTACGACGGCGCGCGCACGGTCGTCATCGTCGACGGTGACCCGGGCTCGGCCGTGCTGCGCGAGACGACGGCCCGGCTGGCCGGAGCGGGCTCGGCGGCCGGAATCCATCTGATCTGTCTGGCCGAGACCCCGGCCGCCTCACCACTTTCCCCGGTCGCCGCGACCTATGAGTCGGCGTGCGCGGCCTCGCTCGCGTTCCGCGAGTGCGGAGCGGTCGCCCTGCTCAGCGGCGATGTGGCGACCGCGCTGCGGCTGATGCGTACGGCAGGCGGGCAGCCCGTGGGCCACGGCACAGTCGGCGCGGTGGACGCGGTGTCGGCCCCCTGGGCGGAGCGTTTCGCCCGGGCGCTCGCGCCGCTGCGCGCCGAGGGTGGGGGCACCCACCCCGGCAGGGCCACGGCACTGCCCCGTTCCGCCCGGCTGCTCGACGAGCTGGAGCTGGCCCGCGCCACCCCCGCCTCGCTGTTGGCGCGCTGGGCCTCGGCGGGCGACGGCACCGCGGTGCTGGGCGCGGGCCCGCGCGGCCCGCTGGCCGTCGATCTGACCGAGGAGGGCCCGCATCTGCTGATCGAAGGCCCGGCGGGCAGCGGCCGCACCGAGCTGCTGCGCTCGGTCGCGGCCTCGCTCGCCGCCGCCGGCCGGCCCGACCGCCTCGGCCTGCTTCTCGTGGACGGAGCAGGCGGCGAGCGCGGCGAAGGACTCGCGGCCTGTACGGAACTGCCGCATGTCACCGAGCACTTGGTCGCCTCCGACCCGGTCAGGATGCGGGCCTTCGCCCAGGCGCTGGGTGCCGAGCTGAAGCGGCGCTCCGAGGTGCTGGGCAGCGTGGGCTTCGCCGAGTGGCACACCCAGCGCGAGCTGGCGGACCGGATGGTGGGCCAGCGCCCGCCGAGCGCCGCCGAGCAGCGCGGCGACCTGGACTCCTCTTCCAGCGGGACGCTACGGCTGCGGCCCGGTGCTCGTACGAAGGCGGAAGGCCCGGCGCCCCTGCCGCGGCTCGTCGTCCTGGTGGACGACTTCGACGCGCTGGTTGCCCCGGCGCTCGGCAGTACGGGACGGCCCGCGGCGGGCTCCGTCGTACGGGCGCTGGAGGCCGTGGCCCGTGACGGCGAGCGGCTCGGCGTACATCTGGTGGCGACGTCCGCCCGCCCGGACCGCACGGTCGACACGGATCTGACGCAGGGCGCGCGGCTGCGCGTCGTGCTGGACGCGCCGCCCGCCTCGCCCGGACCGGAGGATCCCGCTCCGGGGCGGGGCAGGCTCGGGCATCCGGACGGCCGGGTGACGCCGTTCCAGAGCGGCCGGGTGACGGGTCGCATTCCGCGTACGGCGACCTCGCGCCCCACCGTGGTGCCGCTCGAATGGGAGCGGATGGGCGACCCGCCGACCCGCCGCCCGGTGCGTGAACTGGGCAATGGGCCAACGGACTTGGCGCTTCTGGCCAGTGCGCTGGAGCGTGCGGCGCGCTCGGTGGATGCCGCGCCGGTCCCTCCACTCTCGCCGACCCGCCCCTGATCGATGGCGCAGTCTCGCCAATTGACCTGACATCACGTCACAAGGCCATCACAAAAGCCTGGTTGACGCCTGACGCGGTATTGCGACACCCGCATACCGGGCGTACACCTGTCGGGCACGGGAAGGCGTTCGGGACAGCGCACGGATCGCGCACGGAAGAGAACGGGGCAGTGATGCGCACAACTCTTCGTACGGGCAGGGCCGCAGTGGTGTTCGCCGCCATCGGCGCTCTCGCCATCGCCGGTTGCGGTGACAACAAGGACGACAACAAGACGAAACCGGGCGAGAGCGGCGGCAAGGAGCCAGCGGCAAGCGTCCAACTGCCCAGGCTGAACGGTGAGAAGTTAGAAGTCGCGGCGGTCTGGAGCGGACCCGAGCAGGAGAACTTCACCAAGGTCCTCAAGGAGTTCGAGAAGCGCACCGGAGCGACGGTGACCTTCGTGCCCGCGCAGGACCCGATCGTCAACTTCCTCGGTACGAAGATCGCAGGCGGCGCTCCCCCCGATGTGGCGATGCTCCCCCAGGTCGGCGCGATCCAGCAGGCCGTACAGCGCAAGTGGGCCAAGCCCGTCGGCGCGGAGGCCAAGGCGCAACTGGCGAAGAACTACTCCAAGGGCTGGCAGGATCTCGGCGCTGTGGACGGCACGCAGTACGGCGTGTACTACAAGGCCGCCAACAAGTCCCTGATCTGGTACAACAACGCGGCCTTCGAGAACGCGGGCGCGAAGGAGCCGAAGACCTGGAAGGACTTCCTGTCAACGGCGGAGACGATCTCCGCGTCGGGTGTCACTCCCGTCTCGGTGGCCGGCGCGGACGGCTGGACGCTGACCGACTGGTTCGAGAACGTCTATCTCTCCCAGGCGGGGCCCGAGAAGTACGACCAGCTCGCCCAGCACAAGATCAAGTGGACCGACGCGTCCGTGAAGACGGCGCTGACCACACTCGGTGAGCTCTTCGGCAAGCCCGCCCTGATCGCGGGCGGCGCGGACGGCGCGCTGCAGACGGAGTTCCCGGCCTCGGTCACCCAGACCTTCAGCGGGGGCGACCAGCCCAAGGGAGCGATGGTCTTCGAGGGCGACTTCGTGACCGTCAACATCGCGCAGACCGAAGCCAAGATCGGTACGGACGCGAAGGTGTTCCCCTTCCCGGCGGTCGGCGCGCTGGCTCCCGTGGTGACCGGCGGCGACGCGGCGGTGGCGCTCAAGGACAGCAAGGGCGCGCAGGCGCTGCTGACCTTCCTCGCCTCCCCGGACGCGGCCAGGATCTCGGCCTCGTCCGGTGGCTTCCTCTCCCCGAACAAGGCGCTGGACCTGTCCGCGTACCCCAATGATGTGCAGCGCAATATCGCCAAGGCGCTGATCGCGGCGGGCGACGACTTCCGCTTCGACATGTCGGACCAGATGCCGCAGTCGTTCGGCGGCACGCCCGGCAAGGGTGAGTGGAAGGCGTTGCAGGACTTCCTGAAGAACCCGAAGGATGTGGCCGGGGCCCAGCAGAAGCTGGAGTCGGACGCCGCCAAGGCGTACAAGAGCTGACGGGTGAAAACCGCGGCGACCGCGGGGGGTCCGGCACGCCCGGCACCCCCCGCCGACAAGCGCAAGAGCGTGACAGGCACACGGAAAGTAGTCGCGGTCGGCTTTCTGCTGCCCGCGCTGGTGCTGCTGGGCGCGCTCGTCGTCTACCCCATCGGGTACTCCCTCTACCGGTCCTTCTTCGACCAGGCCGGCAGCTCTTTCGCCGGGCTCGACAACTACAAGGAGATCTTCACCGAGGACAGCATCCTGACCGCGGTCAAGAACAACGCGATCTGGGTGGTGGTCGCGCCGACCGTTTCGACGGCGCTCGGTCTGATCTTCGCCGTACTCACCGAACGGGTGCGCTGGGGCACGGCGTTCAAGCTGATCGTCTTCATGCCGATGGCGATCTCGATGCTCGCGGCGGGCATCATCTTCCGGCTGGTGTACGAGCAGGATCCGGATCGAGGGGTCGCCAACGCGGTCTGGGTGGGGGTACACGACACCTTCGCCGAATCGGCCGGTTTTCCGAAGGCGCATCCGCTGGCACTGCATCCGCTGAAGGAGGGCGGCGGCGGGTCGTTCGTCACCAAGGAACCGGTGAGCGCGGGCCGGCAGGTCCAGCTGCCGCTGGTCGGTGTCGCAGCCGAGAAGATGCCGTCCGACGCGAAACCCGCGAAGGCGGCGCAGCCGCACGACGGGAAGATCACCGGCACCGCGTGGCTGGACTTCACCAAGGGCGGCGGCGGCAAGCCGAATGTCATCGACGCGAAGGAGCTCGGCCTCAAGGGCATCAAGGTCGAGGCGGTCAAAGACGGCAAGGTGGTTGCCTCGGCACGGGCGGGCGCGGACGGCACGTTCACGCTGCCGGCGTCCGCGGACGGGGCACAGCTGCGGCTGCCCGCCGACAACTTCCGCGAGCCGTACAACGGCGTCAACTGGCTCGGCCCTTCGCTCGTCACCCCCGCGATCATCGGCAGTTACGTATGGATGTGGGCGGGCTTCGCGATGGTCCTGATCGCGGCCGGGCTCGCGAGCGTGCCGCGTGAACTGCTCGAAGCGGCGCGGGTGGACGGCGCGAACGAGTGGCAGGTCTTCCGCAGGGTCACGGTCCCGCTGCTCGCACCGGTCCTCGCAGTCGTCCTCGTGACCCTGATGATCAATGTGCTGAAGATCTTCGACCTGGTCTTCATCATCGCGCCCGGCTCCGCGCAGGACGACGCCAACGTCCTTGCGCTCCAGCTCTATCGCTCGTCGTTCGGCACGGACTCGAATCTGGGGCTCGGCAGCGCGATTGCCGTACTCCTGCTGCTGCTGGTGGTCCCGGTGATGCTGTTCAACATCCGGCGCATGCGAAGGGAGGCCCGCCGATGACCACGACCGACGGTGTGGTGAAGGCGAAGCAGTCCCTCCCCGCACGGATCGCGGCGCGCACGGGCGGTGGCGTGATGCGCGTCTTTCTCGTCCTGGTGGGCCTGTTCTGGCTGCTGCCGACGTTCGGGCTGCTGCTGTCGTCGCTGCGAGGGCCGGCGGACATCAGTGGGAGCGGCTGGTGGAAGGTGTTCAGCGCTCCCGCGCAGCTCACCTTCGACAACTACTCGCGGCTCCTGGACAACGAGGCGATCACCGACTCGCTCGTGTCCAGCATCCTGATCACCGTCCCGGCGACGCTCCTGGTCGTGGTGATCGGCTCACTGGCCGGTTATGCCTTCGCCTGGATGGACTTCCCGGGCCGCGACTGGTGGTTCATGGCGGTCGTGGGCCTGCTGGTGGTCCCGGTCCAGGTCGCGCTGGTGCCGGTCTCCAAGCTGTTCGGCCAGATCGGCATCTTCGAGACAACGATCGGCGTCGTCATCTTCCATGTGGCGTTCGGGCTGCCGTTCGCGATCTTCCTGCTGAGGAACTTCTTCGCGGAGATCCCGAGGGAACTGCTGGAGGCGGCGAGGCTGGACGGCGCGGGGGAGATCCGCCTGTTCACGCGCGTCGTGATGCCGCTGGGCGGCCCGGCGATCGCGTCGCTGGGGATCTTCCAGTTCCTATGGGTCTGGAACGACATGCTGGTCGCGTTGATCTTCGCAGACTCGGAGAGCGCGCCGATCACGGTGGCACTTCAGCGCCAGGTGAGGCAGTTCGGCAACAACATCGATGTGCTGGCGCCGGGGGCGTTCGTCTCGATGATCATCCCGCTGGCTGTGTTCTTCGCGTTCCAGCGGCAGTTCGTGACGGGGGTGATGGCGGGGGCGGTGAAGTAACGCGGGGCGCCGCGCGGCCGTCCGCGGCGCGCGGGTGACGGTGCGCACCGCGGTTCGCCAGCGAACAGCCCCCGCCCGGGTAGCAGGGCCCGTCCGGGGTTCGCCCGCGAATCGTCCGCGGTTCGCCGGCGACCGAACCCACCCCTCACGAGCGTCCCCGGTACGCGGGTTGCCGTACCCGCCGTGGTTCGCGGCGTGAACCCACCGTCGGACAGCAACCCTCCGCCGGTCTGTGCGGCGCGAAGCTGCCGCGCCGCGGGGTCTGGGGCGCAGCCCCAGGTCCCCCACCCCCACAGGGTTCCGCGGCGAAGCCCCCGGTGACGGGAAGGGGCGGGTAGGGGGACACCCCCCCCCCAGCCCACCCACCGGCTCCGTCAAGCCTTCAGCGCCGCCACCGCCGAGCCCGCCAAATCGTCCAGGTACCCCTTCGGCAGCCCACCCCGCACCACCACCAGCCGCCAGTAGAGCGGCCCCACAATCAGGTCCAGCGCCCGTTCCGGGTCCGCGCCTTCCGGGAGTTCGCCGCGGGCCACCGCCTCGCGGACCACCACCGCCGCCACGCCCTGCTGGCTGTCCAGCAGCGCCGCCTTGATCGCGTCGGAGATTTCCGGGTGGCGGGCCGCCTCCACCAGCAGGTCCGGGATGACCTGCGAGGCCACCGGGTGGCGCAGGGTGTGCGAGGCCACCTCGAGCAGCGCCCGTACATCCCCGTACAGCGAACCCGTCTCCGGCGCCGGCAGCCCCTGCGTCGCGAACGCCGAGACCAGGTCGAGCACCAGCGACAGCTTCGACTTCCAGCGCCGGTAGACGGCCGTCTTGCCGACGCCCGCCCGCCTCGCGATTCCTTCGATCGACATCCGGGCGAAGCCGACCGCCGCCAGCTCCTCGAAGACGGCGGCGCGAATCGCATGGGTCACGTCCTCCCGGAGCACTGCGGCTCCCGCGGGGGCGCGGCGTGGCGTTCCAGGGTCCGTGGTCATGCTCCGGATCCTACCGTCACGACGACACGGTTGCGTTGCGACGTTGAACCGTCCTACTCTCGCCGTAGCGACGATACGGGTCCGTCCCATCGCCAGCGTCCACCCTGCCCCCCCCCGTCGAAAGTGGCCGCCCCTGTGAGCACCCAGACGATTGCCTCTCCCCCCTTCGTGGAGGATTTCGGTGAGCTCGCCCTACGGCACGGGCTGACCGTCAGCGGTGCCCGGCCGACGCTGACCGACTACGTCCGGCAGCTCTGGTCACGACGCCACTTCATCGGCGCCTTCGCCACCGCCCGCCTCACCGCGCAGTACAGTCGCGCCAAGCTCGGCCAGGTCTGGCAGATCATGACCCCGCTGCTGAACGCGGCGGTCTACTACTTCATCTTCGGCATCCTGCTCCAGACCAGCCGCGGCGTCCCCGACTTCGTCCCGTTCCTGGTCACCGGCGTCTTCATCTGGACCTTCACCTCCAGCTCGATCATGACCGGCAGCGGCGCCATCCGCGGCAACCTGGGCCTGGTGCAGGCGCTGCACTTCCCGCGCGCCACCCTCCCCATCTCCTACGTCCTGCTCCAGCTCCAGCAGCTGCTCTTCTCCATGGGCGCGCTGGTCATGATCCTGATGTGCTTCGGGGAGTTCCCCAAGCTCACCTGGCTGCTGGCCGTCCCCGCCCTGATCCTGCAGGCCGTCTTCAACACCGGCCTCTCGATGATCATGGCGCGGCTGTGCGCCAGGACCCCCGACATCGCCCAGCTGATGCCCTTCATCCTGCGCACCTGGATGTATGTCTCCGGCGTGATGTGGAGCATCGAGAAGGTGCTCAAGGGCGAGCACCTGCCGCATGTCGTGATGGTGGCCCTGGAGTGCAATCCGGCCGCCGTCTACATCGACCTGATGCGGTTCGCGCTCATCGACAGCTACACCGCCGCCCAACTGCCCCCGCACGTCTGGGCCGTCGCCCTCGGCTGGGCGCTCCTCTTCGGAGTCGGCGGGTTCATCTACTTCTGGAAGGCAGAGGAGGAGTACGGCCGTGTCTGACTCCCAGGTAATCCACGCATCCCAGGACACGCAGGAGACCGACGACCGCGTCCCGACCGTCGTCGTCGACAACGTCCACATCAAGTACACGGTCCACGGCGCCCGTGGCGGCAAAGGCAGCGCCACATCCGCGCTCAGCCGGATCGCCTCCCGCAAGAAGTCCCCCGGCGTCCGCGAGGTGCACGCCGTCAAGGGCGTCAGCTTCGCGGCGTACCGAGGCGAGGCCGTCGGCCTGATCGGCTCCAACGGCTCCGGCAAGTCGACGCTGCTGAAAGCGATCGCGGGCCTGCTGCCGGCCACCGAAGGCAGGGTCTTCACCCAGGGCCAGCCCTCCCTCCTCGGCGTGAACGCCGCGCTGATGGGCGATCTGACCGGCGAGCGCAACGTCATCCTCGGCGGCCTGGCGATGGGCATGACCCGCGAGCAGATCCAGGAGCGGTACGAGCAGATCGTGGACTTCTCGGGGATCAATGAGAAGGGCGACTTCATCTCGCTCCCCATGCGTACGTACTCCTCCGGCATGGGCGCCCGCCTCCGCTTCTCGATCGCTGCCGCCAAGAGCCACGACGTGCTGCTGATCGACGAGGCGCTGTCCACCGGCGACGCGAAGTTCCAGCGCCGAAGCCAGGAGCGCATCAACGAGCTGCGCGAGGAGGCCGGAACGGTCTTCCTGGTCAGCCACAGCAACGGGGCGATCACCCAGACCTGCGACCGGGCGATCTGGCTGGAGGCGGGACGGATGCTGATGGACGGCCCGGCGGCGGAGGTCGTCGCCGCGTACGAGAAGTACAACAACACCAAATAGCCAGAAATGCCCTAAGACGCCCTAAACTTCCGGTCGATGACGACCCATCGGATCGGCCCGCCCCCGCCCTCCTTCGGCCTTCCCCCGGTGCCGGGGATCACCCTCCTCGGCACCGCCCGCTCCCGCATCCGCCCCAGGCGAGCCACCGCGCTCGCCACCGTCTGGGCCGCCACCCGCCTCGGCATGCTCGGCCTGCTCCTCGTCGACCATGTCGGCGACAGCGGTGTCGCGGGCGAGGTGTACACGCTCTACCGGCGCTGGTACGAGCAGCTCGTCCACGGCGCGTTCCCCCTGGACGACGTCACCTGGCAGTACCCGCCCGGCGCCGCGCTCGTCTTTCTCGCCCCCGGCGCGCTGCCCTGGCTGACGTACTTCCAGGCTTTCGTCGCCCTCACCCTCGCCGCCGACGCGGTCATCACGCTCGCCCTCGCCCGGGCCGGTCTGCCCGGCGCCTGGCTGTGGGTGTGCGGACTGCCGCTGCTGCTCCACCTCCCCTACGCGCGCTACGACGTCATGGTTACCGCCGTCGCCGTACTGGCCCTGCTGGCCGTAGGAAAGCGCCCGCACATCGGGGGCGCGCTCGCCGGGCTGGGCGCGATGATCAAGGTGTGGCCGCTGCTCACCGTGCTGGGCACGCCCCCGGGACGTACGACACGTGCCGCCTGGTTCTCGGCCACCGCCTCCGTCACCGCGCTGCTCACCGTCCTCATGCTCGGCTTCACGCACTCCCTGGACTTTCTGCGGCAACAGGGCGCCAGAGGCGTCCAGATCGAGTCGCTCGGAGGGACCGCGCTCCAGCTCGCGCGGACGATGGGCTGGCCGGGCACGGTCCGCTACCAGTACGGAGCCTTCGAATTCGTCGGCCCGTATGTGTCGAGCATCGCGCGGCTCAGTCTGTTCTTGAGCATCGCGGCCGTGTGCTGGCTGCTGCTGTGGCGGGCCAGGTCGCGGCGCTGGACGCCCGCCACACCCTTCGACGCGGCGTTCGCCGCCGTACTGCTCTTCACCGTCACCAGCCGGGTCATCAGCCCGCAGTATCTGGTCTGGCTGCTGGGTCTGGCCGCCGTCTGCCTCACCTCCCGGCACACCACCCAGCGCACGGCCGCGCTCCTGATACTGCCCTCAGCCGCGGTGAGCGCGCTCGCCTACCCGGTCCTGTACGACGATGTCCTGGCGGGCACGCCGGTCGGCCTGCTGCTCATGGTCGTACGCAACGGGCTGCTGCTCACCGCCGCGCTGCTGTCCTGCCGTCGGCTGTGGGCAGCCACGGCCGCGCGATAGGCTCCCGTCGCGCTGAACGGCAGGCGCACGACAGGGCCTAGGTCCTGTCCGGTCGATCAGGCTGGATCAGTGAGCGGGGTCTGGCGTGGTGCATCGCAAGGCGGAGGAGGGAGCCGACGCGGAGCGTCGGCGACTGACGACAACGCAGCGAGGTGCCGTGCCAGGGCACGCGAGCCCGGCAAGATCGACCGGACAGGACCTAGGGGGCCGGCATGCGGAACGGGGGCCTTGAACCGCTGCGCGCGGACGACCCGAAGGAGATCGCCGGCTATGTCCTCGAAGCGCGGATCGGCGAGGGCGGCATGGGCACGGTCTACCTCACCCGCACCGCCGAGGGCAGGCCCGTCGCGCTCAAGCTGATCCGCCGCGAGCACGCGCAGAGCGAGAACTTCCGGCAGCGCTTCGCGCGCGAGGTCGAGGCCGCACGCAGGGTTCACGGCCACCATGTCGTACCGGTCGTCGACCATGACGCGGAAGGACCGCGGCCCTGGCTCGCCACCCGTTACGTACCGGGGCTGGCGCTCGACGACGCACTGACCGAACACGGGCCGCTGCCGCTCGCGTGCGTGCTCCAACTGACCGCGTGCGCTGCGCACGCGCTGGCGGCGGTGCACGCAGCCGGAGTGATACACCGCGACGTGAAACCCGGCAATCTGCTGCTCACCGCCGAAGGACCCTGGCTGCTCGACTTCGGCATCGCGCGGGCCGTCGGGACGGCGTCGCTGACCACGGTCGGCCGGATGGTCGGCACACCCAAGTACATGTCGCCCGAGCATGCGCTGGGCAAACAACTCACGCCCGCGTCCGACGTGTTCACGCTCGGGCTGCTCGCCGCGGAGGCCGCCGCAGGGAGCCATCCGTACGGAGAAGGCGGCGGTCTGGTCGTCGCCACACGGATCGCGGGCACCGACCGGGAGCCCCCGGACCTCGGCGCACACCCGGCGGCGCTGCGCGAGGTGCTGACGGCCTGCCTCGCCGCCCGGCCCGAGGACCGGCCGACCGCGGCGGACGTGGCCGCGATGTGCGGGCGGGCGGCGGGACGCGACGTACGGGACTTCCGCGGCTGGCTGCCCAAGCCGCTGGCGGCGGCGGTCGCGGGTGTCGGCCGGGCCGCGAGGGACCCGAGGTCCTCGGGCTGGCTGAGCCGGATCCGTCGCACCCCCTGAACACGAAGGCGCCCGGCACCGATGCGGTGCCGGGCGCCTCCTTACAGCCCTGTCGGCCGTGTCAGCCCTGTCAGCTGTGCGCCCTCAGCAGCTGGCGCATCGTCCGCATCGCCACCGACAGATTCGCCAGGTCGAAGGTGTCCGAGCTCTGGATCTCCTCCAGAGTCGTGCGCGCCCGGCCCAGGATCGCCGCGTTCTTCTGCTCCCAGGCCTTGAACCGCTCCTCGGGCGTCGAAGTGCCGTTGCCCACGGAGAGCACGTCCGCCGTCAGCATGGCGTGCGCCGCGTACAGGTCCTCGCGGATGGAGGCGCGGGCCATCGACTGCCAGCGGTCGGCCCGCGGAAGCTCGACGATGCGGTCCATCAGCTGGGTGATCCGCAGCCGGTCGGCGAGGTCGTAGTACACCTCGGCGACCGCCATCGGCTCCTTCTTGGTGCGGTCCGCGATCGCGACGATGTCGAGCGTCGGGAACGCGGAGGAGAACCCGGCGACCCGCATGGCGAGCTCCTCGGGGACGCCCTCCTCGGTGAGCTCCTCGAGGATGCTCTCGTACCACTCCAGATCCGTGCCGCGGAGCATCTTCGCCAGCTCGGCCCAGACCTGCTCCACGCGCTCGGCGAAGAAGCCGATGGTCTCGGCGAGCTCCAGCGGCTGCGGCCGGTTACCCAGCAGCCAGCGCGTACCGCGCTCGACGAGGCGGCGCGAGTGCAGCCGGATACGCGTCTGGACGGCGGCCGGGACCTTGTTGTCCAGGGCCTCGACGGCGTCCCAGACTGCGCTGAGTCCGAAGATCTCGCGAGCCGCGGTCTGCGCCCGCACGACCTCCTCGATCGACGCGCCCGTCTCTTCGCGCAGCCGGTGCAGGAAGGTCGAACCACCGGTGTTCACCGTGTCGTTGACCAGCACCGTGGTGACGATCTCCCGGCGCAGCGGGTGCGCGTCGATCGCCTCGGGGAACTTCTCGCGCAGGGGCTGCGGGAAGTACGCGTGCAGCAGTCGGCGCAGATACGCGTCGTCCGGCAGCTCGGTCCCGATCAGCTCGTCCGCCACCGTGATCTTGGTGTAGGCGAGCAGTACGGCCAGCTCCGGCTGGCTGAGTCCCTTGCCCGCGTTCAGCAGCTCACGGATCTGCCGGTCGTTCGGCAGGAACTCCAGGGCCCGGTCCAGATGCCTGTCCCGCCCGAGTCGCCGCATGAAGCGCTGGTGGGCGTGGAGCAGGGAGGGCGCCTGGACGACGGCGTTCGCCAGGGCGACGTTCTGCGCGTAGTTGTTGCGCAGCACCAGCGCCCCGACCTCGTCGGTCATCTCGGCGAGCTGCTTGTTGCGCTGCTTGACGGTCATGTCGCCGTCCGACACCAGGCCGTTGAGCAGGATCTTGATGTTCACCTCGTGGTCGGAGGTGTCCACGCCCGCGCTGTTGTCGATGGCGTCGGTGTTGACCTTGCCGCCGTTGCGGTCGAACTCGATCCGGCCGAGCTGGGTCAGACCCAGGTTGCCGCCCTCGCCGACGACCTTGACCCGCAGGTCCTCGCCGTTGACGCGGATCGCGTCGTTGGCCTTGTCGCCGACGTCCGCGTTGGACTCGGTGGAAGCCTTGACGTACGTACCGATGCCGCCGTTCCACAGCAGGTCCACCGGGGCCTTGAGGATCGCCTTCATCAGATCGGCGGGGGTCATCTTGGAGACGCCCGCGTCGATGCCGAGGGCCGCGCGCATGTGCGCGTTGACCGGGATCGACTTGGCCGCACGCGGGTGGATGCCGCCACCGGCCGACAGCAGATCCTTGTTGTAGTCGGCCCAGGAGGAGCGGGGCAGCTCGAAGAGCCTGCGGCGCTCGGCGTACGAAGTGGCCGCGTCCGGGTTCGGGTCGATGAAGATGTGCCGGTGGTCGAAGGCCGCGACAAGGCGGATGTGCTCGCTGAGCAGCATGCCGTTGCCGAACACGTCGCCGGACATGTCACCGACTCCGACGACCGTGAAGTCCTGGGTCTGGGTGTCGTGGCCGAGCTCGCGGAAGTGCCGCTTGACGGACTCCCAGGCGCCGCGGGCGGTGATGCCCATGCCCTTGTGGTCGTATCCGGCGGAGCCGCCCGATGCGAAGGCGTCGCCGAGCCAGAAGTTGTACGCGACCGCGACCTCGTTGGCGATGTCGGAGAAGGATGCGGTGCCCTTGTCGGCGGCGACGACGAGGTAGGTGTCGTCCTCGTCGTGGCGTACGACATCGGCCGGCGGCACGACTTCGCCCGCCACCAGGTTGTCGGTGATGTCGAGCAGGGCGGAGATGAAGATCCGGTAGCAGGAGATGCCCTCGGCGAGCCAGGCATCGCGGTCCACCGACGGGTCGGGCAGCTGCTTGGCGACGAAGCCGCCCTTCGCGCCGACCGGCACGATCACGGTGTTCTTGACCATCTGCGCCTTGACCAGGCCGAGGATCTCCGTACGGAAGTCCTCACGCCGGTCGGACCAGCGCAGACCACCGCGCGCGACCTTGCCGAAGCGCAGGTGCACGCCCTCGACGCGCGGGGAGTAGACCCAGATCTCGTACGCCGGGCGGGGCGCCGGCAGATCCGGGATCGCCTGCGGGTCGAACTTCATCGACACATAGCTGTGGTGCGAGCCGCCCGCCGCTTCCTGGAAGAAGTTCGTGCGCAGCGTCGCCTTGATGACGGTGAGGAAGGAGCGCAGGATCCGGTCCTCGTCCAGGCTCGCGACCTGGTCGAGCGCGCCGTCGAGCTCCTCCAGCAGACCGTCGGTCAGCTCGGTGCCCGCGCGCTGGCGCTCGGGGGACATCCGGGCCTCGAAGAGGGAGACCAGCAGCCGCGTGGTGTGGACGTTGGTACGGAGGGTGTCCTCCATGTAGTCCTGGCTGAAGGTGGCACCGGCCTGGCGCAGGTACTTGGCGTACGCGCGCAGCACCATCGCCTGCCGCCAGCTCAGACCGGCGCGCAGCACGAGGGAGTTGAAGCCGTCGTTCTCCGCCTCTCCGGTCCATACGGCGGAGAAGGCTTCCTGGAAGCGCTCGCGGGCGTCGTCGGCGAGGTAGTCGCCGTTGCCCGTGGCCTGCGGCATGCGCAGACCGAAGTCGTAGATCCACGCGGTCGTACGGTCCGAGCAGCGCAGCTCGTACGGACGCTCGTCGACGACCTCGACGCCGAGCCGGTTGAGGACCGGCAGGACGGCGGAGAGCGAGACCTGCTCACCGGTGCGGTAGATCTTGAAGCGGCGCTCGCCGGGGCCCGCGCCGACCGGCTCGTACAGGGAGAGCGCGAAGTCCTTGTCGGAGTGGGCCAGTTGCTCGACATGGACCAGGTCGGCGACGGCTGCGCGCGGCGAGTGGTCGGCCTTGTAGCCCTCAGGGAAGGCATGGCCGTAACGGCGCAGCAGCTCGGCGGCGCGCTCCTCGCCGCACTCGGCGTTCAGTGCCTCACCGAAGCCGTCGGCCCAGGAGCGGGCCGCCTCGACGAGCCGGGCCTCGATGCGGTCCTTGTCGGCGTCGGTGAGGTCGGGGAGCTCGGTGCCGGGCTGGACCCGGATGACGAAGTGCAGCCTGGAGAGCACCGACTCGGTGTGCAGGGCGGTGAAGTCGACCGGCGTGCGGCCGTTCAGCTCCTCCAGCAGGATGTCGGTGAGGCGCAGCCGTACGTCGGTCGTGAAACGGTCGCGCGGCAGGTACACGAGCGCGGAGTAGTAGCGGCCGTACTCGTCCTGGCGCAGGTACAGCCGCAGCCTGCGGCGCTCCTGGAGGTAGAGGACGGACGTGACGATGGAGCGCAGCTGGTCGACCGGGGTCTGGAACAGCTCGTCGCGCGGATAGGTCTCCAGGATCTGCAGCAGGTCGCGGCCGTCGTGGCTGTTGGACGCGAAGCCCGCACCTTCGACGACCTCCTGGACCTTGCGGCGGATGACCGGGACACGGCGCACGGACTCGGTGTACGCGGCGGAGGAGAACAGGCCGAGGAAGCGGCGCTCACCGATGACATTGCCCTCGGCGTCGAACCTCTTCACCCCGATGTAGTCGAGGTAGGAGGGCCGGTGCACGGTCGAGCGGCTGTTGGCCTTCGTCAGCACGAGCAGCTTGTGCTCGCGGGCCTTCGCTCGGGCGTCCGCAGGGAGCCGGCTGAAGGACGGGCTGACGGGGTGCGCCTCGTCGGTGCTGTGCTGCGGGTCGGAGCGCAGAATGCCGAGGCCGGTGCCGGCCACAGCGGCCAGCGCGTCGGTCTCGGTGAGCTCGTACTCCCGGTAGCCGAGGAAGGTGAAGTGGTCGGCGGAGAGCCAGCGCAGCAGCTCGCGCGCCTCCTCGACCTCCTGGTCGCGCAGATCGTCGGCGGTCGGCTCGCTGGGCAGCTCTTCGGCGATGCGCAGCGCGGCGTCGCGCATCTTCTCCCAGTCCTCGACGGCCTCGCGGACGTCGGACAGGACACGCAGCAGATCGGCGGTGATCTGCTTGAGGTCGGACCGGTCGGTCTCACGGTCGATCTCGACATGGATCCAGGACTCGACGACCGCGTCGTGCGGCAGGTCCTTGCCGTTCGCCTCCAGCGGCAGCACCTCGATGAGCTTGCCGGTGAGATCACGGCGGACCGTGACCTGCGGGTGGATCACGACATGGATGCCGCGGCCCTGGCGGGAGAGCTCATTGGTGACCGAGTCGACGAGGAAGGGCATGTCGTCGGTGACGACCTCGACCACGGAGTGGCTGCAGGTCCAGCCGTTCTCCTCGACGGTCGGGGTGTGGACCCGCACGTTCGCCGTCCCCTGCGGGCGGTTCTCCGCCAGCCGGTAGTGCGAAAGTGCCGCGCCGAAGACGTCGACCGGGTCGCGGTCGGCGATGTCCTCGGGAGCGGTGTGCAGGTAGTAGCGCTGGAGGTACCTGAGCACGGTGCCCTCATCCGGCCTCTTGCCGTGCTCGGCCCCAGTCGGAAGGTGCCCCCCGACCGGGCTGTTCTCAGCTACCCGGGCAGCCCGTGCGAGCAGCTCGGCCTTGGCTTCGTCCAGCTTGGTCTGCATGTCCTCTGGCTCCTGTCGCGCGCCGTTGCGTGACGTAGGGGAAAGAAGCGACGCAACGCCACGACGCGGGGTGTCCGGTCGGAGTCGACGTTATGCCGCGATGAGAGATGTCCGAGCCGTTATTGGCCAATGTTGGCAGCGGGGCCGGAACGGGGTGATCAACGATCGCCCGGGCGCTGTGGCGCACCGGGCGCGGGCCGGGGGCTTCGCTGCCCCCACGGCATATAGCGCTGATCACGGGTCCAGGCTATCGCCCCGCCCCCCCGACCCGTCATGAGCCGTATGTGTACAAAAGCGGGGCCGGAAGTTTGACACTCTGGACAGCGACACAGGCCCTCTCTTGGCAAACAGCCCGCCGCGGTGCAGGTTGGCGGTGACGACACGGCACCCCGTCGACGCCCTGCACCGACGGCAGGGGCACCGTCGACAGCCCGACACCGGGAGCAGCCATGACACCGAAGATCCTGATCGTCACCGGCGATGCGGCCGAGTCCCTCGAAGTCCTCTACCCGTACCAGCGCCTGCGGGAAGAGGGTTACGAGGTCGACATCGCGGCCCCCGCGCGCAAGAAACTGCAGTTCGTGGTGCACGACTTCGAGCCGGGCTTCGACACGTACACCGAGAAGCCGGGCTACACCTGGCCCGCGGACCTGGGCTTCTCGGAGGTCGACCCCGGACAGTACGTGGCGGTGGTGATCCCGGGCGGCCGCGCCCCGGAGTACCTGCGCAACGATCCGGAGCTCCGCAAGATTCTGAAGTCGTTCTTCGACGCCGACAAACCCGTGGCCCAGATCTGCCACGGCCCGCTGCTGACGGCGGCAATCGGCAGCCTGGAGGGCCGCAGGGTGACGGCCTATCCGGCACTCGAACTGGACATGCAGGCGGCAGGCGCCAGCTTCCAGGACACGGAGGCGGTGGTGGACGGCACCCTGGTGTCCTCGAGAGCGTGGCCGGACCACTCGGCATGGATGAGGGAGTTCCTTACGGTGCTGCGGGCAAAGGCACCGGTGACGTAGGAGGCGCGGCCCGGGGTAGCGGCGCGGCCCGTGGGGCGGGGTGACGGGTGCGCGGGCTGATCCGGCGGCTGGTCCGCACAACCGGCGCCGCGAGGCGGAGCTTCTGCGGGCGCCCGCGCCGCAAGACGTCAGCCCGTCACGCCACCAGTCGCGTCGCCACCTCCACCGCCTCCGCGAGGCTGTCCACCACCGGCACCCCGACCGACTCCAAGCTCGCCCTGCTGTGCGACCCGCCCGTGTACAGCACGGCCCGCGCCCCCACATGCGCCGCCGCCATCGCGTCGTCGACCGCGTCGCCGATCACCACCGTGCGATCCGGCGCAGCGACGCCGTCCAGCGCCGCGAGGTGGCGCTCCATGTGCAGCGCCTTGGTGCCGCCGGACGGCCCGGTCCGCCCGTCAACCCGTATGAAGTGGCTCTCGATGCCATAGCCCCGCACGACCGGGACCAGCTGCTCGTGCCCGTACATGCTCAGCAGCGACTGGCTGCGCCCGGCCAGCCGCCACTCCCGCAGCAGATCCTCGACGCCGTCGGTCAGCCCGCACCCGATCCGGTGTTCGCTGTAGTGCCGGTGGAAGGCTTCGTCCATGACCTCCCACTCCGCGTCCGACGGCAGCCGGCCCATGAGCCGCTCGTAGAAACGGGGAATCGGCACGCAGTAGACCTCGCGGTAGCGCTCGAGCGTGATCGGCTCCAGGCCGATCTCCTCGAAGGCGGCATTCGTCGCCCCGATGACAGCCGTGATGTCGTCGAGCAGTGTGCCGTTCCAGTCCCAGACCAGATGCGTGCTGTTCTTCCCCATGCGAAAACCGTACCGGCCAGGTCTGACAAACGGCCGGTACGGCCATGAGCCAGCCGCCTCAGCCGCCCTCCGGGATCCCCGGATCAGCCGATGAGGTTCGCGATCTCCTGCACCCCGTACCAGAGCAGCTCGTGGTCCTCCGCCCCGTCCACCGTGAACTGCGCGTCGTCGTCGCCCTGGTCCGCCGCCCCCAGCGCGTCCGCCGCGGCCGCCACGTCACCGATCGCGTCGTCGGCGTCCACATGCACCGCCGCCGCCTTGGACAGCGGCACCGCGTTGGCGACCCGCACCTCGCCGAGCGCGCTGGCGACCAGCACCCCGTCGGGATCGGCGACCGCGTCCTGGTCCCTTACGTCGACCGCGACGACGACCCGGCGCCTGACCGCGTCCGGGTCACCGGCGAGCAGCCGCAGCGACGCGGCCGCGGCACGGTTCAGCGCCGCGTACTCCAGTTCTTCGATGTCGTCGGAGACGTACCACTCGCGCAGTCCCGGCGTGACGGCATACGCGGTCAGCGGCCCGGGGCCGAGCTCGCCCGTCTTGTGCGCCTCAGCGAGACCGGGAAGCGTCAGAGGGACGTAGACGCGCATGGCTGACCGCTTTCGTAGTCGGAAACGCCCTCAGGATACGTGCGAGGCCCCGCGCCAGGTCCCCTTTCGGGCTGCCGCTATCGGCCTCGCGACCGTCCACCGGAGACGTGTCGCGCATCCCCTCCTGACGCCCCGTGGCGGCCCCTCGTCACCCTGATAGGTGATCTATGGCGCCTGCCGCCGCCGCGGGCCGCCGCATTGCGGTCCGCCGAGTCCGCCCCGTAGAAGATCACCAGCGAAGTTACCGCCCGGTATTGCACCGGGCCCGGCATATCGGGGGCGATCTGCATGAGCATGAACAGGACCCGGCCCGCGGGGCGGCACGACGAGCGCCGACCCGCCGCGGCGGCGGCAGCGGCGATGGCACGCGCACGGCGGCAGCACAAGCCGCACTACTGGTTCGCCGACCGCCTTCTCGCGGTGCTGAGCGGCCGGCGCCCGGTGCACTGGATGCTCGGACACACCATCGGGGAGGCGTACGAACAGCTCGTGCGGCTCGCCCCGGGAGCCCCGCTGCGGCCGGCGGAGCGGGTGACACCGGTCGTACGCCACTGCGGGGAGTACCACCCCGGCCCGGGCGTGATCGAGGCCTTCGCCAGGATCGGCTCCGGCGACCGGGTCAGCGCGATGGCCTTCCGCCTGGAACAGGGCGCCGACCAGCGCTGGCGCTGCGCCGCGGTGGAGCTCGGCGGAGAACGCGCCGCCGCGTCCGCCGCCCAGTAGCCGGCCGACAACCAAAATGCCGCCGCCCAGTAGCCGACCGACAGCCAAAATGCCGCGGGCACTCCGCTCGCCCGCCGACGAAAAAGCCGCAGGCGCCCCGCTCAGCCGCCGTCCGCGCCGAGCCGGGCCGCCTGCCCCTCCTGCACCTGCCGGGCCGTCTGGAGGAAGTCCAGGATCGTGGCGAGCTGGTCCTCGTCGTAGCGGCTCAGAGCCTCGGCCCCGGCGGCGCCGACGGGCACATAGACATCGACCTCGGCCTCGCGCGCGGCATCCGTGGCGCTGACGAGAACCCGCCGCCGGTTGGCCGCATCCCGGCTCCGTACGACCAGTCCGATGCGTTCGAGCCGGTCGATGACCGTGGTCGTCGCCGCCGGGCTGAGCTTCAGCGCGGCGCTCAGTTCACCGGCCGACAGCTCCCCCGCACCCAGCACCAGATCGAGACAGCGCAGGTCGGTGCGGTTCACGCCGAGCCGCGCGGCGGCGGCCTCGTCGAAGGCGTCGAAGCTCTGCTGCAGGGAGCGGAGCTGCTGGGCGACGTTCCTCATCAACGCTTCTTTCGACATTCGAATCTTTCTGTTATCGTAAGCTTCGTTGGTCGAAATAATAGCACTGCCCAAGGAAAGAACCCGGAGGACATGCCATGAGCACCAGCGACATCCAGATCCAGGACCTCTTCCAGCGCTTCATGCAGGCCTGGAACGACGGCGACGCGGTCGCCTTCGGCGCCTGCTTCACCGAGGACTCCGACTACGTGTCGTACGACGGCACCCGCGCCGTGGGCCGCGCCGAGCACCAGGACAACCACGACCAGCTCTTCCGCGGCGTCCTCACCGGCTCCGCGCTGGTCGGCGAGATCGAGGACATCAGGCACATCGCCCCGGGGGTCGCCATCCTGTACGGCACCGCCTCCGTGCTGATGCCCTGGCACTCCAGGCTCCCCAAGCGGCGCCTGTCACGGCAGACCGTCGTGGTCGTGAACACCGACGAGGGATGGCGGATCAGCGCCATCCACAACGGCCGGGTCCGCCCCGTCACCGTCCCCGCCCCCGACTCGATGCCGTCGAAGATGTCCCGCGCCATGACCCGCGCCGCACGCCGCCTCGGTCTGGGCCGTGCCACAGCGAGCCCTTGAGCAAATCGGCCGGGGCCGGACACCGCAATGGGTGTCCGGCCCCGGCCGTTCAGAGCAGACAAGCGCTCACAACAGACAAGCGCAGAGAGCTACTTCTTGCGGCGGCGCCCGGCGCCCTTCTGCGCCTTGCGCCGCTCCGCCCGCGTCAGCCCGTCCGTCTCCGAGCGGGCAGGCTGGCCGTCGTTGTCGAAGTCGCCCTCGACCACGCCGCCCTCGCCGTCCACCGTGGGAGCGGAGAAGTGCAGCCGGTCCGGCCGCTGCGGGGCATCCAGCCCCTTCGCGCGGATCTCCGGCCGGGAGGCTCCCGCCGGAACGGCGTCCTCCTTGGCGAGCGAAGGAGCCGCGTCCTGCACCGGGATCTCCTCGACCTGCTGCTCGACCTGGACCTCCAGGTTGAACAGATAGCCGACGGACTCCTCCTTGATGCCCTCCATCATGGCGGTGAACATGTCGAAGCCCTCGCGCTGGTACTCCACGAGCGGGTCCTTCTGGGCCATCGCGCGCAGGCCGATGCCCTCCTGGAGGTAGTCCATCTCGTAGAGGTGCTCACGCCACTTGCGGTCCAGTACGGACAGCACCACGCGCCGCTCCAGCTCACGCATGATGTCCGAGCCGAGCTGCTTCTCACGGTCGTCGTACTGCTCGTGGATGTCGTCCTTGATGGACTCGGCGATGAACTCGGCGGTGATCCCGGCACGGTCGCCGGCCGCCTCCTCCAGCTCCTCGACGGTGATCTTGACCGGGTAGAGCTGCTTGAACGCACCCCACAGCCGGTCCAGGTCCCACTCCTCCGCGAAGCCCTCGACGGTCTCCGCCTGGATGTAGGCGTCGATGGTGTCGTCCATGAAGTGGCGCACCTGCTCGTGCAGGTCCTCGCCCTCCAGAACGCGGCGGCGCTCGCCATAGATGACCTCGCGCTGACGGTTGAGGACCTCGTCGTACTTCAGGACGTTCTTACGCGTCTCGAAGTTCTGCTGCTCGACCTGCGACTGCGCCGAGGCGATCGCGCGCGTGACCATCTTGTTCTCGATCGGGACGTCGTCGGGGACGTTGGCCATCGACATCACGCGCTCGACCATCTGCGCCTTGAACAAACGCATCAGGTCGTCGCCCAGGGAGAGGTAGAAACGGGACTCGCCCGGGTCGCCCTGACGGCCGGAACGACCGCGCAGCTGGTTGTCGATACGCCGCGACTCGTGACGCTCGGTGCCCAGCACATAGAGCCCGCCGATGTCGGTCACCTCGTCGTGCTCGGCCTTGACGGCCGCCTCGGCGCGCTCCAGCGCGGCAGGCAGGGCAGCCGCCCACTCCTCGACATGCTCGACCGGGTCGAGGCCGCGCTGGCGCAGCTCCGCCTCGGCGAGGTCGTCGGGGTTGCCGCCGAGCTTGATGTCCGTACCACGGCCGGCCATGTTCGTCGCGACCGTGACGGCGCCCTTGCGGCCGGCCTGGGCGACGATCGTCGCCTCCCGGTCGTGCTGCTTGGCGTTGAGGACCTCGTGCTGGATGCCGCGCTTGTTGAGCTGCTGCGAGAGGTACTCGGACTTTTCGACCGAGGTCGTGCCGACAAGGATCGGCTGGCCCTTCTCGTGCTTCTCGGCGATGTCGTCGACGACGGCAGCGAACTTCGCGACCTCGGTCCGGTAGATCAGGTCGGACTGGTCATTGCGGACCATCGGCCTGTTCGTCGGGATCGGCACGACGCCCAGCTTGTAGATCTGGTGGAACTCGGCGGCCTCGGTCATGGCCGTACCGGTCATGCCGGAGAGCTTGCCGTAGAGGCGGAAGAAGTTCTGCAGGGTGATCGTGGCGAGGGTCTGGTTCTCGTCCTTGATGTCCACCCCTTCCTTCGCCTCGATCGCCTGGTGCATGCCCTCGTTGTAGCGGCGGCCGGCGAGGATACGGCCGGTGTGCTCGTCGACGATCATGACTTCGCCGTCGATGACGACGTAGTCCTTGTCGTTCTTGAACAGTTCCTTCGCCTTGATGGCGTTGTTCAGGTAGCCGACGAGAGGGGTGTTCACCGACTCGTAGAGGTTGTCGATGCCGAGCCAGTCCTCGACCTTCGCGACGCCAGACTCATGGATGGCGACGGTCCGCTTCTTCTCGTCGACCTCGTAGTCGCCGGTCTCCTCGATGCCCTTGAGGGGGTTGCCCGCCTCGCCCTTGGACAGGCGCGTGACCAGCTTGGCGAAGTCGCCGTACCACTTGGTGGCCTGGTCGGCCGGGCCGGAGATGATCAGCGGCGTACGGGCCTCGTCGACGAGGATGGAGTCGACCTCGTCGACGATGGCGTAGTTGTGGCCGCGCTGGACGAGCTCGTCCTTGGACCACGCCATGTTGTCGCGCAGGTAGTCGAAGCCGAACTCGTTGTTCGTTCCGTACGTAATGTCGGAGTTGTACTGTTCGCGACGCTGAGCCGGCGTCATGTTGGCGAGGATGCAGCCGACGCTCAGGCCCAGGAACTTGTGGACCCGGCCCATCATCTCGGAGTCACGCTCGGCCAGGTAGTCGTTCACCGTGATCAGGTGGACGCCCTTGCCGGAGAGCGCGTTGAGGTAGGCGGGGAGCGTGCCGACGAGGGTCTTGCCCTCACCGGTCTTCATCTCGGCGACGTACCCGAGGTGCAGCGCGGCGCCGCCCATCATCTGTACGTCGTAGTGGCGCTGACCGAGGACGCGCTTGGCGGCCTCACGGACGGTCGCGAACGCCTCGGGGAGCAGGTCGTCCAAGCTCTCACCGTCGGCGTACCGCTCCTTGTACTCATCGGTGAGAGCCCGCAACTCGGCGTCGGAGAGGTTGATGAAGTCCTCTTCGATGGAAGCGACCTGGTCCGCGATGCGGTGCAGTTTGCGCAGGATCTTGCCTTCGCCTGCACGCATGAGCTTGTTGAAGACGGACACTGAGGTTGGTCTCCTTGCCGATCGGGCCTGGCACTGGGTCTTGTTATGGACACTGGCGCGGGCACGGCAGGTGGGCCCCACCGCAACGGCCATCGTAAGCGAGGACCACGCCGGGTCGGGAGGTCCGCCGTCAGCCAGGCCTGCTGTACCCGCAAAGAAGAACGCGCGGGACGCGCGGAAGGTGCCGGTGAGGTACGAAAAGTGCTCGCATCCCTTCGCGGACATGACCAGAATCCCGTCATGGAGCCCATCACCCTCACCACTGAACGTCTGCTGCTGCGCACCTTCACGAGCGACGACACGGAGGCGGTCTATCAGGCTTGTCAGGATCCCGACATCCAACGGTGGACGACGGTCCCCTCACCCTACGAACGGCAGCACGCGGCCGAGTTCACCGGGCACATGGTCCCGGACGGCTGGCGCTCCGGCACGATGTGCACCTTCGCGGTGCTGCCGCGCGCGGGCGGAGCGCTGATGGCGTCGGTCGCGGTCACCCTGCGGACTTTCTCGGGCACCTGGGAGATCGGCTTCTGGACGGACAAGGAGCACCGGGGTCGCGGGATCATGGCGGAAACCGTCGGCGCGGTGGCGCACTGGGCCTTCACCAGGCTGGGCGCGACGCGGCTCGAGTGGCGGGCAGAGGTCGGCAACGAAGGATCACGGGCCGTGGCCGAGAAGACCGGTTTCGTGGTCGAGGGAGCGCTGCGGGCGGCCCTGCTCAACAAGGACACGCTCAGGGATGTGTGGGTGGGCGCGCTGCTCCCATCGGACCTGGGGCTGTCGAGCACCCATCTGTATCTGCCGCCCCGGAGCTGACCGGGCGAAGCCGGGGCCTGGGTATCACCGGACTGGGCTCTGCCGGGCAGGGCCTGCGGGTCCGGCGGCCGGGATCTGCGGCCCAGGCCGATTGTCAGTGGCGCCGTCTAGGGTGCGGACCATGACCAGTGTGCCGCCGCCCGCCGCCGAACTGTCCGCCGACGAAGCACGCCGCATAGCGCTGCGCGCCCAAGGCTTCCTTGGCGCCCCGGACCGGCGCGGCGGGGTGCGGGGCGTGCTGCGGCATCTCGGCGCCGTCCAGCTGGACACGATCTCGGTGCTGGCCCGCTCGCACGAGCTGATTCCGTACGCGCGCCTCGGGGCGGTGGGCCGCAGGACGGTCGAGGATGCGTACTGGACCGAGGGCCACAGCTTCGAGTACTGGTCGCACGCGGCCTGCATCCTGCCCGTCGAGGAATGGCCCCACTTCGCTTTCCGCCGCCGCTCCTATCGCGCCCGCCCGCACTGGAACCACGACCTTCCGGACGGCGCCTACGACACGGTGATCAAGCAGCTTCGAGCCGAAGGCCCGCTCACCGCGACGGAGTTGGGCGGCGCGAAGAACGGCGGCGAGTGGTGGGACTGGTCGGCGTCGAAGGTCGCCGTGGAGCGTGCGCTGATGTACGGCGAGGTGGTGTGCACCGAACGGCGCAGCTGGAAGCGGGTGTACGACCTCGCCGAGCGGGCCATCCCCGATGTTCTTCTGCACGACGAGCTGGACGACACGGAGTGCCTGCGCCGGCTCGTCCGGCTCGCGGGCCAGTCGTTGGGCGTCGGCACCCGCGCGGACATCGCGGACTACCACCGCATCAAGGGCGAGCAGTTCGACGCCGTGGTGGCGGACTCCGGGCTGGTCCCGGTCATGGTCGAGGGCTGGTCCAAGCCCGCGTGGGCGGACCCGCAGGCGCTCGCCTCCGAGCCGCGCGGCCGGCATCGTACGACCCTGCTCTCGCCGTTCGACTCACTCGTCTGGGAACGGGCGCGCACCGAGCGGATCTTCGGCTTCACCCACCGCCTGGAGGCGTACGTCCCCAGGCCCAAGCGGGTGTACGGCTACTTCGCGATGCCGCTGCTGTCGGGCGGAAAGCTGCTGGGCCGCGTCGACCCGGCCCGTGAGGGCACGACGCTGGTGGCGCGCCAGGTGTCCCTGGACAGCGCGAAGGCGGTCGCTCCCATGGCCCAGGCGCTGCGCGAGGCGGCGGCGTGGGTCGGCTGCGATTCCGTACGCATCGAACGGGTCGACCGTGCCGAGCTGACCGCGGACCTGGTCAAGGCCGTCTCCTGACCACCGGTGACCGCTACCGAATCTCGAGGATCTTCTCCCGCATCGCGTAGACCACGGCTTCCATCCTGGAGTGCAGCTGCAGCTTCTCCAGGATGTTGCGCACGTGGTTCTTGACTGTGTTCTCGGAGATGAACAACTCCTTGGCGATGTCCCGGTTGTTCATCCCCGTGGCCACGAGCTTGAGCACTTCCAGCTCCCGGTCGGTCAGCCGGGGCGCGGGCACGAGCCTGCGCTCGTCGGTGCGCTGGATCATCGACTTGAACTCGGTCAGCAGCTTGGACGCCATGGACGGGCTGATCTGCGACTGCCCGTCGGCCACCGCCCGGATCGCCGTGGCCACCTCGTCGGTGGAGATCTCCTTGAGGAGATAGCCGGTGGCACCCGCCTTGATCGCGTCGTAGAGGTCGGCCTCCTCGTCACTGATCGTCAGCATGATGATCTTTGCACTGGGGGCCACCTCCTTGATGGAGGTGCAGGCTTCGATGCCGCCGCGCTTGGGCATCCGCACGTCCATCAGCACGATGTCGGGAAGGAGATCGGCGGCCTTGTCGACCGCTTCGGCGCCGTCGCCCGCCTCGCCGACGACCTGGATGTCCTCCTCCTGCGCGAGGACAATTTCCAGTCCCCGCCGGAACAGGGCGTGGTCATCCACCACCAGGACCCGGATCGGCTCCTTGCGGGAGCCACCGTGGTCCGCACCGGCTGCGGCGACTGTGGCGCCGGCATCGCCCGCGTCGTCCGTGTTGTCATGAACCGGCCCGAAGCTGTCCGCCATCGTTCCTCCCCCTGAAGGCCGCGGCCTGAAGATCATGTCTGCTCCGCCAACGTCATTACAGAGTGCATCGGTTGGCCTGGGACGCCATGCTTTCATGCCCGGACGACAGAGCGGTGATCCTGTGGTCGCACGATGGTGCCCCTGGGGGCGCACACGGCACGCCAGGGGCACCACCTACCTGTCGGCGGCACTCAGCCGCCGAGCGCACCTCCGGCACCGCCCGCCTCGGATCCGGCCAGGGGGTCGGTCTCCAGGTGGATGACGCCATAGTCATAGGCGTGCCGTCGGTAGACGACACTGGGCTGCTTCGTCTCGGAGTCGACGAAGAGGTAGAAGTCGTGCCCGACCAGTTCCATCTCGTAGAGGGCCTGGTCAAGCGTCATAGGTGCTGCGGTGTGGATCTTCTCGCGGACCACCAGCGGTCCCTCGCCCTGGACTTCGAGCGAGCCGATCCTGGTGGTGGGAATGGGTTGCGGCGCCTCTTCGGCCTGAGGCCGGCCGTTGGCGTTCAACTCGGCGACGCCGGGGACGACGTCGGCCACCTCGGAAGCCGAAATCCGGCCGTTTCCACGGCGGTTGTGGCGCTTCTCGTGCTGCTTGCGCAGCCGGGCCTCCAGCTTGCCGGTGGCGATGTCGAGCGCTGCGTACGGGTCGCCGGCTGCGGCCTCCGCCCGGATCACCGGGCCGCGGGAGTGAAGAGTGATCTCCACACGGTCGGAACGGTCGGCCTGCCGCGGGTTGTGCTCCTTGGACACCTCGACGTCCAGGCTGATCACCTTGCCGTCGAGCTTCTGGATCTTCTCCAGCTTCAGCTTCTCGGCCACGTGCTTGCGGAACCGCTCGGGCACCTCGGTCTTGCGGCCCTTGACGACGATGTCCACGCAGAACTCCGTTCCCGGATAGCTCCGTCCGCTCGCTGGCTGCGGAGCCTCTCCCTCTTGCACCAGACTCCGGTGATCACCGGAGCCTCGGACTTGGCGACTTTCACCTCCTCCTCCCCAGTCGACAAGATCCCCACCCCACCACTTTCGAGGTTTTCTCTCCCTCGAATCCCTGGCCGGAAGCACCACAGTGCATTCGGTGAGGTACGGCAATCGCCATTCCTCACAACCGAACATAGCTCGCTCGGACGGGTGTCGGCACCCGCTACCAACGCGTACCTCCATTCAGGGGTTTTTCGTCTCTCACTACCTGCAACGATGCAAGTTCTCGGTCAGTTCCGGTTTATTTCGAAAGACAGCGGTGGCACTGCGACGACCGCCGCGCTCAGCGATGCGAATCCGGAGAATCGCAGCCCGGGGGCCGCACGGAGCGCCCGCGCTGCCTCGGTCAGCGAAGCCCCGGTGGTCATGAGGTCATCCACCAGCACCGCTCTGCCCCCCTCCAGAAGCCGTCCACCGCCGGCGACGACCTCCAGGGCCCCCGCCAGATTCGCCACCCGCCGGCGGGCCGTGAGACCCGACTGGTCGGCCACCTCACGCCGCTGCCGCAGCACCGGGAGCGCCCTGGCCTCCGTCCCCGTACGCCTCAGCTCACCCGCGGCGGCAAGAGCGATCCGCCGCGCCGCGTCGTGCCCCCGCGCCCTGACCGCACGCCGCGCCGACGGCACCGGTACGAGCAGCAGCGGACCAGTCCCCAGGGTGGCCCGGGGCACTGCGGCCCGCACCGCCCCGGCGAGCGCGACACCAAGGGGCCGGGCCAGCCCCATCGCGCCCCGCTCCTTGTGCGCCAGCAGCACGGCACGTACCGCATCGGCATACGGAGCAGCGGCGTGCACCACCGGCAGGCCCTCGGGCTCGGGCACCGGCCTCGCTCTGCGCGCCGCCGTGCCGTACAGCGCCCACGCACACTCCTCGCACAGCGGCGTACGAGGAGTGCCGCAACCACCACAGGCAACGGGCAGCACCAGACCGGAGATTTCCCGCCACCAGCCCCGCATGACAACCACTGTGCCTGCGGCTGGAGCGCCGCACCACCCCTGTGGATAACTCCCACCGGGGCAGCGCCAGGAGGCCTTCCACGGCCCTGCCGGGGCGCCTCAGGGGCCCTTCCCGGCAGGCCGCAGCGCGGCTCAGACGCCCTCGGCGCCTCTCCGGGTGGTTCGGCAGACGCGGGCGCACTCTCGTCCGGGCGTGACTACCCCGGGTAGACCGGCGACGAGCCCTTCTTGACGAGCGTCTGCCAGTTCGCGCCGGGCGGCAGCCGCACGATGCCGTCGTCCTCGGAGTACGCCACGAGCGGGCGGCTCTCGTCGTCGGAGGCGGCGACCGCCTTGACCCGGTTGAGCCCCGGCAGCGCGCTCGCGTCCGAACTCGAGCCGTCGGTCTGCATGTAGCGCACCTGCTGGACTCCGCCGGACTCCTTGCCGACCACCACGAGCCTGCTGGGACCCGCCCAGGAAACGGCCGTCACCGTCTCCATCTGAGGCGCGGCGGGCCGCAGTTCCGCGACGGACACCACCGGGTTGGCCGCAGGGCCCTGGCGCTCCACACGTCCGATCTGCAGCGTGGTCTTACCGTCCTTCGTCAGCAGCAGTGCGATGCGCACACCGTCCGCCGAAACCCTGACCGCCTCGATCCGTGCACCGTCCAGCCCGGGGATGACCTTGACCTTCTGCGGGGTACCCGCGCCGTGCGCCAGACGCAGCAGCGCCGGATGGCGCGGATCGCGGTCGGCGACCCACAGATCGTTCCGGCCGTCCCAGCTGGGTGCCGAGAGACGGTTTGCAGGGCTGTTGCCGTGGCTCTGGACCACCGCTTGGCCCAGCTCGCTGTTCGCCATGATGGAGGACACGTACAGGTTGCTGTAGTCCTTCGAGACCGCCGCCGCGGTGCGCTCGTCGCGAGCCACCCCGACCAGGCTCATTTGCAGCCGGCCATTGCCGAACGGGCCAAGCACGTTCTCCGGCTCGCCTATGTCCTTGGCTGCGCCGGACAGCAGAGCCAGCTGGCTCTTGCTGTCGACGAAGTACTGGTTCGTCGACTGGCCCGAGACATGGTCCCGTGCGTAACCCTCGGCCTGGCTGCTGTTGACCACACACAGCTGCGAGCCGTCCGCACGCTGCAGCTCCACCTGCTCGACCCTGGTGGACGTCAGGTCCTTGAGGGTGAACAGAATCTGCGCCGCCATCCTCGAACACTGCAGGCGGCCCACATTGGACGCCTTCTCGTTGAGCGGCACCTTCAGCGCGTTCCGGTCGTCGAACGCCAGCGACCTGGTGCCCTTCTTCAGCGTCGTGCCGGTCGGGAAGGGCGACTCGACCACAGGCCTCAGCCAGTTCGTCGGGCCGTCGAGCAGCGCCTTGACCGACTGCGTGACCGGGTCCATCCGGGTCACAGGATCCAGCCGCTGCCGGATGTAGACCGGGTCGGCGACCAGGGTGGAGGCCCGCCCGGAGGCGAAGTAGTACTTGTTCACCGAGATGTAGTTGCGCCGGAAGTCCGACGCGCCGAGCACCAGCCCCGGCGGCAGGCGGTCGATCCGCCACTCCTTGCCGTCCGGACCGTTCTGCTGCGACAGATGAATCATCTCGCTGTAGGGGGTGGGCGTGACCGCCTGATAGGCGTGCTGGGGGTCCACCGTTGCGATCTGCGTGCCCAGCAGCGGAATGTCGATGCCCGGGTTCTCCCGGCCACCGGTTGTGGCCTGCCCCGAGCCCGGGGCAGCCGACAGCACCGTGGTACCCACCTCCGGCCGCCACTTCTTGGAGGTCTCCGGCATCAGATAGGTCCGCGCGGTGGCGAAGTTCGTATCGTCGCTCACCATCGCCTCGAGGAAGCCCGTGACGATCTGGTCCGGACTGGCGCCCTTCCGCGGCGCCACGGCGTACACGCGCACCTGCGAGTCGGCACGCTGGGACGCCTTCACGGCATGGATGTCACCGCTGTCGGGCATCGATGCGCACCCCGCGAGCAGCACACCGCTGCAGCCGAGCAGGACAGATGCGGTGAGCGTGCCTCGGCGGCTGTTGCGTCGGGGGTCAGCGCCCACGAGTCGTGTCCTCCCGGTCCGATGAAAGCTGTGCTGCCGAGTCGTCGCGCCGCTCGCCCGCCGGACGTGACACCACCCGGGCACCGTTGCCGGGCAGTGCCGCCGGGTTCACACCCGCCGGGGCCGCAGGAGGCGGTACCGGAGCACGCGGCGGCACGGGCAGGGGCGACCGGTCGGTCGCCGACTGCACGGGCACGGCCGCCAGCCGGTGCCCGTTCGTCTTCGGGGCGGCGGACTTGGCGCGCTCCCGGTTCTGCCGCGAGTCCTCCGGCTCCAGCGGTATCGGCGAACCGCGCAGCGGCTCGTCCGCCGTACGCGGCAGCGTCAGCCGGAACTGCGAGCCCCCACCGGGTTCGCCCCATGCCTGTAGCCAGCCGCCGTGCAGCCTGGCGTCCTCGACTGCGATGGACAGACCGAGGCCGGTGCCGCCCGTCGTCCGGGCGCGCGCCGGATCGGCCCGCCAGAAGCGGTTGAACACCCGGGTTGCCTCCCCCGGTTTCAGGCCCACTCCGTAGTCGCGTACGGCGACGGCGACGGCCCCGCCTGCGACCGCCATCCGCACCACCACGTCCCGGCCCTCGCCGTGCTCGACCGCGTTCACGACCAGGTTCCGCAGCACACGCTCCACCCGCCGGGCATCGGCCTCGGCCACGACCGGCTGCTCGTCGCCGATCACCCGTATCCGGGTGCCCTTGCGCTCGGCGAGCGGCTCGGCACCGCCGATCACCCGTCGTACCACCTCGCGCAGATCTATCGGCTCGGCCTCCAGTGCCGCGGCACCCGCGTCGAAGCGGCTGATCTCCAGCAGATCGGAGAGCAGCGACTCGAAACGGTCGAGCTGGTCCCCGAGAAGCTCCGCGGAACGCGCTGTCACCGGATCGAAGTCGACCCGCGCCTCGTGGATGACGTCGGCGGCCATCCGTACGGTCGTCAGCGGCGTACGCAGCTCGTGCGACACATCCGACACGAAGCGCCGCTGCATCCGCGAAAGCTCCTCCAGCTGCTGGATCTTGAGCTGGAGGTTCTGCGCCATCTTGTTGAAGGCCTCGCCGAGTCTGGCGATGTCGTCCTCGCCGGTGACCTTCATCCGCTCCTGCAGGCGGCCGGCGGACAGCCGCTCGGCGATCCCCGCAGCCATCCGCACCGGCGTCACGATCTGCCGCACCACGAGCCAGGCGATGGCTCCGAGCAGAACGACCACGAACAGCCCGGCAGTGGCGAGGGTGCCTCTGACCAGGTTGAGTGACTGCTCCTCCTGCGCCAGCGGGAAGAGGTAGTACAGCTCGTACGGATTGCCCTCGATGTCGTTCAGTCGCGTACCGACGACCAGCCCGGGCTCGGGCTCGTGCTCGTTGTTGTACTTGATCTGCATGTACGTCTCGTACGTACCGGTGCCCTGGTCGACCGCGTTCCGAAGGTCCTCGGGAATGCTTTCGAAGGCAACGCTCCCCGAGGTGCGCGGCCCGCGGCCCGCGTCTTCGGAGTCGGCGCTGAGCGCCACCACGTGGAACGCGCCCTGACCGCCACTGGAAAGCTGTTGCACCAGGTCGGACCGCCAAGAGCTGCCAGCGGCCCTGCCGTCCGTGGCAGCGCCGTTCTGCCTGCCCGACCCGATGAGGAGATTCGCCTTCTCACGCGCCACGGCGAAGCCACCGGCCGCCTGACTCTGGGCAGCCTTGTCCTTGGCGTCGAGCAGACCGTTGCGCACCTGGCCGATGACGACGAAGCCCAGCAGCAGCACCACGCCGAGCGACATCAGCAGCGTGCTGGCAACGACCCTGAGCTGGATGTTCCGCCGCCACAGCCGCACAGCGGGCAGTAGCGGACGGCGCACCCAGCGCATCAGGAGCCGGAGGACCGGGCCCCCGGGCGCAGCGCCCTGGGGCAGCCGTCCCCCCTGGAGCAGACGGCCGAATCGCGAGGGCTCATGCCCCGGTCCGGCAGCCCGCCCCGTACGGACTCCCGGCTCACCGGGCTTCGGAGCAACGCTGCCTCCGGACATATCAGCTCGGCCCGGCCTTGTAACCGACACCACGGACGGTCACCACGATCTCCGGGCGCTCGGGGTCCTTCTCGACCTTGGAACGCAACCGCTGTACATGCACATTGACCAGCCGAGTGTCGGCGGCGTGGCGATAGCCCCACACCTGCTCCAGCAGCACCTCACGGGTGAACACCTGCCACGGCTTGCGCGCGAGTGCCACCAGCAGGTCGAACTCGAGCGGAGTCAGAGCGATCGACTGCCCCTCCCGCTTCACGGAGTGACCGGCCACATCGATGACCAGATCCCCGATCGCAAGCTGCTCCGGCGCCGGCTCCTCCGACCTCCTCAGCCGCGCCCGGATCCGGGCGACCAGCTCCTTCGGCTTGAACGGCTTGACGATGTAGTCATCGGCCCCGGATTCCAGGCCCACCACCACATCCACGGTGTCGCTCTTGGCCGTGAGCATCACGATCGGCACGCCTGACTCGGCCCTGATCAGCCTGCACACCTCGATGCCGTCCCGTCCGGGCAGCATGAGATCCAGCAGTACAAGATCGGGTTTGGCCTCACGGAAAGCGGCCAGTGCCTTGTCGCCGTCCGCTACGAACGACGGCTCGAAACCTTCACCACGCAGCACAATCCCGAGCATCTCGGCCAGTGCGGTGTCGTCGTCGACGACAAGGACTCGTCCCTTCATATTCGACATCATCCCATTAGCTAATCGTTACCTGGCGTGACCTGGCACACAGCTCCGCTATTCCGCCCCCGGTGACCGGGGACAACGCTCCCTGCTCGGTGACGATCGCCGTCACCAGATCCGGCGGTGTTACATCGAACGCCGGGTTGTACGCCTGGGTTCCCAGCGGCGCGACAGGCAGCCCGCCACCGACTCCCCCAGCCACCGCCAGCTGCGGCGATGTGACCTCCGTCACTTCCCGCCCAGGCCGCTGCTCCACTTCTATCGCGGCCCCGTCCGGCGTGCTCGGATCGATCGTTGTCGTCGGCGCGACCACGATGAACGGCACATGGTGGTACTTCGCCAGCACCGCCAGCGGATAGCTCCCCACCTTGTTCGCCACCGATCCGTCGGCCGCGATTCTGTCGGCCCCGATCAATACCGCATCCACCTCCCCCGCCGCGAACAGCGATCCCGCGGCATTGTCCGTGAGCAATGTGTACGGCATCCCGGTCCGCGCCGCCTCATAGGCGGTCAGCCGGGCACCCTGCAGCAACGGTCTCGTCTCGTCCACCCACAGCCTCCGCAGCCGGCCCGCGCGATGCGCCCTGAGCGCCACGGCGAACGCCGTGCCCTCCCCGCCCGAGACCAGCGCACCGGTGTTGCAGTGAGTGAGGATCCGGTGACCACCGCCCGGCAGCAGCTCCTCGAGCAGCACCAGCCCGTGCTCAGCCATCCGAGCACTGGCCTCGGCGTCCTCCCGGTGCAGCCCCTTGGCCGCGGAGAGCGTCGCACGTGCTGCCTGCTCGGCATCCGCTCCCTTGTCCACCGCCACCCTGTACGCGGCCGCCGCACGCCGCACGCCGTACCCCAGATTCACCGCGGTGGGCCGCGCCCGCTCGAGCAGCTCCGCCGCCTCTTCCACGTCGTAGCCCCGCACGGCCGCGAGGGCCACCCCATAGGCACCGGCGATACCCAGCAGCGGCGCCCCACGTACGGCGAGTGTCTGGATCGCCCGCACCAGGGCCGGCACATCGGTGCAGACCAGCTCGACCTCCTCGGCGGGCAGCCGGGTCTGGTCGAGCAGCACCAGTACGGGCCCTTCCGGTGGCTCGTCCCAGCGCAGCGCCGGAAGCGTGGGCGGCTCGGTACCGGCCGGGTTTTGTACGTGCTGATCAGCCATCCGCCCAGTCTGCCCCGTGAGCCACGGACATTGAAGGTGCGAAGGAGATACAGGCCCCCGCCCGCCCGCGGCCCACGCGTGGCACGATGGCCACCAACCTGCCGTCCCACCACGGGGACAGGCACCTTGAACGTGCCGGCTCGCCGAGCCGGTGCCGCGACCAATTCATGAGGTGGACGACCGTGAACGACACTCCGGGCTGGGCCTCGCCCGGATCTGCTCCCTCCGACGGGCAGGACGCCGGCGTTCCCCGGCCCGCCGAGCCTGTCGGCGAGAGCGGCCCCGCCTCGAAGTGGTCCACCGAGCAGCCGCCCCCGGGACAGTGGTCCGCACCGACCGTCCCAGGTGCCGACCGCGTCCCTATGCCACCGCCCGCCCCCGGCTGGGGCGGTCAGCCGCACGGCAGTTGGGGCCGGCCACCCGCCGCGGCCAAGCCCGGTGTCATCCCGCTGCGTCCCCTGGGTGTCGGAGAGATCCTCGACGGCGCTGTTTCGACACTGCGCGCCCACTGGCGCACGGTGCTCGGCATCACGATCACCGTCTCGGTGATCTCCCAGATCTGCAACATCCTCGTCGAGCGCTACCTGCTCCCCGACCCGCCCGAGGTCGACCCGGACGCAACGCCCTCGGAGGCTCTGAGGCAGTCCGTGGACTCGCTCCAGGCCAGCCTGCTCGCCATGGGCCCGGCGCTGGTCATCACCCTGATCGCCACCCTCTTCACCACGGCACTTCTCACCATAGTGATCAGCCGTTCCGTGCTGGGCCGCCCGGTGACACTCTCCGAGGCATGGCAGGAGGCGCGGCCCCGGCTTCCTCAACTGCTGGGCCTGACCCTGCTGTTGCCCCTGATGGGCGCCGCCATCATGACCGTGGCGATTCTGCCCGGACTGCTGCTGGGCGGCGGAGGGGGAATCGCGCTCGCCGTGCTCGGGGGCCTCGCAGCCTTCGCCGCCATCATCTGGCTCATGATCCGGTTCGCCCTCGCCTCCCCAGCGCTGATGCTTGAGCGCCAGGGTGTCGTCGCGTCCCTCCGCCGCTCCGCCAAGCTGGTCCAGGGCGCGTGGTGGCGGACGTTCGGCATCGTCCTGCTCACGCTGCTCCTGACGCTGCTGGTTTCGATGATCATCGCCATACCGTTCAGCGTGATCGCGTTCGCGGTGGACGGCACCGGGTTCAGCGACCTGTTCGCCGGAAACAACCCCGACTTCGGATGGCCGTTCCTGATCATCACTGGTATCGGCTCGGTGATCGCCTCCTCGATCACCTACCCGATCTCCGCCGGCGTGACGGTCCTCCTCTACGTCGACCAGCGCATCCGCCGCGAAGCTCTCGACCTGGAACTCGCACGGGCCGCGGGCGTCCCCGGCTACGGCTCCGAGCCGTCGGGCAACGACTCCTCCAGGAGCTGATGCGGTGTCCATTGCGGGGGGCGTGATGACGGCGCGGTCAACGATCCGCGCAAGCGACGACGTACCGGTGGACACCCCCCGCATCCCTGCACGGGAGGCAGCGGAGCGGGAACTGTCCAAGCCGATGTACCACGAGAACGACCCGAGCCTCCTCCAGCGCGCCCTCGACCGCTTCTGGGACTGGGTCGGCGGCCTCTTCGACTCCGCGTCCGGCGCCACCCCCGGCGGCCCGCTCGGACTCGTCGTCGTCATCCTGCTCGTGATAGGTCTGATGGCCGCCCTCTGGTGGCGACTCGGCACGCCGCGGCGCACCCCCGGCTCCGCGGATTCCCTCTTCGGCGACAGGCCACGCAGCGCATCCGAGCACCGTGCCGCCGCCGAGGCCCACGCAGCCGCAGGGCGCTGGAACCAGGCCGTCCAGGAACGCATGCGGGCCATCGTCCGCTCCCTGGAGGAACGGACTCTCCTCGACCCGCGCCCCGGCCGCACCGCCGACGAGGCCGCCGCCGAAGCCGGACGTTCTCTCCCTGCCCAGGCCGACGGACTCCGCGCCGCCGCGAGGGAGTTCGACGACGTGACATACGGCGGCCGGACCGCCGACCGGCAGGCATATCTGCGTCTGCGGGATCTCGACCTCGAGCTGGAGCGCACAAAGCCCCAACTGAGCGGCGTGGCCCAAGGAGCAGCCGAATGACTGCGGCCTCCGTCAGCTCCACCTCCATGGCCCCCACGAAGCGCCAGGTGTGGACCCGCACCCGCGGCCTGCTGCTCGCACTCGTCATCCTCGTCGCAGCCGGGATCGCCATGGCTGCCCTGCGCTCCGGGGACCAGCACGGCCGCCTCGACCCCCGCTCCGCCGACCGCTACGGCAGCCGCGCCGTGGCCGAACTCCTCAAGGACCGCGGCGTCACCACTCGCGTGGTCACAACCCTCGACGGGGCGACCACCACCGCCGGGCCCGACACCACTCTTCTCGTCACCGTCCCCGACCTGCTGACGGAACAACAGCAACGGACGCTCCGCACCGCAGCGGCCAACTCCGGCGGCCGCACGATCCTCCTCTCCGCCGGCTCCGCGTCGCTCCACGCCCTGGCTCCCGGCGTCCACAGCGAAGCACCGGCCGCCGTCTCGGCACGCACCCCCCAGTGCTCCTTGCCCGCTGCCCGCAGCGCGGGCGATGCCGAGCTCGGCGGTGAGCGGTACTCCACCGAAACGCCCGGCGCCGACAGCTGCTTCCCGAGCGACGGCCTGCCCACGCTCCTGAGGATCGACGAACCCGGCAACGGCGACACCGTCCTGCTCGGCTCCCCCGACATCCTCTACAACCACCGCCTGGACAAGCACGGCAACGCCTCCCTCGCCCTGCAACTCCTCGGCTCCCGCAGCCATCTGGTCTGGTACCTCCCTTCGCTCGGCGACAACTCCGCCGCACAAGACGGCACTAACGGCAACACCGAAAGCTCGTTCCTGGACCTGATCCCCTCCGGCTGGCTGTGGGGGACACTCCAGCTCGCACTCGCCGTCGTCCTGGCCGCGATCTGGCGCGCCCGCCGTCTGGGCCCCCTAGTCACCGAACGGCTTCCCGTCGCCATCCGTGCCTCCGAATCCACCGAGGGCCGCGCCCGCCTCTACCGCAAGGTGAACGCCCGCGACCGCGCGGCCGCCGCCCTGCGCTCGGCCACCCGCACCCGCATCGCCCCACTCCTCGGCGTCCCACCTGTCGACGCCCACTCCCCCGACGCGCTGCTCCCGGCCGTCTCCGCCCATCTCCCAACCGGCGAGCGAGACCTGATGGACCTGCTCTTCGGCCCGGCTCCGGCCGATGACACCGCCCTCATCCACCTGGCTGACCAACTCGACGCCCTCGAAAGAGAGGTACGTACTTCATGAGCGCCCCGACCCCCGAGACAGCTGAGAACTCGGACCGCGCCCGCACCTCCCTGGAGGCTCTGCGCACCGAGATCGCCAAGGCCGTGGTCGGCCAGGATCCCGCTGTCACCGGACTCGTCGTGGCTCTGCTCTGCCGCGGCCATGTTCTCCTCGAAGGAGTGCCCGGCGTAGCCAAGACGCTGCTGGTCCGCACCCTCGCGGCATCCCTTGAACTCGACACCAAGCGAGTCCAGTTCACTCCCGACCTGATGCCCAGCGACGTCACCGGTTCCCTCGTCTACGACGCACGCACCGCCGAGTTCTCGTTCCAGCCCGGTCCCGTGTTCACCAACCTCCTCCTCGCCGACGAGATCAACCGCACGCCACCGAAAACCCAGTCCTCGCTCCTCGAAGCGATGGAGGAGCGCCAGGTCACAGTCGACGGCACACCCCGCCCGCTGCCCGACCCCTTCCTCGTCGCCGCGACCCAGAACCCCGTTGAGTACGAAGGCACTTACCCACTCCCCGAAGCCCAACTGGACCGGTTCCTTCTCAAACTGACGGTCCCGCTGCCCAGCCGCGCTGACGAGATCAACGTGCTGACCCGTCACGCGGAAGGCTTCAACCCCCGCGACCTGGAAGCTGCAGGCGTACGCCCCGTCGCCGGACCGGCCGACCTGGAAGCCGCCAGGGATGCCGTCGCCAAGACCTCGGTGTCCGCCGAGATCGCCGGCTATGTCGTCGATATCTGCCGCGCCACCCGTGAATCCCCCTCACTCACTCTCGGTGCTTCCCCCCGAGGCGCCACAGCGCTGCTCTCCACCGCCCGCGCATGGGCCTGGCTCACCGGCCGCGACTACGTCATCCCCGACGATGTGAAAGCCCTGGCCCTGCCCACCCTGCGCCACCGGATCCAGCTGCGGCCCGAAGCGGAGATGGAAGGAGTCACCGCCGACTCCGTCATCACCGCGATCCTCACCCACGTCCCCGTCCCCCGCTGAGGCGCTGGCCCATGGCCCTCACCGGACGAACCGCACTCCTCGCCGCACTCGGCTCTCTCCCCGTGGGCATCCTGGCCCCGAGCTGGACCGGGATGCTTGCTGTGAATGCCCCTCTTTCCCTAGCAATCTTGTGCGACTACGCCCTCGCCGCGCCAGTGCGAACGCTCCGATTCACCCGAAGTGGTGACACATCAGTTCGATTGGGTGACAGGGCTGAAGTCCAACTCACCGTCACGAACCCCTCCAACCGCCCCCTGCGCGCCCACCTCCGTGACGCCTGGCCCCCAAGCAGCTGGATCACCGGCACCGAACAGGCCGCATCGCGCCACAAGCTCACCGTCCCCGCCAGCGAACGCCGACGCGTCACCACGGCCCTGCGCCCCACCCGCCGCGGCGACCGCCAAGCGGAGCGCGTCACCGTCCGCTCGTACGGACCGCTGGGCCTCGCCGCCCGCCAGGGCACCCACAGGGTCCCCTGGACCGTGCGCGTCCTGCCGCCCTTCACCAGCCGCAAGCATCTGCCTTCCAGGCTGGCCAGGCTGCGCGAACTGGACGGCCGCACCAGCGTCCTGATCCGCGGCCAGGGCACTGAGTTCGACAGCCTCCGCGACTACGTACCCGGCGACGACACTCGTTCCATCGACTGGCGCGCCACCGCCCGCCAAACCACCGTCGCCGTACGCACCTGGCGCCCCGAACGCGACCGCCACATCCTCGTCGTCCTCGACACAGGCCGCACATCGGCCGGTCGAGTCGGAGATGTCCCGCGCCTCGACGCGGCCATGGACGCAGCACTGCTCCTCACCGCGTTGGCCTCACGCGCAGGTGACCGCGTTGACCTCCTGGCCTACGACCGCCGTATCCGCGCCCAGGTCCAGGGCCGTTCGGCCGGCGATCTCCTCCCCGCCCTGGTCAACGCGCTCGCTCCCCTTGAACCCGAGCTTGTCGAGACCGACGCCCGTGGCCTCAGCGCGACCGCCCTCACCTGCGCCCCGCGCCGCTCGCTGATCGTGCTGCTCACGAGCCTCGAGGCTGCTCCCATCGAGGAAGGGCTGCTGCCGGTCCTCCCCCAGCTCACACAACGGCACACGGTGCTCGTGGCCTCGGTCGCCGACCCTCACATCCAGCAGATGTCCACCTCCCGACGCACTATCGAGGCGGTGTACGACGCCGCAGCCGCCACCCAGGCGCAGGCTCAGCGCCGTCGTACGGCAGAGCAGCTCCAACGCCATGGCGTCACCGTCGTCGACGCGACTCCTGACAACCTTGCACCTGCCCTCGCAGATGCCTACCTCGCGCTGAAAGCCGCCGGCCGACTCTGAAAGGGGTCGTAGCAGGAAAGGAGTTCGGGGCTCCGGGTCTTGAACGCAGAAAAGCCCCGCACCAGAAGGTGCGGGGCTTTCCCACAATGATTGTTCGGCGGCGTCCTACTCTCCCACAGGGTCCCCCCTGCAGTA